>JBHEKP010000063.1:0-5004 GCA_041859375.1 Candidatus Hydrogenedentales bacterium | reverse complement strand
CGCGCGCATGTCATTCTCCCAGGGCGAATTTGAAGCCCCTGCCGGTGACCACCTCCGGACCGGCCACGGCGGGCGCGCCCGATTCGGGCAGCACCACGCGCATGGGGCACGCGTCCAGAATGTCCTTTTGCACGTCCACGCCGGGCAGCACGCACACCAGCTCCATGCCCCGCGCCGTGAGCTGGAACGCGCCCACATGGGTCACATAGAACACCTTCTTGCCGGCACGCAGCGCCTCCCGCCCGTTGAAGGTGATCTCGTCCACCCGTTCCACAAATTTGGGCGTGCCGCGCTCAACCACGCGCACGCGGCCCTCCTCCACCTCTATCTTTGCGCGGTCGCCCCACGCCGCGCAGAACACCAGGGCCTTCGCGCTCGTGGAAAGGTCGATGAACCCGCCGGGGCCGACGTAATTCAGCGCGCCCTCCCCCCGTTTCGACACGTTCACATGCCCGTCGCCGTCTATCTCCAGCGCGCCGAGAATGGCCCAGTCCAGCCGCTCATAAACCCGCTCGAAGGCCGTGGCGGAGGAGACGATTTCCGTCGGGTTCACCGCCGCGCCGAAAAAGATGCCCGGCGCGGCCAGCCCGCCGAAAACACCGCTCTCGTTGATCATCACCAGATCGTTCATCACCCCGCTCTCGTACAGCAGGCGGGACACCTCCTCGGGCAGGCCCACGCCGATGTCCACATGGTCGCCCTTCGCCGCGTGGGCCGCGAAAATCTGGGTCGCGAGCCGCGCCAGCACGCCGTCCACCGGCTTGCGCTTCGGCGTCACGCCGAGCAGGTCGTTCACCACGCGCACCCGCGCCACCCCCTCCCGGATGTCCATGGTGCTGTTTGTGGTGAACATCTCCCAGTGCTTCCGGTGCTTGATGGTCGCCGTCTGCTCCACGTCCGGCCAGTACACCACCGCGTCCACCTGGTCCGCCGGAAGGAACACCTCGTCATGGCCCTCCTCCACCAGCAGCCCCACGTTCACGATCACCCTGCCGCCGTTGCGCCGCGCCGCGCGCGTCATCTCCATGCTCTCGCACAGCACCGACGCGTTCTTCATGTAGATGTTGCCCTTGCGGTCCGCCGCCGGGGCGCTGAACACCGCCGTGTCAATCTTCGGCAGCCGGTATTTGAAGCGGCCGTCCTCAAGCACCTCCACATACTGCGGCGCGCCCGGCGTCACCGGGGTGCCCCGGCCCGTGCGCGGATCCATGAAGGTGCCCGGGCCAATCTCGTTGACCACATAGTCCCGCCCCTCGCCCTGCGCCTTCAGTATCTGCGTGAGCGTTCCCTGCGGAATCACCTGTAGCTCCAGCTTCCCCGCATCCGCAAGCTTCAACTGGGCCTTGAAAGTCTCCGTGTGGGCCGTGAAGAGACGCGTGTTCAGCCCCTCCAGCCCAATCTCCTCAAGCGACCCCGGTATCTTGCCCCGCGTGCCCTGGCCGCCGGTGCACACAATGGTCAGGTTTTTCGGACGCCCCTCCGCCTTGAATTTCTCCCGGATGGCCCAGTACATCAGCGCGCAGCGCTGGTTGCCCCCCAGCCCGGAGGTGCCCATCACCGCACCGTCCTTGATCAGGTCCACCGCGTCCCACGCAGTCATGAACTTCGGGTTGTCCTTCACCGGCACCGGATAATGGGAATTGTGCTTTTCCCATGTAAAACGCCAATGCAGCACATGCGCCTGAATCATCAACTTGGTGAGTGCGTTCATGATGAATTCCCGATCAGTCTTGTTACCCGGCGTCCCAGCGGTAAAAACCGGGAAAAGTATACCCCATCGGAAATCGTGATTTCCTGTCCGGAATTACCGGCAAATTCAGGGCGTGAAAAATTGTCCACAACAGGAAAAAATGCGTTCAACCCCGCGCACAATGCGGCGCGTCCTCCGCCCGAACCGTCCCGGCCTATTTCCTTCTGTGGAACACCGTCAGCACCGTCATGCCCAGGCCAAGCAGAAACCAGTCCCCCGGAAGGAAGGACTTGCCGCCCGGACATCCCGCGCAGCCCCCGTCCGGCTCCCCCCCGGTGAGCGCGCGCAACTCCGCCTCCGACACAACACCGTCCCCGTTGTCGTCCAGCAGGGCAAAGACGCCGTTGCCGAGGGTGGGCAGCACGGTGCGCACCTCGCCGGGCTCGAGCGCGCCGCCGCCGTCGGCGTCCGCCCCGCCAAAGGCGTCAAGCAGCGCCCGGGCGGCCTCCTCCGGGGAAAGCCATGCGGCGGAAACCTCCGTGGTCTTCTGCGCCGCAATCTGGACGGTCGCGTCCGCCGGCCGGACCCATCCCTCCAGTTCCGTGAATTCCACCGTGTGCGCGCCGGGCATCAGCGCCGTTTCCGTCGCGCCGCCCGCGCGCCAGGTGTCCGTGCCCGCGCGCCGCCACCCCGCGCCCGCGCTTTCAGCGCCCGCAGGCCCGAGGACAACCCGCAGCGAACCGCGGTCGCGCAGGCTTGCGGTGTAGGCGGCCGTGAGGGTGGTCGTTTCCCCGGCGCGCACGGCGGCGGCCATGCCGGCGGGCTTGGTCCAGCCGTACACCTCGGAAAATTCCACCGCATGGTTGCCGGGTGCCACGCCCGTCTCCTGTTCCCCGCCGGCGCGCCAGGTTTCCGTGCCCGTGCGCCGCCATTTCGCACCCCCCGCCGCCGCCTCCGCGGGCAGCAGCACCACCGTGAGAATCCCCTTCGTCTGGGCGATCTGGGTGTATGCGGCGGACGTTTCCGCCGTCGCGCCCGCCGTCACCACAACGGATTTTCCGGACGGCTTGGTCCACCCGGACACCTCGGAAAACTCGATGGTGTGCGTGCCGGGGGCGACATCCGTCTCGGTGCTTTCGGGCGCGCGCCAGACGCTGGTGCCCGATCTGCGCCATTTCGCGCCCGCCGCCACCGCCTCCGGCGGCGTGACGGACACGCGCACCGCGCCGTACAATTGCGCGTTGGACACGTAGGCCGCGTTCAACACGGTCACAACGCCGGGGGAAAGGGTGGCGGGCATGTTCGCGGGCCTGGTCCACCCGGCAATGTTGATGAATTCCACCGTGCAGGCGCCCGGAACCAGCGGCTGCTCCACCGAGCCGCTTTCGCGCCAGGCCGCGCCCGTCCTGCGCCACCGGGCCCCCGCCTCCACCGCCTCCGGCGGCATGATCGTTACATTCAGCCCGCTTTTCGCGGAGGAGGTGGGCGTGAACACCGCATCCACCGTCGTGGTTTCCCCCGCCGTGAGGGCCACCTCCTTGTCGGCGGGCCGGACCCATCCGACCGCATCGGCGAATTCGATTGTGCAGGCGCCCGGCGGAAGGTTGTAGTCCCCCGTTCCGGGTGCGCGCCAGGTGTAGGTGCCCAGCCGCCGCCATTTGGCCCCCGCCATCACCGCGAGCTCGGACGTGACATTCACGCGCACCGAGGCCAGGGTTTGCTGGATGCGCACATAACCCGCGGTGACATAGATGGTCCTGCGTGCGGTGATGGTGATCGTCCGCTGTTCCGGTGTCACCCACCCCGGAACGTCGGAGAATTGAACCGTCAACTGTCCCAGCGGCAGGCCGCCTTCCACATGCCTGTCCGCAAGCCATTCCTCAGTTCCGTCAATCCGCCATTTCGCCCCCGCCGCCGCGGCCTCCGGCTCAATCTCCACCGTCACCGCGCCCAGGCTGGACGAGTCAAGGGTGTACACGGCGCGGTACCGGGTGTTCCTGCCCGGCTCCACCGACACAATGGCGTTCCAGGGGCCCAGCCATCCGGGGACGCCCGTGAAATCTATCCAGTGGGAGCCGGGATAGAGGCCCGTCTCCGTGTAACCGTCCTCCCGCCACTCCGTCGCGCCGGATATGCGCCATTTCGCCCCCGCCGAAGCCGCCGCGGTGGGGCCGATGACAACCGTGATCGACCCGAGCGCGCCGGGGTCCGGCGTGTACGCCGCCGACACGGACGTGGTTATAGCGGAGGCCACCGTCACCTGCATCGGCGCGGGCGCAAACCAGCCGGACACGCTGGAAAACTCCACCGTGTGCGTTCCGGGAGCCACACCGGGTGCGGTCTGTCCGCCGGCATACCACGCGCCGCCCCCCGCGACCCGCCATCTGGCGCCCGCAGCCGCCGCCCCGGCGGGGGTGATGGTGACACGGACGGCGCCGGACATGGGCGGCGCCGGGGTGAACACCGCCTCGACAACCCTGGACTCCCCCTCGGCCATCACAATGCTTTGTGTTTCCGGCGCGATCCAGCTCCCCGCGCTGAGGAATTCCAGCCCCACCGTGACCGGGGGAAGTTTGGTCAGCGTCGCCCCGCTGCGCATCCAAGCCTCCGTGCCCGTCCTGCGCCAGCGCACCCCGGCCGCAACAGCCTCCGCCGGGGAGAGGTTCACCCGCAGCGTGGCCGAGGGGGGGTGGAGCAGGTTCATGATTTCGTTTTCATACAACTCCACCATGTCCGCCGTGCCGTCCGAATCGGTGTCGGTGTCCCCCGCCGCGTTCTGCGGGGAAAAGCCGTTCAAAATGAACCGTCCGCCGGCATCCATGGTCACGGCGCACTTGCCCGCAGCCGGCGCGCTGGTGTACCCGGCGTGGGCCGCCGCCGTGGTGGTGCCGAGCCAGTGCCCCGCAATCGTGCCATGGGGGGTGAGGCCGGTGATCGAGGGCACCGAATTGGGCCAGATGAAAAGGGGTGACCGCTCCCAGCTCCGCACGGACAGGGGCGTGTTGTAATAGCCGGACACGGTGACGCCCGCGCGCTCCAGCAGCGCCTGGGGCATGGCGTAGGACAACAGCCAGTGGTACAGGATGATCCTGCCGCCCCGGTCGTGGTGCGCGGCCAGCGCGTCAAACACGCTCTTGTCGTTGTCCCCCTCCGCCACGTCCACAAGCACCAGTTCCCAGTCGCGCAGCGGCAGCATCATCAGGAACGCCGCCGCGTTGTCCGCCTCGTACACGTCCTCCATGCCGAGCCGGGCGAGGGCCGCGGCGGCGTGGTTCTCGCCGAGGCTGGCGGGCTTGAAAAAGGACAGCACGGAA
>JBHEKP010000260.1:0-5330 GCA_041859375.1 Candidatus Hydrogenedentales bacterium | reverse complement strand
GGTCGCCGGAACCGCCGAACGGCGGCGGATCCGCATGGGGAAAGGGGGGAAGGGGCGCGCCGTTCCGGGCCGCCGCCGGCCTTATTGCCGGGCCGCGCAAAAAATAAAAAAGCGCGGCCCTGCGGCGGACTGGTTGGAATGGCCCCTGACTTTCCTCAGGGAATGATCATACGGCAGGCGGAACGCCCTGTTCAAGCGTTTTGCGGCAACCTGAATCGCCGGATAAGGTGGGAAAATCCATCTGCCAGGGGCAATCCAAACCGATGTAACATGGACGCGGCATGTGTCAGCCCAAAAGGACTGAAAATACCGGCAGGGTGAAGGAACGATTACACGGACCATCGCCGTCGGCAAATGCACAATTACTGGGTCTGGGATTGCCGGACAAGAGCACCGTCTCCGTTTTGATGCCCCAACGGGGCTGCGCAACAAAGCCCCAGGCTGTCCTGCCCCGAAGGGGCCGGGCTGCCTGGGGTAAGGCGGACCATATAACCACGCTATCCTGTAGGGATTGCGCAACCCCTTCAGGGTAGCCCGGGTGGGGTGTCCTGTTCCCAAGGTAGGCCGAGCCCTTCAGGCTGCGGCCAACCTTGGGCTTTGTTGCGCAGCCCCGTTGGGGCAAAGAAGGGCGGCATCATGCGGCTCCTTGGAAATGCCGACTCTGGAGACGCTTTTTTACCCGGCGATTAGGGGGGATCCCCCCGATTGCTTTTCCCCGGAGTGATTTGCTCTCATGGGGGGGCGCCGCCCGCACGGGAAGGCCCGCGGCGCGAGAAAGGACCGTGCCATGAATTCGCGCGAACGGGTGGCTGCCGCGCTGCGGCGGGAGAAGACGGACCGGGTGCCGGTGTTCATGTGGTTTCACCCGTCCACGGCGGCGCGCCTCGCGGCGCTGCTGGAAATCCCGCCCGCGCTGGTGGGCGAGGCGATGGGAAACGACATCCGCCAGACCTGGGTGAACAACAATTACGCCATGGAGGGGATTGTCCACGACCACGACGGCGAGGGGCACACCGACTTCTGGGGCGTGCGCTGGCTGCGCCGCGACGGCTTCAACCAGATTGCGGAGTTTCCGCTGGCGGGCCTCGCGCCGGAGGAGGTGGAGCGGTACCGCTTTCCGGCGGAGCACCTGGAATTCCTGCTCGGGCGCATGACACCGCTGCTGGCGGACCGGGGCGACGCCTTCATCGGCGTGGACGTGTCGCCCTGCGTCTTCGAGATGTACTGGCGGCTGCGGGGGATGGAGGACACCCTGCTCGACCTCGCCGCCAACCCCGGCCTTGCGGACAGGATGCTGGGCCGCTGCGGCGATTTTTCGGTGATGCTTTCCGTTGCGGCGTGCGAGCGCTTTGACGCGGACTGGCTCTGGCTGGGCGACGATGTGGCGGGGCAGCAGGCGCTCATGATGAGCCCGGAACTTTGGCGCGAACTGGTGAAGCCGCACCTGAAACGGTCCGCCGACGTGGGCCTGCGCCACGGCCTGCCCGTGGCCCACCACTGCTGCGGCGCGCTCCGCGCCATCATCCCCGACCTCATCGAAATCGGCGTGTCCGTGCTCAACCCGATCCAGTGCAACTGCCCCGGCATGGAGCCCGCCTCACTGAAGGGCGAGTTCGGCGCGCACCTGTCCTTCATGGGCGGCGTGGACACCCAGGGTGTGCTGCCCAACGGCACCGCCGCTGAGGTGCGCCGCGCCACGGAGCGGCTCATCGCCGACATGACCACCGACGGCGGCGGCTACATCCTCGCCGCGTCCCACACCGTCCCCCCGGAAACGCCCGACGAAAACATCTTCGCCATGTACGACGCGGCGGGCATTTCCCGCGCCGAGATCTTCGACCGCGCCGCCTCGCTGCGCGCAAAGGCAGGCAAGGAGAACCGGCCATGAGGGGGATTGTTCCAATGGCGGCATGCGCCGTGCTGCTCCTCCTTTCGGCGGGTGTTGCATGGGCCGGGGACGGGGACACGGTGCGCGGCGAGGTGGTGCTGGCGCGGGCGGACCATGAATGGATGTCACAGCAGATTGAGGAGCCATGCATCCTGCCCAATCCGAAGGCACCGGGGCGGCTGATCATGTTCTACGGCGCGGTGCCCGCGTCAAACCGCAACACGGCGGCCATTGGCAAGGCCTGGGCGGAGGAAACGGACCCCTATCGCTGGCACCAGGACGGGGCCAACCCCATATTTCTGCCCGCCGAAAAGGGCTGGGACTCGGGCAGCATCCGACTCGACACGGTGCTGTACATCCCCGAGGAGGACGCCTATTACATTTACTACTCCGGCACCACGGGCACGGTGCAGGACCGGATTGGCCTGGCGGTCTGTCCGGCGGGCGATGACGGGTATTCGTCCGTGACCCGGGCGGCCATTGTCCGGCACGGCGGCGCGCCGGTGCTGGCCCCGGAACCGGCCGCGCCGTACCACGAGGAGATGGCCTCCCAGGCGGCGGTCATGCGCGAGTGGAACGCCGGGGGGAACTGCTGGGACTGGCGCATGTACTACTCCTACCGGGGGAAGGATGGCGTCCTGCCCGGCCTCCGTCTGGCCACCTCGCGCGACGGGAAAAACTGGACCCGCCAGTTCAACCACGGCGACCCGCGCGGCATGGGACAGATTTTTGCGTCCACACCCAACGCCTACTACGAATGGCACCAGATTCTGAAGGTGGACAACCTCTACGTGCTGTGCATCGAGGTGGGCGTGGAGCACGGCGTGCGCTGGCGGCCCGGACTGGCGGTCAGCACCGACCCCGTCAGGGGCTGGAAACAGATCGACCTGGACACGATGCTGCAAACGCAATGGCGCGGGCTGTACGACGACCGCACGCTTTACCATGTCGCCACCCCGGCGCTGTACCGGATCGGGGGGGAATGGATGCTCTTCGCGCAGGCCTGCGGACGGCCCGGAAATGACAATTACATAGACGGCGGCTGGGAGATGTGGGCCGTGGCCTGCGACCGCGTCATCCCCACGCTTCCGGGATGTCCGGGCCTGCACATCCCCGGTGTTCCCGGAGAAGAGGAGGCACGATGAGGGAAGGACCCACGGGACGGCGCGCGTTTTTGGGGTGTCTTGGCGCGGGCGCGCTGGGGCTGGCGGGACTGGGCGCGGCGGCGCGGGCGCAGTCGGCGAAGCGCCCGCCGAACATCGTATTCATCCTGATTGACGACATGGGCTGGGCGGACGTGGGCTGCTTCGGCAGCATCCTCCACGAAACGCCGCACATAGACCGGCTGGCCGCGTCGGGCCTGCGCTTCACCGACGCCTACGCCGCGTGCCCCGTGTGCTCGCCCACGCGGGCCAGCATCATGTCGGGCAAGTATCCGGCGCGCACCGGCGTCACCAACTTCCTGAAGGGCACCCTGAGCCCGCCGGACTCGCCGGTGCTCACGGCGCCCTACGGCGACGCGCTGGCGCTGGAGGAGGTGACCATCGCCGAGGCACTGCGCGGCGCGGGCTACGCCACGGGCCATGTGGGCAAGTGGCACCTGGGCGGGAAGGGCTTCGCGCCGGAGGATCAGGGCTTCGAATTCAACGCGGGCGGCGGCGCCAGCGGCATGCCCAAGAGCTTCTACTGGCCGGAATGGGACGGCAACCCGCCGCTGGAGGGCAGCCACAAGGGCGAGTACCTCGCCGACCGGCTCACGGACGAGGCGTGCCGTTTCATTGAGGCCAACAGGGACAAGCCCTTCTTCCTCAACTTCTGCCACTACTCGGTGCATGTGCCCATCGAGGCGAAGCCGGACAAGGTGGCCAAATACGAGGCGAAGATCAAGGCGAACCCGCCCGCGCCGGGACAGCAGAACAACGCGCACTACGCCGCCATGGTCGAGTCCGTGGACGACAGCGTCGGGCGCGTCGTGGCGGCGCTGGAAAAGTGCGGCATCGCGGACGACACGGTGATCTTTTTCTTCTCCGACAACGGCGGGCTGGCGGTGCATGAGGGCAACTTCGCGCACACCCCCGCCACCACCAACGCGCCCCTGCGCGACGGCAAGGGCTTCCTCCACGAGGGCGGCATCCGCGAGCCGCTGATTGTCGCCTGGCCGGGGGGCGTCCGGCCCGGGGGCGTGTGCGCCGCGCCCGTGTCGAGCGTGGACTTTCTGCCCACCTGCTGCGCCCTGGCGGGGGTGGACCCCGCCGGTGCGGGCATCCGCGACCTGGACGGCGCGGACCTTTCGGGGCTGCTGAAAAACCCGCGGGGGAAGGGGCCGGACCGCGCCCTGTTCTGGCATTACCCCCACTTCGCCAACCAGGGGGGCCGCCCCGGCGGCGCGGTGCGCGAGGGTTGCTGGAAGCTCATCGAGAACTATGAGTTCGGCGACCTGGAGCTGTACAACCTCGCGGAGGATGCGGGCGAGGCCAAAAACCTCGCGGCGGAACAGCCCGAACGGGCGGCAAAAATGCTGGAAACACTGCGCGCATGGCGCAAGGATGTGGGCGCGGTCATGCCGCCCCCCAATCCGGAGTACAAAAAATAGGCTATGACAAGGGAAGGAGCGCTTCCATGACGTGCAGGTGTGTGTGCGGTTTCCTTTTGGTGTGTGCGGCATTGTGCCTGGCCGCCGCTGCGGAAAAAACGGAACTGCCGGTCAACCCGGAGGTGGTGTCGCGCATCGCCGCCGCCGCGCCCCATCCGCGCCTGCTGATGAGCGACGCGGACGCGGACAAGCTGCGCAGGCGCATCGGGAAAAACGAGACGGCGGGGGCGGTGTTCGCCCTCGTGCGCCAGTACGCCGACTCCCTGCTTGCGGAGCCCCCGGTCACCTACAAGAAGGAGGGCAAGCGGCTGCTTTCCGTGTCGCGCGAGGCGCTCAAGCGGGTGCTGAACCTGGCCTTCGCGCACCGCATGACGGGGGAGCAGAAATATGCCGAACGGGCCATGGTGGAAATGGACGCTGCGGCGGTCTTCCAGAACTGGAACCCTTCGCACTTTCTGGACACCGCCGAGATGACCGCCGCGCTGGCCCTGGGCTACGACTGGTTGCTGCCGCTTCTTTCGCCGGAGCGGGAGGCGCGCATCCGCGCGGCCATACTGGAAAAGGGCATCGGCCCCTCCATGTCCGGGAACGACAGCTGGGCGCGGCGCGACAACAACTGGAACCAGGTCTGCAACGGCGGCATGGCCTTCGGCGCGCTGGCGCTGCTGGAACACGAGCCGGCGCTCGCGGAGCGGGTGATCACCCGCTCCCTGGACGGGCTGCCGTATGCGATGCGCACCTACCAGCCCGACGGCGTGTATGTGGAGGGCCCGAGCTACTGGGAGTACGGCACCACCTACAACGTGCTGCTCATCGCCGCGCTGGAATCCGCCCTGGGCGGCGACTTTG
>JBHEKP010000014.1:0-2986 GCA_041859375.1 Candidatus Hydrogenedentales bacterium | reverse complement strand
GCAGGGACCGGGCTATTTGAGGATGCTCCATGGCCTTGTGCTGGGGTGAATACTGGCTCATCAGGCTGATCGTCACCCCCGTCATGCCCTCGTCGGCGAGCCACAGCAGGAAATCGAAGGAACCGGACGCGTTGTCCGGGAGCACAAGGTGGCGGATGATGACGCCGCTTTGGGCGATTTCCCCCTTACAAAGGAGCGGACCGGACTGGCGGAACATGCGCAGCACGGCGCGCTTTGCCGTTTCGGGGTAATTGGCGGCGCGCGAGTAGCAACGCGCGGGCTCCGTGTCCGTGTACTTCACATCGGGGAGCCACACATCCACAATGTGGTCCAGCAGCCTCACCAGCTCCTCCGAGTCGTAGCCGTTGGTGTTGTACACCACCGGCAGGCGCAGCCCTCCGGAATAAGCCGCCTCCAGTGCAAGCACGGCGGGCAGGATGTACTGGGTGGGCGTGACCAGGTTGATGTTTTCCACGCCCTGCGCCTGGAGGCTTAGAAATTCCTCCGCCAGTTCTGAAAAATGCCCGGAGCGGCCCTCGCCGCCCTGGCTGATCTGCCAGTTCTGGCAGAACACGCAGCGCAGGCAGCAGTGGGAGAAAAAGACCGTGCCCGAGCCGCCCCGGCCCACCAGCATCGGCTCCTCGCCGAAATGGGGCAGCGCCGCCGACCAGCGCGCATGCTCCAGCCCCTCCGCGCCCGCGCGGCACACCCCCGCCTGTCCGCCCGCCCGATCCGCGCCGCAGGCGCGCCCGCAGGCGCGGCAGGATGAAACGAACGCCCGCAGTTCGGGCAGCACCGCGCGGATGCGTTCCAGTTTTTTGTCCGGCTCAACCGTTGGCATGGGTCTTCCCGCGCGCGGGTTCCTCCCCGCGCCGGGCTGGATTCTAGCAGAAACGGCGTGATTGGGTGGTTTTTCGGCCCCGGCGGGCTGTTCCGTCTTTGCAATTTCCGCCGGGGCGGGGCATAATAAGCCCCAGAGGTTGGTCAAATTTCATTGTGAAACGCCGCGCGCGCCCCCCGTGGTTCGCGCGGCTTTCCTCAAGGAGCCAAAAAAATGGACTACCGCATCGAGAAAGACACGATGGGCGACATGAAGGTGCCCGCGGACAAATACTACGGCTGCCAGACGGCGCGTTCGATTCAGAATTTCCGTATCGGCGGGGAGCGCATGCCGCGCGAACTGATCCGCGCGCTGGGCATCCTGAAAAAGGCCGCGGCGCTGGTCAACCGCGACATGGGCCTGCTTGACGGAAAGCTGGCGGAGGCAGTCTGCGCCGCCGCCGGCGAGGTGATCGAAGGAAAGCTCGACGAACATTTTCCGCTGGTGATCTGGCAGACCGGCAGCGGCACCCAGACGAACATGAACGCCAACGAGGTAATCTCGAACCGTGCGATAGAACTGCTGGGCGGCGAGCTGGGCAGCAAGAAGCCTGTCCATCCCAACGACCATGTGAACATGTCCCAGTCCTCCAACGACACCTTTCCCACGGCGATGAGCATTGCGGCGGTGGAGCAGATCCACAACCGGCTCGTCCCCGCGCTGGAGGCCCTGCGGGACGCCCTCCAGGAAAAAGCGGACGCCTTCGCGGACATCATAAAAATCGGGCGCACCCACCTCATGGACGCCACGCCGCTCACCCTTGGCCAGGAGTTCTCCGGCTACGCCCAGCAGGTCGCCAACGGCGTCGCGCGGGTGAACCAGACCCTGCCGAGGCTGGCGGAACTGGCCATCGGCGGCACGGCGGTGGGCACCGGGCTGAATACGAAGGCGGGCTACGCCGAGGCCATGGCGGACGCCATCGCCGAACTGACCGGCCTGCCCTTCACCTCCGCGCCGAACAAATTCGAGGCGCTTGCCGCCCACGACGCCATGGTCATGACCCACGGCGCGCTGAAGACCGTGGCGGCGGGCCTCATGAAAATCGCCAACGATCTGCGCTGGCTGGGCAGCGGACCCCGCTGCGGCATCGGCGAGCTGCTGCTGCCGGAAAACGAGCCGGGCTCGTCCATCATGCCGGGCAAGGTGAACCCCACCCAGAGCGAGGCCATGACCATGGTCGCCGCCCAGGTGATGGGCAACGACGTCACCGTGAACATTGCGGGCGCCTCCGGAAACTTCGAGTTGAACGTGTTCAAACCGGTGATCATTTACAACGTGCTTCAGTCCATCCGGCTGCTTGCCGACGCCGCCGACTCCTTCCGCGAAAACTGCGTGGCCGGACTGGAGGCCAACACGCGCCAAATCACCGCGCATCTCAACAACTCGCTCATGCTGGTGACCGCGCTCAACAGTAAAATCGGCTACGACAACGCCGCGAAAATCGCCAAAACCGCCCACAAAAACGGCACCACGCTAAAGGAGGAGGCGCTCAACCTGGGTTTCCTCACGGCGGAAGAATTTGACCAGGCGGTGGACCCGTCCAAAATGATCGGCCCCTCCGACTGAGCGGGCCGGGGAACTTCTGAATCGACGGCCGGAAATCCGGTACAATGACCGCCGGTTTCCACCGTTTCCGAAAGCGAGGAATTGTCATGTCCGAAGAAAAACAGTTCGCGCGCACCCTGGTGACCAGCGCGCTGCCCTACGCCAACGGCCACATCCATCTTGGCCACATTGCGGGGGCCTATCTTCCGGCGGACGTCTATGTCCGGTACCTGCGCCTGCGCGGCAGGAAGGTGCTCTATATCGGCGGCTCCGACGAGTACGGCGTGCCCATCACACTGACGGCGCTGAAGGAGGGCATCACCCCGCAGGACGTGATTGACCGCTACCATGCGGCCAATGCGGAGGCCTTCCGCCGTTTGGGCATCTCCTACGATCTCTACGGGCGCACCTCGTGGCCGCTGCACGTGGACACGACCCAGCGCTTTTTCACCACGCTGGACAGGGGCGGGCACATCCATGAGCAGGAAATGGAGCTGTGGTTCTCGCCGCAGCTCGGCAAGTTCCTGCCGGACCGCTATGTGAAGGGCACCTGCCCGAAAT
>JBHEKP010000315.1:0-2996 GCA_041859375.1 Candidatus Hydrogenedentales bacterium | reverse complement strand
GACCGCGACCTGCTCAGCAGGAGCACCCGGCCGCGCACGGCGTAGTAAAGGCCCGCTTCAGGCACGGAGAAGAGGTTCAGGCCGCCCGCGTGGTCCCGCTCCACGGCCCGGTCCAGGCGCGCCAGTTTGGCGGCCAGGCAGCCGGTGCGGGTCATCTTCGTCACCACCAGCATGTCCTCCGGAGCCGACAGGCTGTCGCAGGAAAACCAGGCGACGTCGGTGCTGAGGTTGTTCAGCAGCCATTCAGGCAGGGGCGGGTTTTCGGCGAACCGCCTCATGCTTTCACGCACGGGGCTTTCGGCGGGCAGCAGCCCCCACAACTGGGAGGAGGCGGCCATGGACTGCTTGCGCATCACGTCGGTGACGCAGGCCTGGAGCGCGCCCTTCGCGGGGACAAGACCGCCCATGTCGTGGCTGTCGCGGGTGTACCAGCAGCCGCCCACCACGCACACCAGCGCCAGGAACAGGACACGCAGGCCGATTTGGCCGCCGCGCCGCCGCAAATCGCGCCGCCGCTTGCGCGGGCTGCCGCCCATGGAGTAATTCCGGACCACATCGCTCATGGCCTGCTAATCCTTCAATGAGATGGTGTTGTACGGGCCCGCGCCGCCCGCGTCCCCCGGGAAGGCCACATAGGCCCTGCCCGATTTCGGCGAGAAAACAACGCTGTGCCGGGTCTGCCCGTTCCAGATGGTGTTGAGTCCGCCGCCCTCCGGCTCCGTGTCCGAAAGGATGCGCTGCATCTCCCGGTCACCCACAATGCGCTTGCCCTCGGTGAGGGCCAGCACGCGGCTGTAGCGCGAGCGCGCCTCGGGCGGGGCCGCGGGCGAGGCCGGATCCACACCGGTGAGCAGGCTTTCCTTTTCGGCGCGGCGCACATTCATGGCCGGGCCGAATTCGATCACCGCGGCGCGGGGGGATTTGCCCTCAAACCCGGCAACCAGCGCGTGCACGCCGCGCACATGCTGCTGCGCGGCAAGTACGGCCAGGGCCGTCTCGTATTTTTCGGACTGCTGGAGCACGTCGCGGGCTATCATTTCCAGCGGCGGTCCCTGCATGGGGTTGCCCTTCTCGCCGGGCACCCGCTCCAGGCACACCACAATCCCGGCGTCGTTCATGCCGGTAAACACGCCCGCGTTCCAGCTGAACCCGACCTGGAGATACTTCCGCCCCGTGTCGGGGGTGACCTTTGTCACCACGGGCAGTTCGTCCCAGGCCCAGTCGAGGTTGCGGGCGACAAGCAAATCATCGGCGCCGGCGCGCAGACCGACGGCGGCAAACATGGTGCAGAGCGGCGAGGTGAACAGGGGCGTCTTGTCCTCCAGCGCGTCAAAAGTGGTGGCGCTTTGCAGCAGCCACACCGCGTCAAAGGGAAGCTCCGCGCCTTCGGCCAGCCCCTCCATCTCCAGAAAGGCCGTGTCCGGCACGCCCTTGAGCAGGGGCCGCGCGGCCATGCCCAGCATGGGGAGCATCACCGGGGAGGGGTCCATGAATCCCGGCCACTTCGCCCATATGCTCTGCGGCGGGGTCCATGCGCCGGAGCGGACCTTGTCGGCGACGCGGCCCGCATAACGCAACCGCAAATCATCGTGGAACGCCCTGCCCCGCGCCAACCCGACGGCGCGGGCGTCCCCGGAAAGGTTCAGCAGCAGGCCGCCTTCAAGCTGCTCCACGGCGGGTGTTTCAACCGCCGGGGGATCGGGAAGGGGCTCCGCCCTGCTCATGAGCCGGGTAAACTCGCGGTAAAACCAGTCTTCCATGCGCGGGCCGAAAAAGCTCATGGCCGCCTCATAGTTGAACTCGGCATAGAGCGACTTTGGGGTGAAATACATCAGATAGTCATTGGCCAGCCCCACGGAGAACTGGGCGGCATAGCCTTTTTCCAGGGCGCGGCGGCGCAGTTCCAGGCCGATTTCCACGCAGGACTCGCCGGGGATGAAGGTGAGCAGCAGGTCGTTGATTTCCAGGGCCTGCAGCAGCACCTTGTCCGGCTGCATGCCGTCGGCGAGCGTCAGGGGAAGCGCGGGTTCGGCGGAAGCCATGCGCAGCGTCGCCTCGCCGCAGGTGATGCCGTTCACCACCTCCTTGGCGCGTGCCGCGAGCAGCCGCCCCACGGCCTCGGTGCGCGCCCAGCCGGATTTGCCCTCGGGCGCGCCGATGGTCTGGTTGCCCTGGGTGCCGTTGAGGAACAGGGCCACGCACTGGCCGCCCATGAGCTGCTCCATCTCCTGGTAATAGAAGCCGGGGTAGTCGGCGGAAAAGTCGTAGAAATTCTCGCCTTCAATGGAGGTTGGATGGGCGGCAAAGTTGGTGATGACGGATATGGGCGCGCCGTCGGCGTCCTCAATGAGGATCACGCCGATCTGGTCGTCAAAGGGGCCGCCGGAAAAGCGGCGGTTGCCCGACAAACCCGTCTGCTTGCCCGTGCCGAAACCAATGGCGGCCCTTTTTTTCGAGTCATAGGCCTGCTGCATGGACTGGGTGATGCCGATGGCAACCGACTCAAGGACCTCGGGAATATAGCGTCCCGACACAAAACGCACGGGCATCTGGCGGGTCATCCCCCCCGCGCCGTTGTGGGTGTGGGTGGCGGCGATGATGATGTTCTCGCGGGGCACGATGTCCGGGGCCAGCTCCAGCACCCGTGCGCGGAGTTCGGGGTTCACCGCCACCAGGTCCACGCTGACCAGGAAAGCCTTGGTCGTGCCGTCGTCCAGGTAGACCGCGCGGGCGTAAAGCGGGTCATGCACGCCCGTGGACTCGCGGCCCATCCGCGCGCCGTAGCCGTTCAGCGGCGTGCCGACAGGCGGTGTGATGTCCACACGCCCCGCGCCCGCCTCAAGGGCCTGCGCGGCGGCGCTGAAAAGTGCCAGGAACGCCAGTATGAAAATCCGTGCCGTCATAAGTGTGAACCCCGATTGCCCAGGGGGCGCAATGGTGTGGATGGAAACCTGCTTTTCGCGGGCAACAGTGTACCACGGGTGCGGTCGGGGGGG
>JBHEKP010000264.1:0-15987 GCA_041859375.1 Candidatus Hydrogenedentales bacterium | reverse complement strand
TCTGCCTGAACCGCCGGACAAACTCCCGTTCTCTCGTCCCCACGTTGTACTTGGGGACGCCCGTGCCCGCGAAGTTACACTTCGCAACCAACCGCGTCCCGGCAACACCCCGTCACACGGAAAAGACGAAGTAAAACTTCGAAGACACACCCGTCACCAAGTGCAACTTGGCGACGAGAGGTGGCACATGCCCCCCGGCACTCGCCAAGCCGCCGGTCAAAGCGGTGTCGCCGCTGCGCTCTGCCACCGCACTCCACATGTGACGGATGCGGTATCAGCCAGAACACGTCACACCTTTTTTGGAGTGCGGCGGCAACGACGCCGCTTTCCCGCGCCGGACAGGCACGGCCCCGTTACCTAGCCCCCCCCCCGCGCATACGGCTGATCTCTCCGGCGCTTCGCGGGCGTATTGGGATGCCCGGGGAAATGTGGTATCATCCCCGGCAAAACCGCCGGGGATGGAATGGCTGTTTCCGGGGTTCCCCAAACAAGCAAAGGAGTGGTCATGTCCAAGCGGCCCATCGGCGCGGTCACCTTCGATTTGTGGGACTGCCTTTTTCACGACGATTCGGACGAGCCCAAGCGGGCGGCGGCGGGGCTGCCCTCCAAGGCGGTGGCTCGCCGGGATCTGCTGTTTCAGTATCTTTCAAAACAGGCGCCCATTGACCGGGCGATGTCGGATCTGGCCTTTGACGTGACCGACGCGGCCTTCCGCAAGGTGTGGCACGACGAGCATGTGACCTGGCCGGTGAACCAGCGCATGCGCGTGCTGCTGGAGGGGCTGAAGCGCGACATCCCCGAGCCGGATTTTTCGGCCTTTGTGGACGCCCTTGAGCGGATGGAGCTGGAATACCAGCCCAACCCCGCGCCGGGCGCGGTGGAGGCGCTGGCCCGGCTGCACGGAAAGTACAAGCTGGCCATCGTGTCCGACGCGATTGTCACGCCGGGGCGCAACCTGCGCCTGCTGCTCCAGGACGCGGGCATGCTCCAGTACTTCGACTTTTTCGCCTTCTCCGACGAGGTGGGCCATTCCAAGCCGCACCCCTCGGTGTTCGAGGCGGTGGCAGGGCATTACGGCATCCCCATTGAAAGCATCGTCCACATCGGCGACCGCCCCCACAACGACCTGGGCGGCCCCCATGCCGTGGGCGCGCGGGGCGTGCTGCTCACGGTGGTGAAGGACCGCCCGCTGGAGGGGCACGTCCCCGACGCGGTGTGCGCCGACTACGCGCAACTGCCGGAAATCCTGGCAGGAATGGAATAGGAAGCCGCCGCCATGCCGATGATAGACATGCCCCTGGACGAGCTGCGGAACTATCAGGGAACCAACCCGCGTCCGGCGGATTTTGACGCCTTCTGGGACGAGGCCCTCGCGGAGAACCACAACACGGACCCGGAGCCGGAGCTGGTCCCCGCGCCGTTCCAGACGCCCTTCGCGGAATGCTTTGACCTGTGGTTCACCGGCGTGGGCGGCGCGCGCATCCACGCGAAGTACCTGCGCCCGGCGCGGTCCGCCGCGCCCCACCCCGCGCTGCTCCAGTTCCACGGCTACACGGGCAGTTCCGGCGACTGGCACGACAAGCTGGGCTGGGTGGCCCGGGGCTTTTCCGTGGCGGCGCTGGACGCGCGCGGCCAGGGCGGCCAGTCGGAGGACGTGGGCGGCGTGAAGGGCAACACCCACCACGGCCAGATCATCCGGGGGCTGGCGGAGGGCCCGGAGAAGCTGCTCTTCCGTTCCATCTTCCTCGACACGGCGCAGCTTGCGCGGGTGGTGGCGGCGATGCCGGAGGTGGACGGGGACCGGATGGGCGCCATCGGCGGATCCCAGGGCGGCGCGCTCACCCTGGCCTGCGCCGCGCTCGAACCGCGCATCGCGCGGCTCGCCCCCATGTGCCCCTTCCTCTGCGACTACCGGCGCGTGTGGGAGATGGACCTGGCAAAGCAGGCCTACGAGGAGCTGCGCGCCTTCTTCCGCCTCTACGATCCGCGCCACGAGCGCGAGGACGAGTATTTCACCCGGCTCGGCTACATTGACTGCCAGCACCTGGCCCCGCGCATCCGCGGCGAGGTGCTCATGGCCGTCGGGCTGATGGACGAAATCTGCCCGCCGTCGAGCCAGTTCGCCGCGTACAACAAGATCACCGCACCCAAGAGCATGGTGGTTTATCCCGATTTCGCGCACGAGGGTTATCCCGGATTCATGGACCAGGCGTTCCAGTTCATGGCCGGCATGTGACACACAAGGAAGGACCGTAAAATGAGCGACAAGCCGCGTTTCCTCATCCCCGACGGCTACACCATCGAAAGCCGCAACCAGTTTGACTCGGTGGGCATGACCCTGGCCGGGCAGTTGTACGCCGACCTGCTGGTGAGGCGGCTGCCGGGCGCGGAGTATGACATCTGGTATTCGAGCGATCCCGGCGCCACGCCGCCGACCGACGAGGCCCTTTCGAAGTATGCGGGCGTGATCTGGCCGGGCTGCAACCTGACCATTTACCACAACGACGACCCGCGCGTGCAGGCCCACAAGGACCTGGCGCTGCGCGCATACGAGGCGGGCGTGCCCCAGTTCGGAAGCTGCTGGGGCGTCCAGCTCGCCTGCTTCGTGGCGGGCGGCACCGTGGAGCCCCACCCGAAAGGCCGGGAAATGGGCATCGCCACCAAAATCATGCTCACCGACCAGGGCCGGAAGCACCCGATGATGGAGGGCAAGCCCGTGGTCTACTCCCACTTCGTGAGCCACGACGACCAGGTGGTGGAGCTGCCCGAGGGCGCGACGCTGCTCGCGGGGAATGACTGGAGCGTGGTGCAGGCCGTCGCCATCGAGTTCAAGAAGGGCGTCTTCTGGGCCACCCAGTATCACCCCGAATACAACCTGCACGAGGTGGCCCGGCTCATCCTCGCCCGCGAGGAGCGGCTCATCAAGCAGGGCTGGTTCAGGGACCACGACGACATGGTGGCCTATGTGGAAAACTTCGAGGCGGTGCACGCCGACCCGACGCTCAAGCACATCCGCTGGCAGTTGAAGATTGACGACGGCATCGTCGAGGACGACATCCGCGAATGCGAGTTCGTCAACTGGCTGAAGCACGCCGTCCTGCCCCGGCTGGGCTAGGGGAAACAACCGAAAGGGGAGGAGCAATGCCGGAGTAGCTGGATTACAGTCATAGTTATGTTGTGTACGCCGTCTCAGGGATGGGTTATCTCTGGGGCGGCTTTATTTGTTACCTCCACATCAGGCAGTTTGCAAACCAACTCACCGGGGGAAGGCTCGACAGGTGGCTGGCCGCCGGATACACGCTGCACAAGGCGGCTGAAATGGAGTCGCTGGGCCGTATGTGCGAACTGCTGGCCGGGGGCGCGGACATCAACCTGCGCGACGGCAAGGGCGACACCCCCCTCCACAAGGCTGTTTTCCTTGACTCCTACACAAGCGTCTCCTTCCTGCTCCAGAACGGCGCGGATCCGAACCTGCAAAACAAGGATGGTGACACCCCGCTGCACATCGCGTGTGAATGGGGCTGCTATCCAACCATTGAGTATCTGATGCGCCACGGGGCAAATCCTGACATCCGTAACAACGCCGGAAAACTTGCCGTGCAACTGCTGGAGGGGGAACGGATGGAAGAGCTTGAACCTGAGGTGTTGAAGAGGCATCTCGCATTGCTGAAACGCGGCGGGAGGGCGTGCTGATGGCGGGACATCTCCTGTTGTTTTTACAGATTTTCGGGGTGTTTCTCTTTCTCTCAACAAGCCTGATTCGCCTCGGCAAAACCATCATCGGGAAAATAAAATCCCTGGGGCAGGGCCATGAACAGGGCATGGTCCGGGACATGATTGAAGCCGCCTCGGAGGGAAGCCTTTCCACACTCAGGACGCTGCTTGACGGAGGCGCGGATGTCAACGCCCGGAACACCGCGGGGGAGACACCGCTCCACCACGCCGTGTGGTCGACACAGCATGTGTGCATCCTTCACCTGCTGGAGTCCGGGGCTGATCCCAACGCCGCGGACAAGAATGGCGACACGCCGCTGCATCTGGCCTGCCGGGAACCCGAGCTTCCCATGATTGAATATCTCCTGCGCTTCGGGGCGGACGCCACACTCCGCAACAAGAAGGGCGAAACGGCACAGGAAGTTTTGTGCAGGGAGCACAGTCTCGATCTTGACGGTGCCACCATCGCATATCTATTGAAGCCTTTTGGCGAAGCAAAGGCTGCCGCCAACTCCTGAGGCAACACGTCACGCCTCACTTGCCGCCGGCAACCTGTTCAGCGATCACGCGTCAACGGTGGTTCAGGTTACTTGTTCACGGTCGAGGACAATTCAGCGCCCGCCTTGAACTTGACCTTCCTGGTTTTTTCCGCGGACAAATCCGTTCCGGGATCAATGACGCTGAGAACGCGCTCGGAGGTCACGTAAAACACGCCGAGCCCGTCAATGTCCACGGCATACCCGGCGGCCACCGTTTCCATCACGGTCTCTTTGGCAACCTGCAGGGCGAGCAGCACGGACTCGTAACGGAGGCCGGAGAGTTTGGCGGCCCCGGCCGCAATCTGCTCGTCAAAGAGATAGGGGAAGCACGGGCTTACCGGCGGCCCCGGTTCCCTGTGGGCGGGCTTCTTTATGATGACCATGCCGCGCTTTATGTCCTTCTTCTCTATGCCCCGCAGCAGCAGGGAGGCGTCCTGGCCGGAGCCCGCCCCGTCCACGGCAACCCCTCCCACCCAGACACCCGCAACCTCAACCTCGACCCCGGCGGGGGCGTCCGGCGTGTCCTGCAGCACCACGATGTCCCCCAGGAATACCTCGCCGGTCTGCACGGGGCCCGTGACAACCGGCTCCTTGTCGGTGCCGCCCACGGACCGGACGCGGAACCGGAGGCCCTTGTCCATGGCTACCGGATTGATGAGCGCGGCAAAGGCGTCCGCGGGCTCAAAGTCCACATCCGCCACCGGCACGCAGGTGTCGCTGTCGGAGGGAACCCGTTCCGACACGGAGAAGGTGCCGAAGCCCACCAGGCTGATTCTGTCGCCCTTCTGCCGGGCCTCGTTGGCCAGGGCGCTGGACAGGGTTTCCACGATGGCGTCCACGGCGCGGCCCGCGTCGGCCTTTGTCAGTTTTGAACCATTCGCAACGGCGTCCACAAGCCCGTCGGTGTTCATGCCAAAGGCGGAAATTCCGCCCGAGAGGACAAGCAGGGTGGACAGCATCAATGTGTGTTTCCAGGGAATGCGCACGGTCTTCATAAAACAAACTCCTTGGTCTGAAACGTCTTCCAGTCAATTTTTCAACGTATTGAAAATGCTGTTGAAAGCATCAGATTTTTACGTTACTGCAACGTTGCGAAAATAGGATTGATTCCCGGTAAGGTTTTGGCGAGGCGGGGAAAGGATAAAAGCAAAGAAATCCGGGGCAATCCCGACCTTTCTGGTGGTGGATTGCCCCGGATTATACGGCAAGTTTTTATGGAATATGTCAGCCGCGCAGGGCTGTGGTGATGCGTTCTACTCCATCAGCCCACGGTCACCCTTTGGGGTCTGGCCTTCGGGCACGGGCGGCGGGGTTTCGACGCGTCCGCCCATGGCGCGCACCTCGTTCCGCCAGGTTTCGGGGATGGTGGCCACGCACACCGCCGGTTCGCCCAGCATGTGGGAGTTGAAGATGACCTGCTCGCCGCGCCTGTCCCAGCCCACCTCGGGATGGGCGCCCCTGCCGTAGGTGCGGTGCCCGGTGGTGAGGAGCCGTGGCCGGGCGGCGGGCCCCTCAAAGAGCATGATGTCGCCGTGCCAGTTGTCGCCCGCGGCCCAGCAGCCGTCGGGGCTGCCCGAGGCGTGCCACCAGTTGCGCTTTGCCAGCTCCTCCGGGGTGGCGCCGGGCCACCACGCGCCCTCGCCGATGATGCGCACCACGCCCGTGCGCGGATCGAGCAGCTTGACGTGGGAATCCTCGTGGGGCGCGGCGTGGACGCCGCCGCAGAACATGAGCTGGTCGTTCACCCACCACGACTCGTGGGTCACCAGTTCGCCGGGCCTCTGGACATAGGGGCAGAAGGGCTTTCCCTCCCGTATGTCCACCATCCAGAGGCGCTCGGGGCGGCCCGCGAAACTGATCCAGTTCGGGTTGGTGGTGCTCCACTGCACATGCCCGCCGTAGGCCAGCCCTTCGGGCAGCGCGCAGGCCAGCCGGGTGGAGCCGTCGGCCTCGTCCACCAGCATGATGCCGGGTTTGCCGTTTGCCATGGCCGCGCCGCCCGCCGCCAGGTACCGCGCGTCGCAGCTTTCATTCAGGTACACGTCCACCCCCGGCAGCACGCACAACTGCCGCTCCACCGCCGTGACCACGGCGCGGGGAACGCCGCGCCTGGTCTTCACCTCCACCGACAGGGCAATCTCCAGGCACCGGTCGCCGGACATGGCGAAGACGCTGTTGCGGTTCACCGCCGCCGTGGGGCGGTTCACCGGCGCGCCGTCGGACGCGGTGATGCGGACAAGCTCGCCCGTGGCCGCCACATAGCCCATCAGGCCGCCCTTTTCCCGCTGGGACGAGAACAGGATGACGGAGCCGTCCGCCAGCCAGGAGCGCTGGTGGAAATAGAGGTTGCCGTCCTTCTCCTTTCCGTTGGTGAGAAACAGCAGCGCCGCGCCCGTTTCCGGATCGGTCCGGGTGCCGTCCTCGCGGGGGAGCAGCTCCAGCCGGTAGGGCTTGCCGGTGACGGGTTCCGCCTGCGCCGCGGCGGCCCCAAGCACGCACAACAACAACACCGCGGCCGAGGCCGCGCGGGATGTTTTCCGGAAAGCCATTTGTCCGTTCTCCTGTTTTCACGCCGATCCCGGCCATTATCACCCGCGGCGGGGAGGAAAAAAAACAGCGCGCGGGATTTTTGACACGCCCCGGCGTTTGGGTTACAATGAGGAAAATTTTCCTTATATTGAGGAGCGCAGCCCATGAGCATGAACCTGAAATGCCGCCCCATCCCGGAACCCACCCTCCGGCGGCTCCCGGTGTACCACCACATGCTGCAGCAGTGCCTGGCGGGCGGGCTCGAAACGATATCGTGCAGCCAGATCGCCGACGAGCTGCACTTTGATCCCACGCAAATCCGCAAGGATCTCGCGGTGACGGGCATCAAGGGCCGGCCGAAGGTGGGCTACGACCTTCCGGCGCTCATCACGGCCATCGAGGAGTTCCTGGGCTGGAACAACGTGCGCAAGGCCTTCCTGGCGGGCACGGGCAACCTGGGTTCGGCGCTGCTGGGCTACAACCGCTTCAACCACTACGGCCTCGACATCGTGGCCGCCTTCGACAAGGACCCCGGCCGCATCGGGCTGCGGGTGCACGGCAAGGAAATCCTTCCCGTGTCCAAGCTGCCGAACCTCGCCCGGCGCATGCACGTGCTCGTGGGGGTGATCACCGTTCCGGCGGACGGCGCGCAGGAGGCGGCCAACCTGATGGTGGCCGGCGGCATCCGCGCCATCTGGAATTTCGCGCCCGTGGCCATCAACGCGCCGGCGGACGTGATCGTGCAGAACGAGGACCTGTACTCGTCGCTGGCGGTGCTGCTCCAAAAGCTCGCCTCCGCGATCAAGCCGGGGTGAGGCCGCCCATGGAACGCGGGCACTGGAGGCGCAAACCCGGCCAGGTCGTCTACACCCACGACGCCCGGTGCCGCGACTGCTACCGCTGCCTGCGCGCCTGCCCGATCAAGGCCATCCGCGTGGTGGACGGGCAGGCCTACGTGGACAGCGACCGCTGCATCGCCTGCGGCACCTGCATCCGCGAATGCCCGCAAAAAGCCAAGGCCTTCCGCAACGACATTGAGAAGGCGCAGCGCCTCATCGGGTCGGGCGCGCCCGTGGCGGCCAGCGTGGCCCCCTCCTTTGCCGCGCTGCTGGACGCGGACGGCCGGGGCCGCCTTCCCGCCGCGCTCCGGCGGATGGGTTTCACCTTCGTGGCGGAAACGGCGGTGGGCGCCTTTGAGGTGGCGCGGCGCACGGCGGAAATCGCCGCGAAGCACCCCGGCGGGACGCTGATATGCACCGCGTGCCCCGCGGTGACGGCCTACATCGAGCAGTACGAGCCGGACCTCGCGCCGCTGCTCGCGCCGCTGGTCTCGCCCATGATCGCCCACGCGCGCCGCATCAAAAAACGCCTGGGGCCGGGGGCGCGCGTGATCTTTCTCGGCCCGTGCGTCACCAAAAAGGCGGAGGCGGAGCGGCCCGAACTGGCGGGTGATGTGGACTGCGTGCTCACCTTCGCGGAGATGGCGGACTGGATGGACACGCGGGGCGTGTCCCTGGCGGACTGCCCGGTGGAGCCCTTCGACGAGGAGCCCGGCGGCGACGCCCGTTTCTTCCCCCTGCCCGGCGGGCTCACCCGCACCGCGGGGCTGGGCGCGGACGCGCTCGACCCGGGGGTGGTGGCGGTGAGCGGGGTGGACGAGCTGCGCCAGGCGCTGGACAACGCGCGCGCCTCCGGCGCGCCGATGCTGCTGGAGCCGCTTTTCTGCGCGCAGGGATGCGTGAACGGCGCGGGCATGCCGGAGCGGGGAAACCTCTTCGGACGGCGCGGCGGCGTGCTCGAATTCGCGCGGACCCATCCGGGCGCGGCGGATGCCCGGCCCCCGGAGGGGGGGGCGGCGCTGCTCGCGGCGGAGTACCGCGTCCGGAGCGCGGCGGACGGGGACTTTCCGGAGGAGCGCATCCGGGAGGTGCTCGAAAAAACCGGCAAGGGCGGCGACGCCGACCAGCTCAACTGCGGCGCCTGCGGCTACGCCTCCTGCCGGGACCAGGCGGTGGCGGTGCTCAACGGCATGGCCACGCCGGAGATGTGCATCCCCCACATGCGCCGACTCGCGGAGCAGCGCGGCGACAAAATCATCGAAACCACGCCGAACGGCGTGGTCATCCTCGACGGGGAGCTGAACCTGCTCGCAATGAACCCGGCCTTCCGCGCCATGTTCCAGTGCGGCGACGCGGTGCTGGGCAAGCGTGTTTCCCTGCTGATGGACGCGGACCCCTTTGAGCGCGTGCTTTCCGGCGCGGCGGAACGGTTTGAGGCGACGGTGCGCCATGAGCGGTACCGGGTGGTGTGCCACCAGATCATCTACCTCATGCCGGACGTGCGCCAGGTGGTGGGCGTCTTTGTGGACATCACAAACACGGTGGAGTCGGAGGAGACGCTGGAGCGGCTGCGCGCAGAGACGGCCCGCAAGGCGCAGGAGCTGCTGGACCACCAAGTCCAGATGGCCCAGGAAATGGCCCGCTTCCTCGGGCAGAGCACCGCGCAGAGCGAGGAGCTGGTGGCGAACATGATGCGCCTGGCGCGGGCGCGCCGGGAACGGCCCGAAGAGGGGTGACCGCCGTGGGCTACCGCCACTTCGACATCACGGCGCGCAGCCTCCCCAAGCACCCCGGAGCCGTCTGCGGCGACGTGGTGGAGACGCGCCGCCTTCCCGACGCCACCTGGGTGGTCTGCGCCGACGGCATCGGCTCGGGCATCCGGGCGAACGTGGCGGCCACACTGTGCGCCGCGCGGCTCCTCGCGCTGGCGGAGGGCGGGCGGCCCATGCGCGCCCTCTTCCGCGGCGCGGCCAAATCCATGGCCCGCGTGCGCGCGCCCGGCCAGCCCTACGCGGCCTTCACCATGGCGCGGTTCCTCCCCGACGGCAACGCCACCATCCTGTCCTATGACGCGCCGCCCCCCCTGCTCCTTTCCCCGGTGGACGCCCAGCCCCTGCCGCAACTGCGGACGGAGGAGGACGGCGCGGTCCTCTGCGAGGCCAACTGCCGCCTCGATCCCGGCGCGGCGCTGGTGCTGGTGAGCGACGGGGTGACGGAGGCGGGCCGGGGAAACCGCATGCCGGGGGGATGGGGGGCCGGGGGGCTGTGCGGCTTTCTCACCGACGCCGTGGTCCGGGGCGCGGACCCCGCCGCCATGCCCGACATGGTGAACGCGCGCGCCGACGCGCTCTGCGGCGACGGCCCCCGCGACGACAGCACAACCGTGCTGATCCGCTGCCGGCGCGGGGTGGTCCTCAACATACTGACCGGCCCGCCGGTGGACTCCCGCAACGACCGGGCGCTGGTGGAACGGTTCATGGCCATGGAGGGGCTCAAGGTGGTCAGCGGCGGCACCACCGCCTCGGTGGTCGAACGGGTGACGGGCGCGGAAATCCGGCTCACCCCCCAATCCATGGGCACCCTCGCGCCGCCCGCCCACCGGATGGACGGGGTGGATCTGGTCACCGAGGGCGCCGTGACCATGAACCACGCCCACAACATTCTCGACGCGCCCCCCGAACGCTACGAGCCGAACTCCGCGGCCACGGAACTGGTCACGCTGATGCGCAACGCGGACCGGATCAACTTCATCGTGGGCTGCGCCGCCAACCAGGCCAGCAACGACATCCGCTTCACCCAGCAGCACATCCTGCCCCGCACAACGGTGGTGCCCCTGCTCAAGGAACGGCTTGAGAAGGACGGACGGCTCGTGGTGGTGGAGTACGTTTGAACAGGGCGGGGGCGGGGCGGGTCACTTTTTGCGGAACACGATGAACCGGCTCGCCAGGTAGTTGAAGACCAGCCCGGAAAGGATGCCAAGGATGGAGGCCGCCTGGGGGGCGCGCTCCAGCACGGGCCACAGCCGGATGACGCCGAGCGTCACGCCGTAGTTGACCACCGCGCCGAAGGCGCACGCGCCGCAAAAGCCCAGCAGTTGCCGGAGGAAGGGGCCCTTCGGCGCGTCGGAAAAGGTGACCTGCCGGTTGAGCACGAAGTTGAACACCATGGCAATGAGAATGGCGGCGGCCACGGAAATTTTGAGCGGCACGCCAATCCCGTCGAGCAGGGTGAGCGCGGCAAGATTGACCAGCGTGCCCAGGAACCCCACCAGCGAGAACTGGGCGAAATGGGCCAGGTGGCCGTACTTGAACACGGCCAGCCGCCGCAGGTGGCGCAGGTAGCGGAGCTGCTCCCGGAGGCTGAGCTTGCTCTCGCCGTGCTTGCGCTGGCTGAAAAAAATGGGCACTTCCGCCGCCTTTTTGCAGCGGCCCTTCACCAGCACCTCCAGCCCGATCTTGTAGCCGATGGGGTTGAGCGGCGCGGCGTTGTCCAAAAGCGCGCGGCGGAAGGCGAAAAAGCCGCTCATGGGATCCCTCACGGTGGTGAAGGGCCGGGCCAGCAGCGTGGCGGCGCGGCTGTTGATCCAGCGCAGGAAACCCCAGTCCTCGGCGGTGGCGCCGCCAGAGACATACCGCGAGCCGATCACAAAATCCGCGCCGCCGTCCAGCGCGTCCAGCATCGCGGGGATCACCTCCGGGGGGTGGCTGAGGTCGGCGTCCATCACCACCACCGTGCCGCCGCCCGCAAGGGCGAATCCGTCCGCCACGGCGGGGCTGAGCCCGCGGTTCCCGGTGCGCACCACAAGCCGCACCCACGGCAGCGCCAGCGCCGCCACCGCCTCCTCGGTGCCGTCGTTGCTGGCGTCGTCCATAATCAGCACTTCAAGGTCAAGATGGTGCTCCCCGCGCACCCGGCCCAGGCGGGCGAGGAGTTCGGGGATGTTGGCCGCCTCGCGGTAGGTGGGCACCACCACAGAAACGGAACGCGCGGCGCCGGAAAGGCCGGGGGCGGATGTTGTCGGCTCGTTTGTCATGTGTTCACCAAGGCTATGATGGCACGGATGGGGCGGAGGGATGCAAGCCGGAGGCGCTATTCCCGAAGAAGCACGTCGCAGGCAAGCCGCGCCTTTTTCAGTGTTTTTTGGAGGAACCCGCCCCTTTTCGCGCGGGCGCGCAGAATCATGATCATCCTGCGCTCAAGGCGGTACCGGTCCAGCTTCGGCTTTTTCGGCGCGGGCACCCCCTCCCCCGCCTCCTCCAGCGGCTTCCAGAGCTTGTCCGGCGGATAACCCAGGGTCTCCAGATCGGCGGGGTCCAGCTGCGCGACGACCCGCTCCATGAGGGCGCGGCGGGCGGGGTTGTGGGCCAGTTCGGCCACCCATTTTTTCACCGAGGCGGTGGTGGGCCGGGTGTGCTGTTTCACGCCGATGGGATCGCCCAGGCCCTGTTTCGGGCCGTCGTCCCCGGCCTTGCCGTACTCGATGGCCTCCGGCTCGAAGGGCACGCCGATGTGTCCGCAGATGCGCTCAAACCAGTCTTCCGGGTTTTTGACCAAATCCTCGTAGCGGACATGGATGCGGGGCGTTTCGGTCTGCCGGATGAAGGCCGCAAGCGCGGGAACGTAGCGGTTGATGATCGGATTGTAGTCGTTCGCCGCCTGGTAGTCGCCGTCGAAGAAGGAGTTGGCAAAGGACGAAAACATCGCCAGCGGGTGGCGCGTGAGCACCACGTATTTGCCGTCGGGGAACACCTTTTGCATGAAGGGCAGAATCAGGCCGTAGGCCGGGGTCTTGTCCAGGCACAGTTTCTTCCCCGCGCCGTTCGCCTCCATGAAGCGCCCGTAGAGCACGTCGCAGTACGCGCGGCACGCGTCCCAGTAGTCCCCCTCGCCCCCGGGCAGGCGGGACACGAACAGTTTCTGCGATTCCGCGGCGAGCACGTGATCATAGGGGGCCTTGTCCACCTTGTCCCACACGCCGAGATGGGCGAGCGGCGTGAGCAGGTGCGGCTCCGGACCGCCCTGAATCATGGAGTGCGCCGAGAGCATGCGCTCCAGCATGGTGGTCCCGGAACGGGGCGCGCCAATCACAAACAGCATGTCGGGTTTCATGGTCCATCCTTCCACGGCGCGCCGCGCACGGAAGCCCACCCCCCGTGCCGCGCGGCCTCCCATGAGGATAGGGTTTTCCCGCCTTTCCTTGCAAACAGGGGGGCGGCGGGCAAAATGAAAGTATGCACGGATTTTACATCCGTGATACAATTCGTGCAGATGGTTTATTTTTCAGTTTAAGCAGAAACGCAGGATACTTGAAAAGGGGGCGTATACTGCAGGGAGGGCTGTCATGGCCTACTCGCAGCACGCCAAATTGATTCAGGACGGGGTGGAGACGTGGAACGCCTGGCGGGCGGCCAATCCGGGCGCGATGCCGGATTTGAGCGGGATAGATCTGTCCGGCTGGGATCTTTCCCGCGCTTTTCTGAAGCAGGTCAATTTTGCGAACGCCAACCTCATCAAGGCCGATCTTTCGGGCGTCAACCTTGAGCACGCCAATTTTTTCGGCGCAAAACTGCTGAACACCAACCTGCGCGAGGCGAACCTCAAGGGCGCCGAATTGAGCCGCGCGGACTTCAAGGGGGCGAACCTGGAGGGGGCCTGCCTTCAGGAGGCCACCATGGGCAACGTTTCGCTGCGGGAAATGCTGCTCAGGGGCATCAACATGCGGGGCGCAAACCTGTTCGGCTCCGATCTCACCCAGGCCGACCTGAGCTGCTCCGATCTGACGGGGGCGGTGCTGGCCGACACCATTCTGGAGCTGGTCAATTTCTACGGCGCCTCGCTGCGCAACGCGAACCTGACCGGGGCGGTGGTGCGTTTCGCTAATTTCAAAAACGCGGACCTGACCGGGGCGGTGCTGGCCAAGGTGAACCTGAAGGAGGCGCAGCTCACACTGGGGCAGCGGATGGGGCTGATACTCCGGGGGAAGGCGGGCGCCTGATTCCCCGGCGTCAGGGCAAAATTTCCAGCAGCAGAATTTCCGCCCGGAGGGATTCCCCCGCCAGGGGATGGTTGCCGTCCAGCACCACCCTGTCCCCGTCCACCGCGGCCACCACAAGCCCCATGGACCGGCCGGCGCTGTTGAATGTGTACCGGCGTCCCGGCCCGGGGGGATCGTCCGGCGGAAACAGGTCCATGCCCACCTCCTGCACAAGATCGCCGATATGGTGCCCGAAGGCCCCCTCCGGGGGTATCACCACCGACTTCCTCTCGCCCGGAACCATGCCCCCAATGGCCGCCTCAAAGCCGGGGAGATACCTCCCCACGCCCAGGACAAGCTCAAGGGGCTCGTCGTCGGGTGACAGGTCCACCGTGTCACCGCCCATTGTGGTGATGCGGTAATGCACGCGCACCGTGTCGCCGTTTTTTGCCGGGTTCATTTTTCGCGGTTCCGCCCAAGGGTTGGAAGAAAGAACCCGGCCGGAGGCCCGAAGGCGCCCCGGCCGGGGGAAATCAGCACGTCAAACCGTGCGGCTTAGTAACGGCGGGAGGAATAGCCGCCGCGATCACCGCCACGGTCGCCGCCGCGGAAACCGCCGCCGCCCCGTCCGCCGCGGTCACCCTCGGCCTTCGGGCGGGCTTCATTGACCTTGATCGGACGGCCGTCAATCGACTTGCCGTCAAGGGCCGTGATGGCGGCCTGTCCTTCGGCGGCAACCGGCATCTCCACGAAACCAAAACCGCGCGAACGGCCGGTTTCACGGTCCATGATGACCCGCGCGGAGTCAACCTGGCCAAAGGCCTCAAAAGCCTCGCGAAGGTTGTCTTCCTGGGTGTTGTAGGAAAGGTTGCCCACAAAAATGTTCATCGACTCAACTCCTTTTCTTCGGGCCTGCGGCCCAGGTGTCAATTATACGGTCGTCTCAGCACAAACACGGGGTCGGGTCTCTTCGGCACTGACACCTGAGGAGCTGATCGACTCACACCACGCCTGAAACCACTCCAAGCATGGAACCAACAGGGTAAATAATAGCACAGGGTGCTAAAATTTTCAATAGCATGATTCTGGATAATAATCCGTTACCTTGTGGCAAAACGGGGGATGCCTCGGGCTTTCCCGGGGTGGCGGCGGCGTTTTCACGGGCCGCCCCCCCAAATTCCACAGAAACGCATCCGCCATTTCATGCCCCACCCCCTCCCCGTCCCTGCGGCAAAGACGCCGCGCCGCGCCCAAAAACTATTGACATACCGGCGCAAAGCGAATACAATGTAAACAAGGAACAGGTGGTTGAGAGTATTCATGGGCAGTGTTTGCCTCAGCCTTGTTGCCGTCCGGATGCTAGGGCTGTTTGCAGCCGGACGGGTTGACAGTTCCAGAGCGGCATTAAAATCCATGCGGGATGTGTGACTATGGAAACTCTTGAAGGACGTCGCGAGAGTTCGACGGGCTCGGCAAGGGCGGCCGACAAGCCGGGACGGTTGAGCCACGGGGCAAAGGTGAAGCGCGGCCAGTTGACGGCTGTGCAGCAGGGGCGCTACGGCACCGGCCCCGCGCCCTACGGCTACCGCCGCGGCCCCGATGAAAGCAAGCCCCTGGTCATTGATGACCGCGAGGCGGAGGTGGTTCGCCTCATCTTCCGCGAATACCTCAACACCAAGAGCACCGGCAAGGTGGTCAACTACCTGCACACCAAGGGCATCTTCACGCGCAAGGGCAACAAGTGGTCGCGCCAGGCCATCGCCATCATCCTCTCCAACCGCACCTACCGCGGCCGGGTGAGCTACGGCGATGTCGAGACGGAGGGGCTGCACGAGCCCATCATCGAACCGGCGCTTTTCTACAAGGCGAACGCGCTGAAGGAGCGCAAGCGCCGCCGCCGCCACGGCGAGGACGGCGACGACGAGTAGGCCCGAAGCAATCGGCTGAAAATACGCACTAATAAACCAACGGCCCCGGAACGAAGCAGTTTGTTCCGGGGCCTGCGGTTTTCACAGGCGGTTCATGTCACAGCCGCACGCGCAGTGTGACGATCTTTTTGGGGCCCGCGGTGAAGGCGACGCTGTTCTTTTTCACCGGCAGCTCCCGCTCCATGATTTCCTCCAGGCTGACCTTTTCGGCGGAGAGCAGGGGCTTCCCAAAGACCAGTTTCCCCTTCACCGTGCCGGTCGTGGGGTTTGAGAGGCGGACAATCCAGCCGTCGCCGTCCTCGGCGCGTTTCAGCGCGCTCAGTGTGAGCGGACCGGGGCTCAATTCCAGGAATCCGGCGCGCGCGGGCAGGCCGCCGGGGTGCGCCTTGGCCTGCGCGGGTTCCAGCGGGGTGACAAAGCGCTCCGCCTCGTCCAGCACGCCGCCCGACGCGTAGCCGCCCGCG
>JBHEKP010000049.1:0-4202 GCA_041859375.1 Candidatus Hydrogenedentales bacterium | reverse complement strand
CTCGCGGCGGGACAGGACAAGGATTACCGCATCCTTGTCTGCCATATCAACAGGCTCGAATCCATGGCTCCGCTCGTCGAAAAATACAACGTCTCCCTCGTTGTGCACGGCCACGCCCACACCTACAGCCGGTACACGGTGAACGGGCGCGTTTACGTCTGCCTCGGAAACGGGGCGACCATCCAGGACGGCTCGATTGAGAGGGCGCCCAATGTTCAGCGGAAGACGAACGGCGCCGGGATCACGCGCCTGACCGTCAACCAGGCCGGAATCAGGCTCGAAACGTTCACGCCCATGATGGACGTGATGGACAGTGTCTTTCTCCGGCGGGACGGCAACACCGGCGTGCTCGTTCCGGAAGAAACAAAAACCGACTGATTGGGGGTTTCCGCCATGTGGGCGACTTCGCCGACCTATGCCGTCATCATCGCGTACCTTTCCTGGATGGTGTTCTGCTGGATCAAAATATGGTCCCGCGGTTCGGCCTGCGGCAAAACACACCCGGCCCTTGCTGTGCTGTTTCTCACCGTCCAAAGGGTCTGCCTCGTCATTTTCGCCTTTGTGGGGATGCACCTGCTGGACATCGTGCTCCGCCTCTGCTTCCTGGACCTCATCGGCTATGGCAGCTTCAGTTACATCGCCGCACCGGTCATTTTCTGCGTGTTTCTCGGCGTCCTGTATATTGTCCGCTGCGCCTTCACCGCCCCTGCCTGGACAACCCTGCTGGCTTTCGGCGGCATGGCCGGAGTCTACCTCTGGATGTCGGCCTTTGCGGCCTCGCCGCGCCTGAGCGCCGCGCTCCATGCCGGCGTGAGCCTGACGGTGCTGCTCACCCTTGTTGACGCCCTGTGGCGGCGGGCGGTGCGCGCCCGACGGGAAAACGGGGGCGGCGTGCTGTCCCCTCCAATATGGGATATTTCCCCCCTCATGGGCCGCGTCACGGGCGCGCGGGGCTGCACCGCCGTTCTTCTCCTCCTCTCCGTGGAGCTTGTGCTCCAATTCGAGGGGCTCAGCCTGTTGTGCTGGCTCTGAGGGGGCGTGATGACTTTCTCAAACAATCCCGGGAGTTTGGGTGCATGGTTGCTCTGGTAAATACAAGCCTTCCCAACAAATTACGTCTCCTGCCGGTCGCCTTTGCCTGCCTGTTGGCGGCCGCGCTGTCATGGGGGGGGCAGACGCCCTCCGGCTCCGGCGGCCCGAACATCGTCACGGGCGGGGCGGCGACGCCCCATCGCGGGGTGCATGAGGTGGAGATTGCCTGTGAAACCCAGGCCGCCATCCCCCGGCCCGAATGCGCCCTTGCGGTGGCCTTTGCCAGGCCGGACGGTTCCACTGTCACCGTGGACGGTTTTTTCGACGGGGAGGCCGACGGACGGCTGGTGTTCAAGGCGCGTGCCTATTGCGATCAGACCGGCCCGTGGTCGTGGGCCTCCTCCTCGGAAATCCCCGGCCTCAACGGGCGCGCGGGCTCCTTCACCGTGGCGCCTTCGGCGCTGCCGGGCAAACTGCGCGCCCATCCGGAGGATCCGCACCAGTTCGCCTATGACAACGGCGAATGGTTCCTCCACATCGGCGACACGGGCTACCGCTATGTGGTGGACACCGAGCCGGAGTGGCAGGCCTACATTGACCAGGCCGTCACAATGGGCGCCACCAAAATACGCACCTGGTTCTGCCGGTCACGGGGCGGCGTCGAGGCGCTGTTCACCCCCGGCCGCGAAGCCCTCGACCTGCCCTACTGGAAGGAGATTGACCGGCGGCTGCAATACGCGCTAAACCGGTATCCGCATGTCATGTTCCAACTGATCCCCTACGGCGAGGACGGGCGGGAACTGCGCCGCTACGCGGAGGGCGACGCAATGTCACGGCTCGTGGCGCGCTATGCCCAGGCGCGGCTAAGCGCTTTTCCCAATGTGACCTGGTGCATATCCAACGACCAGAAACTGGTTGGGGCGGGGGAAACGCCGGAGGGGGGCCGCGTGTCCGCCTCCGTGGTTGACGCCATCGGCCGGGACATGGCCGCGCGCGAGCCCTGGGGCACGCTGCTGACGAACCATCAGGCCCGCTATTCGGGCTACGCCTTCACCGGCGCCCCGTGGTCCGGCATCATCACTTTTGAGGACCTCGACCAGGTGGCGGGGGCGCTGCTGTTGGAGTTCCGCGCCAGGGCGGACAGGCCCGTGGTGAACGAGGAGGACCGTTACGAGATTCACGAGCGCCCGGAGCATGCCGCCTATTATTTCCGCCGCCTGATGTGGGCCAGCCTTCTGTCGGGCGGCCACGCGACATACGGCGGCGCGCGCACCTATGAACCCTACGACGGTGTTACACGCGGCGTGCGCGGGTATTACGACCTGAAAAAGGAGGGGGTGCTCAGGGGCGGCGCGGACAGTTTCGTCCACATCCACTCCTTCTTCAAGGAGAGCGGACTCACCCTCGCCGGAATGCGCCCCGACGACGCCCTGGCGGGAGACGCTCCCCTCGCCGCCAAGGTGGCGGCGGGGAAAAACGCGGTGATTGTCTACCTCGCCAACCCCGATTCCGGCACGCCCGAAACGGCGAACGCGGCCAACACATGCGCCGCATGCCGCCTCCAGCTCCCCCCGGGTGCCTGGAACCTCCGCTGGTTCAACCCGCAGACCGGTGAATGGTTCGACGACCCGGATCCGGCGGCAAACGGCGGGGACGCGCCCCTGGCGCGCACCGCCCCCTTCGCCGGTGACGCCGTGTTGCTGGCCCGCGGCGGCGGGCGCTAATGGTTCTCAAGGATTATATGTGGAGGTGCGCATTTCACGATGAGGAGTGAAGGAAATGTATGAATGGCTCGAAGAGGAACTGAAGGTTGTCAAGAATCGCAAGTTCCACATGGTAAGAGGCGGCGCGCCTGTGCTCCCAGGCTGGAAAAAGAAGGAAATTGATTGGCCGGTCCCTCCACCGGTCGAATTTCAGGATTTCTTAAAACAATTTGGCTCGGCATTTCTCTATCGGGAGACCAATTTCTGGTATATCAGAATATTTGAAAAACCATACCTAATTCGGGATAAAAGTGGTAGTTGTTTTTTATGTTTTGGCGGATATGATTCTTACAGGGGAATGTTTCATGTCGACTCTCTTCAATCGACCGGGGACTCTCTTGTGTATATGGACAGGAGCAGAATTTTTCAGGGGCAGTGCCGGTTTGCGCAATGGCTTGAGCGTCATGCAGCCAAGGCACGAATGAAATTCACCCGAACGGAGTGGCGCAAAATCATTGAGGGGTCAATCCCATTTTCCTTGGAGGAGCGGCATATTGTCAGCGCCAGGGGAAAATTCAAATGGAAGGCGCAGGGGGTGACAGAAATCGGTGAAATTGTGATTGAGGTGCGCAACGAATCTGACATTGTCCTTCCCTTTCTGACCTTCGACGTGCAATTTCCAGGCAGGGATCTTGTCGGCGGCATGTATCTGCCTGTGTCCCACATCAAGCCAGGTGAGACATCCCTGTGCACAAAAATGACATATTGCAGGCTTTCCAGCGTGGGGGACATTGAACTCGATTTGGCGCCTGAGCCCTGGCCGGAGGATCGGGAATACTATTGGGAATTCCGAGACTCATGCCCCCAGTCACCAGACACAACATAGTGATAATGTGATGCCCCGGTATCCTTTGAGGCGGCGGGCGGACGCCGCCCGGATGGAGGCGAAAAGGTGAACCCCATGAACAGCACCCCATATCGTCCGGCGCTCATCGCGCTCCTCTGTGTACTCACGGCCCTGTGCGGCTGCCGCTCGCAGGGGGCTCCGGAAATGCCCCGCACCCCCGGCGCGGCGGCGGTCCGCAAACTTTTCGACACACCCCTCCGGGACACGTCAATCTGCGTCGGCCCGGACAAGGCATACTATCTCACGGGCACCTGCGAACCTTTCTGGGGAGACAACCACGGCATCCGGGTCTGGCGCTCGGAGGACCTTGAAGCGTGGACGCCGCTGGGCATGGTCTGGCGCTACGGCACGAGCCCCTGGCACAAGCCCTATCTGGAGGCGAAGAAACCGCTCTGGGCCCCCGAGATCCACTACCTCAAGGGCACCTTCTGGCTCACCTACAGCATGCCCGGCTGGGACGGCACCGCGAAAACCTCCGGCTCGGGGCTGCTCCGAAGCGTCTCCGGCAGGGCGGAGGGGCCCTATGAGGACGTGCAGCCCGGTGCGCGCATGGGCGACGA
>JBHEKP010000306.1:0-44716 GCA_041859375.1 Candidatus Hydrogenedentales bacterium | reverse complement strand
CCGAGGCCGTCCCTGCGGATGAAGGGCGCGAGGAGCGTGTCGAAGTTGCTGAAGGCCTGGGCGCCGGCCGCCTCGCCCTGGAGCGTGTAGAAGAAGTTCACAATCTGGCCCAGGGCGGAGCGGAAGTGCTTTGCGGGGCTGCTCTCGGCCTTGCCCGGCGCGCCCTTGAAGCCGCAGCGGAGCAGGTCCTGCAAATCCCAGCCCACGCAGTAGACGGAGAGCAGGCCGAGATCGTGGATGTGCTGGTCGCCGGAGGAATGGGCGTCGCGGATGTCCTGCGTGTAAATCTTGTTGAGCCAGTAGACCTTGCTGACTTCGCTGGAGACGTAGTTGTTCAGCCCCTGCAGCGAATAGGCCATGTTGCTGTTTTCCTGGACCTTCCAGTCGCTCCGGTTCAGGTAGCTGTCAATGAGGTCCACATCGGCCTTGTTCACCAGCTCGCGGATGCGCGAATGCTGGTCGCGGTAGAGGATGTACGCCTTCGCCGACTTCTTGTACGGCGACATGAGGAGCACCTCCTCCACCAGGTCCTGGATGGCCTCCACCGTGGGCAGGCCGTCGCGGTCCAGCGACTGGTAGAGCGCAAGGACGCGCATGGTCATCTGGCGCGCCGCCTCGATGCCGTACTCGCCCGTGGCGAGCCCCGCCTTGTGCAGGGCCGAGGTGATTTTGGCGGCGTCGAAATCTGTGACCCGGCCGTTGCGCTTGACGATTTTGGTCAACAGGGCCGGATGGCCGTGGTTTACCCCTTCAGGCTGGCTTTGCGCAGCAACATCCATACAAAACTCCCTCCGCGTTAATGTCAATATCCGCACCTTGATGCCCCCTGGTCAGAGCGTTGGGCATCGTCTCAACAAGTTGATTTTAATACCGCCAAACCACAAAGTCAAGGGGTTTTTAAAAGTCCATACACTATATGCTGTGGATAAGTGGTGGATAAGCGGTGGAGGGCTGGTGCAGAAAAAGTCAAATTTTTCTAACTGCTTGCCGTCTAACAGGTTGAAGGTTGCGCGGGAGCGCAGGCCGATCATGCGTGCTGGTTGAAACGATTTTTTTCCTGATAATACCCCAAAATCTGGAAGACAACAGATAGAATAATGAGAATAATGACGGGAAGGAAATAGACAAATCCCGCCTTTTTCAAGCTGTTTGAAAAAGTCCAAATTCGCAGTTGTAAATAATTTCCCACTTTGGGGACGCGGCGTCGGATGTGGAAATTGCCCCGTCCGCGGGTGATCTGCCAGCGCAGAAACTGCCAGAGCGTGTCCTTTTGTATGTGCCACACCCGCTGGCGTGGCTCATAGTGCATGGGCACCCCCGCCGTGAGCATTTGCCGGGCGAGCACGGTGTCCTCGCCGCCTGGGACGGGGAAGGACTCATCGAAGCCGCCGTGGCGGAAAAAGACGTCGCGGCGCATGGCAAGGTTGCAGCTGCTGAAGCTGGTGGCGCGCCCCTCCGCAGTGACCCGCCAGACCCTGTCGAAACCGAGAATACCGCCGCCGGGAAAGCCGAGAAGGGCCACGGCGCGGCCGAAGGGCGTGGTCACGCGGGTAATGGTGTCGCCCACGGACACATCACAGTGCCTGAGCATGTCCATGGCGCGGGAGAGGGTCTGCGGCTCCAGTTCGCAGTCGGTGTCGGTGAAGAAGAGGAGGGGGGCGGCGGCTTCGCGCGCGCCCGCGTTGCGGCATGCGGCGGGGCCGGAGCGGGTGGCGCGCCGGATGATCGTGAAGCGGGCATCCTCTGGCGGCGCATAATCAGGGCCGTCCGAGGCGTCGTCCACCACGATGACCTCGAAGTCCGCCGTGTCCTGCGCGAGCAGCGAGTCGAAGAGCCGCTTGAGCAGGACTGGCTCGGGATTGTACGAGGGCACGATGACGGATATGAGGGGCATCGGGCGTTTTCCAGGGTTGACGCAACGGCGACAGTATACCGGAAACGGGACGGGAGGGACAGCAGGGAGAAAGGGGCGAATAGAAAAAAGAAGGCCCCGCGCCGTGGGGCGCGGGGCGGGAGGGATGAGCTTTCAGGGGCGGATTACCACTGGCCGATGAGGGCCGCCACAAGGGGGCTGACGGGCCAGGCACCAGGGTATTTGACGAACTCGACGTGGCCGTCCATGTAGAGCACGTTCGAGCCGCCGGGGAGGTGGTTGAAGGACGCGCCGGTGTCCTGCATGGTGGTGACCGTGTCGGCCATCACGGAGAGCTCGCTCTGCGCCTTGCTGCCCGCGGCGGGGTTGTTGATGTCGGTGATGAGGAAGCGCTCGATGCCCTCGCGCAGCCGGTAGATGGTTGTGTTCGCCGCCTCCACGTCCCCGTTGAGCACGTCCAGATCGTCGCTGGTGATTCTGCCGTACAGGTCGTTCAGCACAAGGAGCAGGTCGGCGGCCAGCGAGGGGTCAATGCCGGGTTTGGCGCTGAAATACGCGGCGATTTCGTTCAGCAGATCAATGGAGGAGCCGCCGGAGGTGAAGACATGGGTGTCGTCGGTGATGCCCGGCATGTAAATGGCCCAACTGAAGTAGATGTAGCTGCTGGAGCTGCTGTCCAGCTCGCAGGGGTAGAAGTTCGCCTCCACATCAGCCGGCACGGGGGTGTAGGCGCTGCCGTTCCAGATCGGGTCTGTGCCGTTCGCCTCGGTGTAGACACCCTCCACGCCCTGGTTCTGCGGGTCGGAGGGGCAGAGGGTGGTGGCGGGATCGGTGAGGTATTCGGGGTAGATCTGGAAGGCGTTTATCGCGAAGGATTTGACCACGGGCGGGGTTGCGCCGCGGCAGTCGAAGGCGGCGATGGAGGGGAACATCTCGCCCCGGGTCTCGTTGGCGTACATTTTGCAGACGAGCCCGATTTGCTTGAGGTTGTTCTGGCAGGAGGAGCGGCGGGCGGCCTCGCGGGCGCGGGCCAGCGCGGGCAGGAGGATGGCGGCGAGGATGCCGATGATGGCGATGACCACCAGCAGTTCGATCAGGGTGAATCCACGGCGTGCGGGCATGGTTGCAGACTCCATGTGTTGAGGTTTTCCGGAGCCCACCCGCTTCCGAATGTTTTGGCGTCCCCGGTCCCGGGGGCGCCCTTTCCATTTGCCGCCTGTTTGACCAACGGACGGCGGGTGAGGTTTCACCGGCACGCCGGGGAAGCCGTTTCCGCCCCCCGTCTGGTAAGATACACGCGCAGGCGAAACCAAAACACAGGACAAGGCCATGACCGCACCGAAACACACCCACGGGCCGCGCAACCCCCGGCGGCTGACAATACTGCATGAGGACCGGGACGTGCTGATCATTGACAAGCCGCACGGGCTGCTGACCATGGGCACGGACACGGAGAAGGAAAACACGGCGTACTGGAAGATGACGGATTATGTGCGGCGGGGCAGCCCGAAATCGGACGCGCGCATATTCATCGTGCACCGGCTGGACCGGGACGTGTCGGGGGTGCTGCTCTTCGCGAAGACCGTCGAGGCGAAGATGTTCCTGCAGGAAAACTGGGAGCAGGCTGAGAAGACTTACCTGGCGGTGGTGAAGGGCGTCATGCCTGAAAAGGAGGGAATCATCACCTCGCACCTGGTGGAGGAAAACAACCGCTTTGTCCATTCCACCCGCGACACCACGCGGGGCAAACTGTCCCGCACCGCCTACAGGGTCGTCAGGGAGTATGGCAGCCTGAGCCTGCTGGAGGTGAGCCTGCTGACGGGCAGGAAGAACCAAATCCGGGTGCACCTGGCGGAGCAGGGGCACGCCATCGTGGGCGACGCGAAGTACGGCGTTGTGGACAAGACCAACCGGCGCCTCGCGCTGCACGCGGTTTCCTTGTCCTTCACGCATCCGACAACAGGAAAACGGATGGTTGTGGAAAGCCGGGTGCCGGAGTATTTCAACCGGTTGACGGCCAGGCCCGTCGCGGCGGCGGAAACCGCGCCGGGGGAGGGCGGCAGGACGCCCGCGGTCCAAAAGGCGCAGCCCCCGGCCCGCCCAAAAAAGGGCGAAGGGCCCGCCCGCGGGCAGGGCCCTCCGCGAATACGCACAAAGGACTGGCTTAGAAAGAACCGATGAGCGCCGCCGTGAGCGGGCTGCCGGGCCATTCGCCGGGGTACTTGATAAACTCGACATGGCCGTCCATGTAGAGCACGTTGCAGCCGCCGGGGAGGTGGTTGAAGGAGGCGTCCTGATCGCCGGTGAGGGTGATGTTGTCCGACATCACCGACAGTTCGCTCTGCGCCTGGTTGCTGGCGGCGGGGTTGTTGATGTCGGTGATGAGGAACCGCTCTATGCCCTCGCGGAGACGGTAAATGGTGAGGTTGCTGCCGTCGGGCTGGATGTCCTCGTTCAGCAGTTCGAGGCCCGCCACCGTGTTGTCCTGGATGCGGGCGGTCAGGTCGAGGAGGATCATGCTCATGTCGGTCACCAGTTGCGGATCAATCCCCGGCTTTGAGGAGAAGTAGTTCACCATCTCATTGAACAGGCTCACGGAGTCGGTGCTGGTGAACACGTGGGGATCATCGGTGACGCCGGGGATGTACAGCGCCCAGCCGAGGTACAGGTAGCTGCTGGAGCTGCTGTCCAGCTCGCAGGGATAGAAGTTCGCCTCCACATCCGCCGGCACGGGCACATAGGCGCTGCCGTTCCAGATGGGGTCGGTGCCGTTCGCCTCGGTGTAGGTGCCCTCCACGCCCTGGTTGGAGGGATCGGAGGGGCAGAGGGTGGTGGCCGGATCGGTCAGGTATTCCGGATAGACGGAAAAGGCGTTGATGGCGAAGGACTTCAGCACGGGCGGCACCGCCCCGCGGCAGTCAAAGGCTTGAATGCTGGGGAAGAGTTCTCCCTTGGACTCGTTGGCGTACATTTTGCACACCAGCCCGAGCTGTTTGAGGTTGTTCTGGCAGGAGGACCTGCGGGCGGCCTCCCGCGCCCGCGCAAGCGCGGGGAGAAGGATTGCGGCGAGGATGCCGATGATGGCAATCACGACCAGCAGTTCGATAAGGGTGAATCCGTGTTTTCGATGTCTCATGATGTTCTCGCCAGTTGATGTTGATCACACGTTCAACGGTCTATTAGTAACTGAATACCTGAGATGACACAACGTTTTGGAAGAGTCCTCCTTGCTCTTCCCCGCCACCGAGCAGAAAACGTTTACCATGCCACAAAAACAACAATTACTTTCATTAATAGTAGTTTAGCATGCGGCATGATTTTGCGCAATACCAAAAACACGGGACAAATTATTGACATAATGTAAAAATAATGCGGGTGGGGTTGGTGTCCTGATAAGAAAAACAGGTCAAAATGGAAGGGCGGAGGAAGAAACCGGGGAAAGCGTTGTGAAGTTGTGCGGGTGCGTTTTGGCCGTACAGTCACGGGCGGAATCACAGAGCGGAGGGCAAAGTTGACGGGATGCGGGGCGGGCATTACAATCGGATTTTGGCCGCACAACATGGGAGTGATGAGCATGGACAGACCAGTGGCATTGATAACCGGGGCGAGCAGGGGCATTGGCCGGGGCATCGCGCGGACACTGGCCGCCGACGGCCATGACATAGCGGCGGTGGCCACCCGGATGGAATCCTTTGACGCCGATGGCGACAGGCCGGCCTTTGAGGCGGAGATGGCGGGGCTGGGGGCGCGGTGCCTGTGCCTGGCTGGGGACATTGCCGACTGCGCGGGGCATGACGCCCTTTTGGACAAGGTTATGGCGCATTTTGGGCGGGTGGACGTGCTGGTGAACAACGCGGGCGTGGCCCCGTTGAAGCGGGTGGACGTGCTGGAATGCACGGAGGAGAGCTACGACCGGGTGATGGGCATCAACCTGCGGGGCCCCTTCTTTTTCACGCAGCGCGCGGCAATCCGCATGGCGGCGCAGCCGCCCTCCCCGTCGGGGCGCGCGCCGAAGATTGTGTTCATCACCAGCATCTCCAGCACGGCGGCCAGCCCATCGCGGGCGGAATACTGCCTGAGCAAGGCCGCCCTGAGCATGGCGGCGAAATGCTTCGCCGTGCGCATGGCGGAACTGGGCGTGCTTGTGTACGACGTGCGCCCGGGGGTCACCGCCACGGACATGACCGCCGCCGTGAGGGAGAAATACGACCGGCTCATCGGGGAGGGGCTGCTGCTCACCAAACGCTGGGGCACGCCGGAGGACGTTGGCCGCGCGGTGTCGGCCATCGCGGGCGGCGCGTTCGACTACTCCACCGGCATGGTGGTGGAGGTGGGCGGCGGCTTCGGCGTGGAGCGGCTCTGAGCCTTTTGGGCTATTCCGCCGCCTCCGCCGCCTTCACGAGCACGGTCACGGGGTTGGTCATGACCGTGGCGTTGGGCACAAGGTAGCGCTTGTCGCCGCCGTCCAGCGTGACATAGCGGAGGTCAACGCCCACCACAGCGCCCTCGAACCCGGCGACAATCACCCGGTCACCGGGCGCGAAGGGGCGGCTCATGAGCAGCATCACCCCGGCCACGGCGCTGGAGAGCATGTCCTTGAGGGCGAAGCCGAGGGCGAAGCCCGTCAGGCCCAGGCCGGCGATGATGGCGGTCACGTCCACGCCGAGGGTGCCCAGCGCGCAGACGATGCCGAACCCGGCAAGGCCCACGGAGGCCGCGCGGCCCAGCAGCGCGAGGATGTCGGCGCGGAGGGGATCCTTCGCCGCCACGCGCGCCACAAGTTTTTCCACGGTTTTTCCGCCAATCCAAAAGGCCGCGAAGACGGCGGCGGCGAGGGCCAGTTTGGGGATGTAGGCGACGATGAGCATGGCGATGCTTTGCATTGTCTTTCTCCTTGGTTAGCGGATTAACAGCACCGGGCAGGGGGCCTTGTTCAGCGTGTAAACCGTGGTGCTGCCCAGCATCATTTCCCTGAGTTTTGTGTGGCCGAAGGCGCCCATGACGACGATCCCGGCGGCGCATTTTTCCGCATGGGCCACGATGGCCTCGCCGGGATCGCCGGAAACACCGGTGTATTCCACCCGGACGGGCCTCGCCTCCAGGTATTCGCGCGCCTCCCCCAGCAGCCTTTCCGGTGCGGCGGCCACCACCAGCAGGTGGAGGCGCATGTTCCATTCGCAGGCCACCCCGGCGCCCGCGCGCAGCGCCCGTTTGGCGAGGGGGGAGCCGTCGTAGGCCACGAGCATGTCCTCAAACACGGGGGTGTCCGTGCCGGTGACCAGCACGGGCACCGGGGAGCGGCGCACCACGGCCTGGGTGGTGGAGCCGAGAAAACCCTCGAGCCAGGCGCTGTGCTCGCCGCCCCTGCCCATGACAATGAGATCGGAGAGGCGCGCCTTCTCCGCGATGACTCGGGGGACGATGCCGATGCTGATGCCGGTTTCGCAGGGCAGCCCGGCGCGGACGCACTCGCCGCCGAACCATTCGAGGGCGGCGCGGCCCCGCTCCTCCAGCAGCGCGGCGATGTTGCCCGGGGGCGTCACAAAGGGTGTCGCGCCCATGGCGGTGGTGATGTCGCGCACCAGGGGGCCTTCAAGGAGTTTCACGTCCACCACATGGACCGCCTCCAGGGAGGCTCCCAGGCGCGCGCCCAGGGCAACGGCGTAGAGGGCCGCCCTGCGGGCGCTTTCGCTTCCGTCCGTCGGCACAAGAATGCGCTTTATCATGGCCGAAACTCCCCGCTGCCGGGCCCGAAGGCCTTTTTCCGCCATGGGATCACAGAACCATTATACCGGTTCGGCGGCCTTTTCCGTGGTCAGCCCGCCGAAGGCGCGCAGGATGGCCAGGCCGTCGGTCTGGCTTTTTTCGGGGTGGAACTGGGTGGCGAAGAGGCTGCCCCGGCCCACCATGGCCGCGAATTTCACGCCGTACTCGCAGGTGGCCAGCACCACGGACCCGTCCTCGGGCTTTGCGTAGTAGCTGTGCACAAAGTAGGCGTAGGGGTTGGCCGGAAGCCCCCGCAGCAGGGGGTTGCCGTCCCGCGTGGGGGTGAGCCGGTTCCAGCCCATGTGGGGCACCTTGAGGCCCGTGTCCTTCGCGTCGGCGAAGCGCACCACGCGGCCGGGGATGAGGGAAAGCCCCGGCGAGCCGATGCCCTCCTCGCTCTCGTCGAAGAGGAGCTGGAGCCCGACGCAGATGCCGAGGAAGGGCCTGCCGCTGAGGGCGGCGTCCTTCACGGGGCCCACGAGCCCCCGGTCCACCAGACCGTCGTAGCAGTCCTTGAACGCGCCCACGCCGGGGAGCACCACGCCGTCGGCGCGCTCAATGAGCCTGAAATCATCGGTAATCTCGGCCTCGAAACCCGCGCGCGCGAATCCCTTCTGGACGCTTCGCAGGTTTCCCATGCCGTAGTCTACTATCACAATCATGCCTCTAGCATTCCCTTGGTTGACGGCACTGATGTCACCCTTGGATCCTTCTCCAGGGCCTGGCGGATTGCGCGGGCGACGGCCTTGAACATTCCCTCCAGGCAGTGGTGCACATTTTTCCCGTAACGCAGCTCAACATGCAGGGTGAGCCGCGCGTTCACGGCCAGCGCCCTGAAAAACTCCTCGGCCAGCTCGGCGTCGAACTCGCCCACGCGGGCGGGGGGCAGATCGGCCCGGAACACCACAAAGGGGCGGCCGCTGAAATCAACCGTCGCCTCGGCGAGGGTCTCGTCCATCGGCACCACGGCGTGGCCGTAGCGGGTGATGCCCTTCGGCTCGCCCACGGCCTGAATCAGCGCCTTGCCCAGGCAGATGCCCACGTCCTCGACGGTGTGGTGGGGGTCCACATGGAGGTCGCCCTCGGCGCGCACGGTCATGTCGAGCAGGCCGTGCCTGGACAGGTGGTCGAGCATGTGGTCGAAAAAACCGACGCCCGTGGATATCTCGCCCGTCCCCGAGCCGTCCAGGTTCAGGGAGACGGTGATTTTTGTCTCTTTGGTGTCCCGTGTGATGGACGCTGTGCGCATGAAAGAAACCTCCTCAGCGGCCGACGGCCAGGCGCTCCGCAAGGAAACGGGGAAGCCCCGCCTCAAGCACCCGCTTCGCCGCCTTTTCGACCGGGTAGGCCACCCGGACCAGTTCAAACAGGCGCGTTTCCGTGTCCAGCACACCGAAGGACGCGCGGGGGTCGTCGTCGCGGGGCTGGCCCACGGAGCCGGGGTTGATGAAAAAAATCCCGGCGGGGTCAACCTCAAAGCGGTTGGCCTCGTCCGTGCCGTAGGCCCCGTTTGTGGAGAGGATGGCCGGGGTGTGGGTGTGGCCCATGAAGCACACCCGGCAGTTCTGCTCCTCCATGAACGGGGTGAAGGGCAGTATGTCCTCCCAGGTGAACAGGTAGGTGTTGTGGTTCTTCGGCGCGCCGTGCACGGCGGAGAAATCACCAAAATTCAGCACGTCCGGAAGGTTTTGCAGCCATTCCAGGGTGTCGTCGGCCAACTGGTCGCGGGTCCACATGGCCGCGGCGAGGGCCACGGGATTGAAGCCCCAGGGCTCCTCAAGGCCGCAGGCCACCGCGTCGTGGTTGCCCAGAATGGTGAGAATGCCCCGCTCCGCGACCATCTCAACGCACTCGTTCGGTGTCGCGTTGTAGCCGACCACGTCGCCCAGACACACAATGTTGTCCACGCCGAATTGGTCAATTTTTTCCAAGACAACCTTCAGCGCGTCAATGTTCGCGTGAAGGTCAGAGATGACGGCGTATCGCAAAAGCCAGTCTCCTGGTGCGGGTGCAACTCCACCCGATGACGCATCCCCCAGGGGGAATAATTGGCCAAACAGGCCGCAACCCCTCTGAATTTACCGGAAACGCCATTAAATAATGCTGAAACGGACCCGAATGCCACAGGTGGAAAACGCAAGCCCGCTTCACAATGTTCTTATTTTGCACACACTTGCACCGGTGAATCAAGTGCAAACGCGAATATTCCCCAGGAAGGGGGGCCGCCGGAAGGGCTAATTCTTGATTAAAACCCGCGCGGCCACACCGTAATGATCAGCCAAATCCAGTGATTTTCCGCCAAAATCCGCCTTGGCGCGCTGGATCACCTGGTTGGTGACGGCGGTGCCGGTGCCGTTCGGGTTCAGCAGGACATGGTCAATCTGGGCGGTCTTTCCCCGGCCCCGCCAGGTGTTTTCCGGTTCTGTTGTGAAGGGGCGGGGGTCGTTCACCGGCCATTGGGACATGCGGGTGGCCTTGAGCAGGATGTCAAAGTCCTCCGTGCCGGAGGCCACGTTCATGTCGCCCATGAGAAACTGGGGAACTTGGGGGCGGGCCAGGGGAATCAGGAGGTTCTCCCCGGTTTTCCGTGACGCGGCGTGCTTGTAGGCGCTTTTGCCGGTGGGGAAGTGGGTGCCGCCGATTTGGAAGCGGACGCCGTCCTTGACGCATTCGACCAGGGTGCATCCCTTGGACACATAATGCTCCACGCCCTTGAGCTCGTCAAAGGGGACATACCCTGCGAGGCGGATGGGAAAGCGGCTCATGAAGAGCACCCCGTTGGTCTGGGTGCGCCAGGGCCTGCGCTGCGGCAGCACGGCATAGGGGTATTCCCGCCGCAGCCCCTCCAGGAGGATCCTTGTGGAGGTTTTGTCAAAGACCTCCTGAAGGCAGAGCAGGTCATAATTTTGACCGTTCAGGTAATTGACGATTTCCGGGGCGCGCTCGTGCTGCATCCGGTTCAGCGGCTCCACGATGCATCCGAGGCGGGCCGGCAGCATCTGTATGTTCCAGGTGAGCAGGGTCGCCTCGGAGGCCGCATCAGGGGCGGGCGCGGGGGCGTCAAAGAGGGAATGTGCCCTGAAAAAGGACTCCAGGCGGCCTTGAAAATCCCCGTAGAGCGGGGTGGTGAAATGGTTGGCCCCGTCGAGTTCCACCAGCTCGACGGCGGGGTTCACGGTGTTCAGGTCCTTCGCCAGGTAATAAAACCCGTCCCTGCTGCCGATGAAGCAAATGACGGGCATCTTCACCGACTTCAATTCATCCATGGTGACCACCAGTGCGGGATAGGCCTTTTTCATGGCCTTCAACGCGGGCTTGTTGACCAGCTTCGGGCCAACCCACTCCTTGAGGGAATGGAAGAAGGAGCCTTTTTCAAAACTGGGCATCATGGACGCCCGGCTGAGTTTCAGGGGGGCGGTTTTCTGCGGGGGACGGTAGGGGCTGGGGATGTCGGCGGGATCTTCGGGGTTTTTCCAGCCCGCGGCGCACAGTGCGGCGCTTTGCACCCGTTCCGGATGAACGACCAGCAGTTTTTCCAAAATGAAACCGCCCAGCGAATACCCTGCGATGTGCGCCTTTTCGAGGTTCAGATGGTCCATGAGACGGACCACGTCCTCCACCATTTCCATGCCGTACATGGAGGGGTCCGTGGGCTGTGCGCTGAGTCCGTGGCCGCGCAGATCCAGGGCGATGACCCTGAAACTGCGGGCCAGGCTCTTTGTGACCCCCGGCCTGCGCCAGTTCAGATCGGCGTTCGCCCCAACGCCGTGGATGAGTATGACCGGTTCGCCCTGGCCCTCGTCGGTGTAGAAAATGGACGCGCCGTTGGAGTCGAAGTAATGCCCCGGTGTGCGGTGCAGCAGCATCCAGGCGAACATGGATAGGACGATTCCCGCCAACACCAGCAGGGAAAGAGCCAATTTGACTATCTTGCCGCGCATATCACTCCTGGGAATGCCGCCGGGGTGGCGGCTTCATGAACAGTCCACCCGGACGCCTCACTGCTTGAATTCGGGGAGGGCCCGCAGGATTTTCAGGAGCTGCTCCGCGCGGCGGGGAATTTCCTCGGGCACAAGGGGCTGCTCCATGCAGGTGGCAATCCACTGCTCGCCCACCTCGACGGACATGTCCTTGTGGCGGAGCAGGTATTCAATCATGGCGGGATGGCAGAACTGGTCGGAAAAGCGCTCCTCCGCCGCGAGCACGGTGAAGGCATTGGCGAACTCGCTGTCTCCGGTGTGGAATTCGATGCAGCTTATGCCCGCCATCTGGGAGACTTTTTCGTAGATGGCGGGGGGGTAGACGCGCACTTCGGGCAGGGGCAGGCCGTGCCGGAGCAGGGCGATGCTGCAATTGTGGGCGGTCTTCCTGTACTTGTCGCCCAGGACATAGTGGTAGTCGAAGATGTGCACCGGATAGCCCTTGTAGCGGCCGGTGATGATGTTGTAGGCGAAGCGGTTTTTGCCGCGGCGCAACTGGTAGACGAAGGTGAGGCGCCGGGGCAGCCCGTAGCTGAGGTAGTGGTACTGGAGGCCGATGGAGGCGGCCATGTCAATGAAGGCCCTGCGGCGGAACTGCTGGTAATACAAAACAAGACTGACCGCGAGCGTGATGACACTCACGATGAAGAGCAGGAACAGCATTTGGGACAATGTTTCATTCATGGCAACACCAACACCCCGCGCCAGCGTCCCCAATACTATGGCGGAAGCGGCCCAAGACTTCAAGAGTGAAGACCCGAAAGATTGCGCGGTGGTTTCGGGGGGCGGCGGCGGGGCGGGGAATCTGCTAAGATAAGACCGCCGGGGCGGGTTTGCCGCACCGGAGACAAGGAGGCTGCCATGACTGTGCGCCCCGCGGCCCTGGCGGGCACTTTCTATCCCGCGGACGGGGATGCCCTCCGCCGTGTTGTGGAGTCCCATGTCGGGCGTTCCGGCGTGGAGCCCGCGGCGGGCACGGTGGCCGCGCTGGTCGTGCCCCATGCGGGTTATGCCTATTCCGGGGCGACGGCCGGATGCGGCTACGCGCGGGTGCGGGGGAAGCGCCCCGGCAGGATAGTGCTGCTGGGCTGTTCGCACCGGCACCGGTTTCCCGGCGTGTCCCTGTGGCCGGAGGGCGGCTACGCCACGCCCCTCGGGGTTGCGCCGGTGGACGAGGCCTTCACCGCCCGGCTTGCGGCGGTGTTCGGGACGACGCCGCCTGAGCCGCACGGGGAGGAAAACGCGCTGGAGACGCAGGTGCCGTTTTTGCAGTGCCTGTTTGCGGGGACGCCGATGGTCCCGGTGCTTTTCGGGGAAGGCGCGGACGAGTGGCACACGGAATTCGGCCGGACGCTGGCTGGCATGATTGACGCGGACGATCTTGTGATCGCGTCCACGGATCTCTCCCACTACCTGACGGAGGAGGCGGCGAACGAAATGGACGGGGTGACGCTGGACGCGCTTTTGTCGGGTGAGCCGGCACTGCTGCTGGGACGGCTGCGCCGGGAGCGGAACGGGATGTGCGGCGGCGCGGCGGTGGCGGCGGCGGTGGCCTGCGCGGCGGCGCGGGGCGCGGGCCGGGGCATGCTGCTGGAATATGCCACGAGCGCGCGCGCCGGCGGCGGAACCGGCAGGGTGGTGGGCTACGCGGCGGTTTCCTTTGAGGTTTACAACGCGGAGGCGAGGCCATGACATGGCGGGTTGCGGATGTGCGGCGGGTGATGGACGACTGGGCGCCGCCCGAATGGGCCTGCGGCTGGGACCGGGTGGGGCTTCAGATTGGCGACCCGGACCGGGAGGTGTCCACCGTGGCGGTTTGCCTGACGGTGTGCGGCGACACGGTGGCGCAGGCGCGCGCGGCGGGGGCTGGGATGATTGTGTGCCATCATCCGGTGATCTGGAAACCCCTCGGGGCGCTGCGCATGGACTGTGCGGAAACGCGGCTGTGCGTTGAGATGGCGGCGTCGGGCATGGCCTGTTTTGCGGCGCACACCAACCTGGACGCCGCCCCGGGCGGGGTGAACGCGGCGCTTGCGGCGGCGCTGGGGCTCCGGGGGGTGAAGCCGCTTTTTCCGGCGGCGGAGGCGGAACAGGTGAAACTGGTCACTTTTGTTCCGGCGTCCCATCTGGAGGCGGTGCGGCGCGCGGTGTCGGCGGCGGGGGCGGGCGTGATTGGGGACTACACGGAGTGCTCCTTCAGCACGCCCGGCACGGGCACGTTTCTGCCGGGCGCGGGGGCCTCGCCGTATTCGGGGGAGAAGGGCCGCGTGAACGAGGAGCCGGAGTCGCGCTTTGAGACGCTCGCGCCGAAGCACCGGCTGGGCGCGGTGCTGCGGGCGCTGTTCGGGAGCCATCCCTACGAGGAGCCCGCCTACGACGTGATACCGCTGGTGAACACGGACGCGCGGGCGGGCATGGGCGCGGTGGGCGATCTGCCGGAACCCGTTGCCGCGGCGGATTTCGCGGGGCATGTGTCCTGCGCGCTGGGCGTGCGGGTGCGCGTGGTTGGCGGGGGCGGGACGGGCACGGTGCGGCGGGTGGCGGTGATGGGCGGCAGCGGCGGCGGGGAGGTGTCCAGGATACCGGCGGACGCGGACGCCTACGTGACGGGTGACGTGAAATACCATGACGCGCTGGCCGCGCTGGAGCGGGGCCTGCTGGTGGTGGACGCGGGGCACCACGGCACGGAGCGGTGCGTTCTTCCCGTGGTGGCCGAACGGCTGCGGCGCGAGCTTCCGGGGCTGCATGCGGCGGTGCTGGAGGAGCCGGACCCCTTCACACTGCCACCATGCGGGCCGGGTCGGGTATAATCCCGCAGTTTTTTTCAAGGAACAACCCATTGGAAAAGCCGTTGAAAATCCTTTTTGTCTTTTCGGAAATGTATCCGCTGGTGAGCACGGGCGGCCTTGCCGAGGTGGCGGGGGCGCTGCCGCGCGCGCTGCGCGGACTGGGCCATGACGTGCGGGTGGCGCTGCCGTGCTACCGCCAGATTCAGGGGGCGGCGCGGGGCGCGCAGCTCTGCATGACGGTGGCGGACTTCGGGTGGAAGCGCGAGCACGGCGCGCTACGCGGCGCAACGGCGCCGGACTCGGACATCCCCCTGTACCTGGTGGAGCACGAGGGGTATTTCGGGCGGGAGGCCCCCTACGGCACGGGCGCCTACGAGTATGATGACAACGCGGAGCGGTACTGCTTTTTCTGCATGTCGCTGCTGGACGGGGTGCGCCAGACGGGCTGGCGGCCCGACGTGATCCACTGCCATGACTGGCACGCCGCGCCGGTGCCCGTGTATCTGAAGTCGCGCCTGCGGAACGATCCCTTCTGGGGCGGGGTGCCGGTGGTGTTCACCATCCACAACCTGGCCTTTCAGGGACGGTATCCCGCGTCGAAATTCGGCGGGACGGGGATGGACCCCGAACTGTTCTCGCCGCAATGCCTGGAGTACGAGGGCGACCTGAACCTGATGAAGGGCGCCATCGCCCTTTCGGACAAGATCAGCACGGTGAGCCCGCGGTACGCGCAGGAGATTCAGACCGCGGACTACGGGGCGGGGCTGGACGGCATGCTGGCGGCGCGGGGCGCGGATCTTTACGGGGTGCTGAACGGCGTGGACACGTCGCTCTGGAACCCCGCCACGGACGGCTTTATCGCGGCGAACTACGATGCGGACGACCTGTCGGGCAAGCGGGCGTGCAAGGCGGATTTGCAGCGGGTGACGGGCATGGAGGAGCTGCCTGAAGCGCCGCTCTTCGGCGTGGTGGGCCGCCTGTACTGGCAGAAGGGGATTGACCTGCTGCTCGGCGCGGCGGATTCGCTTCTTGCCGGGGGCGCGCAGCTTGCGGTGCTGGGCACGGGCGATCCGGACCTTGAAAACGGCATCAACAGCCTCAGCGCCCGTCATCCCGGCCGGGTGGGCGTGTTCATCGGCTACAACACGGCCCTTTCGCACAAGGTGATGGCGGGGAGCGACTTTTTCGTGATGCCGTCGCGCTACGAGCCCTGCGGCCTGGCGCAGATGTACGCGCTGAACTACGGCGCGGTGCCCGTTGTGCGCCGCACGGGCGGGCTTGCGGACACGGTGACGGACATCACCCCGGCGAACCTGCGGCGCGGCACGGCGAACGGCGTGTCCTTTGTGCCCGCAACGGTCCGGGCGCTGGAACGGGCGCTGGAACGGGCGCTGAAACTTTACAGCGAGCCGGAACAGCACGGGAAGGTGCGCGACTTGGGAATGCGCCGGGACTTTTCCTGGAACTGGTCAGCCGGGCATTATGTGACCCTGTACAAAAAGGCGGCCGCCGGGACGGTGGGATAAGATGAGCGGAAATTTTGAGATTGTGACGGCCTCCGCGGAGGAGACGGAGGCGCTGGGCGCGCGGCTGGCGCGGCTGCTGCCCGCGGGTGCGGTGGTGGCGCTTTACGGGGATTTGGCCACGGGCAAGACGTGCATGGTGCGCGGCATGGCGGCGTGGTTTGCGGGCGGCGAGCCCGTGCACAGCCCCACCTTCACCCTGGTGAACCAGTACCGCCACGGCGGGGGCCCCGTGCTGTACCACCTTGATCTGTACCGTCTCTCCGGGCCGGACGAACTGGCCGACCTCGGCTATGAGGAATTGTTCGAGCCGGACGGGGTGTGCGTGGTGGAGTGGGCGGAACGGGCCGGGATGCTGCTGCCGAAGGCGCATCTCGCGGTGCGTCTTTCCCTTGCCGGGGGTGACCGGAGACGGCTTGTTTTTGAGGATCTGGGGGTGATGCCGGAGGGTTGGCGCGGGGTTTTGGGGGACGGGCCGAGGGAGGGGGAAGGCGACTGACATCCCCGCGCGGGGGGTGCATTTTCTAGTCGGAGACGGGCTTTTTCCTGCGGGGGAAGAGGGGCTCGATGTTGTCATGGGAGGACGGTGCCGGTGCGGGGGCCGCGGGGGCGGTAGTGTCCGGGCCGAGGATGTTCAAAATAATCCGCGCCTCGTCGGCAATCCTGTCCGCCAGCTCCAGCAGTTCCCGCCGGGTGCGCGGTTTGCCCTCGCCCTGAAGCTCGCGGGTGAGCTGCTGCTTTGCGCCGCGCCCGGTCATGCCCTCGTGGCGCATGAGCGACTTCAGCCGGCGGATGATGGCCAGGTCCTTTTCGGTGTAGTAGCGGCGGTTGGTGGGGGAACGCTTTGGTTTGAGCTGGGGAAAGCGCGCCTCCCACTGGCGCAGCAGGTGCTGCGCCACACCGGTTTCGCGGCTGGCATCACTGATGGAGTAATACCGGCTGTTTCCGTTTTCGCCGTTTTTAGCCATGCCACACGGGTCCGCAAGCGGGGGAGCCACCCCCCCGGGTTATTCGGCCTTCGCCTTGGACTGGGTCCACACGGTGAGATCGGTCAGATCCCGCCCCCGCGTGCCGAAGAAGAGGAGCCCGGCGGCGTAACCGACCACCAGCATGAGCAGGTTGCCGATGAGACCGCCGTAATAGGTGTCGAATCCGGGATTGGGCAGCACCTTCATCTCCACCAGCGCCAGCCAGGTGCTGAACACGAGGGTGGCCACGATGCCGAGGGCCACGGCCCTGCCGTCGCCGCGGCGGGTGAGGAAGCCGAGGAAATACAGGCCGAGGAGCCCGCCGCCCACGATGGCGCCGAGCTTGAGGCCCGTGTCCTGGAGGGTCTTGCTCTGTGCGGCCATGAGCACCAGGGCGAATCCAATCATGGCCAGCGAGGCCAGCAGGGAAACCACCATGGCGGCGCGCATGTAGTGCTTCTCGGGGCGGTCCTTGACCATGTGCCGCTTGTAGAGGTCGGTGATGCCCACGGCGGAGATGGCGTTGATGCTGGAGGAGAGGGAGGACATGGCGGCGGCGAGCACGCCCGCGATGACCAGCCCCGACAGGCCCTGGGGCAGGAAGTTGATCACGAAATAGGGGACGATGGAGTCGGCCTTTTGCGCGCCGGAGAGCATGGCCGCGGCGCTGGGGTCGGGGTTGAGCTTGAAGAACACATAGAGGCCGGTGCCGAGGAACATGAAGAAGGCCCAGGTGGGCACGGAGCAGAGGCAGCAAATCCAGATGGCCTGGGTGGCCTGGCGGGTGTCCTTGGTGGACACGTACTTCTGGATGACGTTCTGGTTGCTGCTGTATTCGGTGAGCCAGTTGGCCAGGCCGATGATGAGCATCATGGAGATGGTTTTTTGGTCGAGGGCGAGGCCCCAGCGGGAGGGCTCAAGCTGGTTGGTGGCGCTGTTGAGGTCGCCCAGCATGAATTTGCCGTCCGCAAGACCGGTGGAGATGATGGTGGCGATGCCCCCGTCGACATTGGTGACCACCAGGTAGAGGATGACAAAACCGCCGAACCACAGGAGGAAGGACTGGATGAAATCGGTCCAGATGACCGCCTCGATGCCGCCGGTGACCGTGTAGAAGGAGGTGATGACGCCACCGACGAGGATGCTGGCGTAGGGGTTGAGGCCGGTCATTTCGTTGACGAGCAGGGAGACCAGGTAGAGGATCATGCCCAGACGGGTCACCTGGGAAATGATGAACGCGGCGGCGGCGTAGGCGCGGGTGCCGGAACCGAAGCGGTGCTCCAGATACTCAAAAGCGGAGGTGATGTTGGCCTTCCTGTAATAGGGCAGGAACACTTTGGCGGCAATCCAGATGCCCAGGGGCAGCATCAGGCAGGGCAGAAAGCGGAGCCAGGCGGTTTTATAGGCGTCTCCGGGATAGGCCACGAAGGTGATGGAACTGATGGAAGTGGCGAACATGGACAGGCCGATGAGCCAGCCGGGAAAGGAGCGTCCGCCAAGGAAATAGTTCTCCGTGCTTTTGTTCTTCCGGGCGAAGTACGGACCCATGGCCGCCATGGCAGAGAAATAGACCACAAGCACCACAACATCAATAGCCGTCATTTTCATTCAATAAAGCCCTTTCCCGCATTGACCCATACCCCGTCCCGCCCCGAATAACAGAACCATCCACCGTTTCCGGAGGCACGACAGGGAAACCGATGTCACACTGTACCAATGACGGGGGGCGGGGGTCAATCCGGGGGCGGGGTCGTGATATACTTTCGGCAACCAGCGGCACACAGGACACCAGAAGCATGGCCAAACGCCCGGAATTGATGACCACCACCCTGTGGGACTTCCCCTCCCAGCAATACGGGGATGAATCCCAGGGGGATAAAAACTACCGTGGGGCAACCCCGGCGTACATCCAGTGGAACCTGCTGCAACGGTACACCAAGGCGGGGGAACTTGTGGTGGACCCCATGTGCGGGAGCGGCACCACCCTGGATGTGGCCAGGGATTTGGGGCGGCGGGGGCTTGGTTTTGATCTCCAGCCGACCCGTCCGGACATTGCCCTGTGTGACGCGCGCACACTGCCGCTGGAAGACGGGTCGGCGGACTTTGTTTTTGTGGACCCGCCCTATTCCACCCATCTTGAGTACAGCGAGGACCCCCGGTGTGTCGGCAAACTGGACGCGCGGGACGGTTCCTATTATGAGGCGATGGGGAAGGTGATTGCGGAGATAGACCGCATATTGAAACCCGGACGGCACATGGCCCTTTATGTGTCCGACTCTTTTCAAAAGGGGAAGCCTTTTTGTCCCATCGGTTTTGATTTGTTTTCGATCATGTGCGCCCATTTTGAGCCGGTGGACATTGTCTGTGTGACCCGGAGAAACCGCACCCTGCTGCGCAACCACTGGCACACTTCCGCAGTGGAGGGGAATTACTTTCTGCGGGGATTCAACTACCTCTTCATCATGCGTAAACCGGGAATCGGTGAACGGCTTGTTCCCCGGCCAGTGGTTCATACGAAGACAGAAACCACGGGGAGGGAGCGACTTAAAACAGACATATTGCCATCTGTAAGCACAAATACAGACAGAAACAGGCGTAAAAGAATATCAAGAAAGATGCGGGAGGAGCAGAAGACGCAAGGAGAGGGCCGGGAGTGGAGCAACCGACCAGTGGAGCCGAAGAGGGGCAACAGGCCGGGCAGACCAGACCCCAGAGGGGGAAAGTTTGGCAGGCCCGGCAAACATGACGGCGGGGGCCGCCGCAAGCCTTAACCGCAACCCATGACTGCTGTTTTGCGATGGATATGTTTGTGTTAGTTTATTTCAAGCACGGCAAGCACAGGGAAATGGTCTGAGGGGTAGCGGCCATTTTCATTGTACGTCATGGTTTCGCAGGACAAGGGTTTGATATTGCCCTTGTACATAATCCAGTCAATGCGGCTGTCCGTGCCGGGTTTTGGGGCCTCAAAATTGGACCAAGTAACCGGGGGACCCTTTTTGTCAGCCGTTTCGATCCATGAATCCTTGAAACCCTTCTCAATCGCGATGGCGTGGGGTTTGCTCAGACCGCCCGCCGCATTGAAGTCGCCCGTCAGAATGAGGGGCAGATCCGGCGCATAGGCGGCAGTCTGGGCGTCAATCACGCCAATGCCCTGCTGCCGGGCCTGTTCGCCCTTGTGGTCAAGGTGGGTGTTCACGAAAACGAGGGGACGCGAGGAGGGCTTGTGGGTGAATTTCAGCATGGTGGCCATGCGGGTGAGGCTGGAATCCCATGAAACCGAGGCGGGGACGTCCGGGGTTTCGCTGAGCCAGAAATGCCTGGCATCGTTTTTCTCCAGCAGGCTTTTCCGGTAAAAGACGGCGGTCATCTCGCCCTTGCCGCCCTTGTCGCGCCCGATGCCGACCCAGTCAAAATCCGGAATCTGTTCGGCGATGTATTTTGCCTGGAAATCAAGGCATTCCTGAACGCCGAGGAGGTCGGGGTTGGCGGTGCGGATGCAGTTGACCAGAATGTCCTTCCGTTTTGGCCATGCGTTTTCCTTGTCCATCGCGGTGCCGTAGCGGACGTTGAAGGACATCACACGGAGTGTGACGGGTTCGGCAAGGGCCGGAAGGCCAAAAATCACGGCGGTGAGCAGCAGCGCAAGGGGTTTCATTGTTCCTCCTCCGGTTGGTCCCTGGTGACAAAGCGTTTTTGGTCAAGTTTCTCATCAACGAACCCCACCTTCAGGAGGGAGCCGTCTGGGTTTTTCCAGGTTCGCCAGACGGTGAGGGTCGGCGAGGTGTAGCCCGCCTCGCCCCGGTCGTACTCGCTTTCCGTCTCGTCCGCCTCGCAGCCGGTCTTTTCCACCACCTGCGCATAGGTCATGCCGTAGAGGAGCTTGTCCAGAATTTCCGGGGGCAGGGGGGCGCGCGGCGGGGCTTCCGGTTCCGGTGCGGGGGCCGGTGCGGGTGCGGGGCTTTCCGCCGGTTGTTCCTTTGCTTGGCCCTGCCGCAGCGCCGCGTTTTTTCCGGCATTGTAGGCGGTGGGCAGCAGCAACAGGGCAATCACCCCCACCGCCAGGGCAAGGAGAAGGGAGGTCTTGTTTTCAAACATTCTTCGAGCGACTCCACATCAGTGGCAACCAGTCTACCATGGCCGGGCCGGTTCCGGGCAAGCGCCGGAATAAAGGCCGCCGCGCACCGGTTGCATCGGGCATGCGGGGCGGGTATGCTGGGGATTCACCGCTGTTTGAATGGAGAAGACGGATGACGACGATACTTTCCTGGAACGTGAACGGCCTGCGCGCCGCGCTGAAGAACGGCTTCATGGAGTGGTTCAGCGCAACCCGCCCCGATGTGTTGTGCCTTCAGGAGACGCGGGTGATGCCGAACGAGCTGGATGCGGAACTGTTGGCCCCGCATGGTTACAGTTCCTATTGGAACCCCGCCCAAAAAAAGGGGTACAGCGGCACCGGCATTTACGCGCGGGTGGCGCCCCGTTCGGTGGAAACCATGGGCCTGGCGGAATTTGACGACGAGGGCCGGGTGCAGGCGGCGGATTTTGGCGACTATGTGGTGCTGAACGGCTACTGGCCGAACAGCCAGTCGGAGCGGAAGCGCCTGGACTACAAGCTGCGTTTTTGCGGGGCCATCGGCACGATGGCCGACAAGCTGGTGAAGAAGGGCAAAAACGTCATTCTTTGCGGTGATTTCAACATCGCCCACACCCCGGCGGATTTGGCGCGGCCCAAGGAAAACGAGAACAACGCGGGCTATTACATCGAGGAGCGGGAGGCCATGACGGCCTTTCTGGAGCGGGGCTATGTGGACACGTTCCGCCACCTCAACCCGGACAAGGTGCAATATTCCTGGTGGTCCTACCGGGCAAACGCCCGTCCCAAGAACATCGGCTGGAGAATAGACTACCACTGCGTGAACAGGGCCTTCGCGCCGCGCGTCAAGGCGGCATGGATCAATGACGAGGTGCCCGGTTCCGACCATTGTCCCGTGGGCATCACCCTGGAATGAGGCGGACGGCATGAAATCACAGGTGACAACCCATTACGGGGACGGCGGCATGACCCGGTCTTTGGGCGGGGACCGGGTGCCCAAGTCCCATCCCGTCATGGAGGCGGTGGGCGCGCTGGACGCGTTTCGCGCGCAGCTTTGCCTGCTCCGGCTGGCATTGCGGGAGAAACCCGGCGGCGGCCATGCCGCGGAGGCGGAATGCCTCTGGTGGCTGCTGCATGTTTGTTTTCTCATGGGTGCGGAGATTAGCGATCCCCTGAAAAAGCACCCGGAATGGCGCAGGGGCGAGGTGGGCGGGGGGCACCTGAAAAAACTTGAGGCGGAACAGGCCAGGCTTGAGGGGATGACCCCGCTTCCCAGGGCTTTTGTGGTTTCCGCCGCCAACACCACGGCGGCGCTGGCGGACATTGCGGCCACTTCGGCGCGCACCTTCGAACGGCGGCTGGTGGCCCTGAAGGAGGCCGAGCCGGGCTTTGACGCGGAGGGGCTTTTTGCCTTTGTGAACAGGCTGAGTGATTACCTGTTCATCCTTGCGCGCCACCTCGACGGGGGGGAACACCAGACGGTGGACTATGGGGCGGCTGCCCCCTAATCCGGCGGAATTGCCGGGTTTGGGAAATAATTATGAGAAAACCGCGTGTTTCGGCTGTATTGGCAGAAACGTGCGGGATTTTCATATGGTGCTCCTTTCCACAAGGCCGGGACGTGTTTCACCTCTTTTGGCGGTGACTCTTATTCTCATTCCCATCATTTCCACGTTCGCACAGGAACCGTTCATCCTCTGGAGCGACGGCAAGATTGACAAGGGGGTGGAGGAATACGAGCTGGTTCCCGCCGAGTATGTGATGGATGCGGGCAAGGACGGCATGACCTTCCGGTTGTATGTGACGGACGCGCCGGGCGCCGGATTCCGGGCGGGCGCCCTTGGGACGGAACGGCTGGACCGGCTGGCGGACGCCTTTGATTATGTGGCGGACGTGCTGAATGAAACGGGACAGGTGGACGTTGTGCTGGGCAGCACCGCCCCCGGCGTGACGGCGATTGCGCAGGGGGGGCCGCTGTTCACCCTTACCCCCGGCCTCACGGGCGGCGCGGTGTTTGATCGCGTGACCACCTCCACCAAGCCCTTTTCGGGGTACGCCGAAATGGGGCTCTTCTTCAACTGGTCCGGTTTCTCCTGGTACACAGGCACGGGCACGACCGACGCGGACAAGATTGACCTGATATCGGTGGCCCTCCATGAGATCACCCACGCCCTGGGGTTCATCTCCCTGATCAAGTCCAACGGCCAGGGAGCCTCCGGCACCTACACCATTTTCGACGGTTTTCTCGCCAAGTCGAACGGGACAAATGTGATATCAGGGACGCCGCCCGTGTTTTCCGTTTTGGCGGCCGACTTGACCGGAAACGGCCTGGTCTTTGAGGGCGCCTCCGCCCGGCTCGCCTACGGGGGGGTGAATCCGCCCATCGTGAGCGCAAACCCTTTTCTGCCGGGCACCAGCCTCCAGCACTGGCGTACGGGAACCATCACGGGAAGCCATGTGATGGAGCCGGCCTATTCGAACGGAATGATGAAGCGGACCTATTCCACCGTTGACATCGGCGTGCTGGACGACATCGGCTGGGTCAATGTGGACGCCGTGGCCGCGCCCCCCTGCCCGCTTGCGGCGGTGGTGATCACGAGCCCCACGGGCGAGGTGAGCGCGTCCGCCATGCCCGCGAACGTGCCGCTCTCGGCCACGGTGAGCTTCAACAACACGGGTTCCTGCACCAATCCCGGCGCGGGGGGCGTGCAGGTGGAGTATTTTGTGGACGATGTGCCTCGGGGCGTGTCCATCAACCAGGCGGGACAGTTCCCACTGACAGTGCCCGTCACTGCGGGCAGCCACACGCTGCGCGCCGAGGCCACCCTGCTGGCCACAAGCCAGAAGGTTCAGGCACAGAAAACCATCCAGGTGACCGAGAAGGATCCGGTGCCGAATGTGGCCGGCCTCACCCAGGCGGCGGCCACCACGGCGATCACCGGCGCGGGCATGACCCTTGGCACGGTGACGCAGCAGTTCCATGGAACCATTCCCGCCGGGCAGGTCATCAGCCAGAATCCGGCGGCGGGCACGCTGGCCGTGCCGGGGACGGCGGTGTCCATTGTGGTTTCAAAGGGCCTGTCATCGGTGCCCGCCGTGGTGGGGCTGACGGAGGCGGCGGCCACCGCGCAGATTACGGCGGCCTCGCTGGCGGTGGGGGTTGTGGCGGGACAGTTCAGCGACACCATTCCGCAGGGGCAGGTCATGGGCCAAAACCCGGCGGGAGGCACGCCGGCCGCTCCGGGAACGCTGGTTTCTCTTGTTATTTCGATGGGTGTTCCAATTACAGTCCCCAATGTCACCGGTCAGGCGCAGTCCGCGGCGGCGTCCGCCATTTCCAGCGCGGGGCTGACCGTTGGCACGGTGACCGAACAATTCAGCGACACCGTACCGGAAGGACAGGTCATCAGCCAGGCTCCGGCGGCGGGCGCGCAGGCGGCGGCGGGAACGGCGGTGAACCTGACGGTCTCCAAGGGGGAAGCCCCCCCGGCCACCGTGCCCGTGCCCAACGTGATCGGACAGACGCAGAGCGCCGCGCAGGGGATGCTCAGTTCCGCCGGGCTGACCGCGGGGAATGTGACGGAGGCGTTTAGTGACGAAGCGCCCGCCGGTGTGGTGACTGGCCAGAATCCCGCGGCCGCCGCCCAGGTTGCACCGGGCACCCCGGTTGCGCTGGTGGTTTCAAAGGGGCCGGAAGAAGGCGAGTCAGGCGGCGGCTGCTCGTGCGGCGGCAAGTCCCTGTTCACGGTGGAGGAAATCAAGAAGCGCCTCGGTGATCTCTTCCTTGCGGGGATGGCGCTGATGGTGTTGACGGTGATGGGCCGGGGCGCGCGGGTGTGACGGGTCACACCTGTGGCATGCCATTTTCCCTGAGTCTTGCGACCACTTCGCGCACGTCCTGGGCGCGGTCCTTGGGCATGACCAGCACGGCGTCGCCGCAGACCACGATGACCAGGTTTTCCACGCCGACGGCGGCCACGGCGACATGGGCCGCGTCGGGATTGCGCCATACCAGGTTGTCTTTGGCGTCCACCAGCACCGGGGCCCCCACGGCGACATTCCCATCGGCGTCTTTCGGGTAAAGGCGGTCGAAGGCCTCCCACACCCCGACATCATCCCAGTCAAAGGCTCCGCGCGCCACCACAATCCGGCGTGTTTTCTCCATGAGCGCAAAGTCAATGGAAATGTTTGGCAGTTGTTCAAAGAGGGCGTCCGCCGCGGCGGTGTCGCCCGCGCGCATGGCGGCGGCCATTTCCCGCACGCACTGTGCGTGCACGGGGCTGGCCTGTTCCAGTTCGCCGAGGAAGGTTGAAAGCCGCCAGATGAAAAGGCCGCTGTTCCAAAGGAAACGGCCCGAGGCGACATAGGCCGCGGCGGTTTGCGCATCCGGTTTCTCCCGGAACCGCTCGACGGCGAAGACACCATCGGGCAGATCCGGGGCATTCTCCGCGAGTTCGATGTAGCCGTAACCTGTTTCGGGGCGGGTGGGGGTGATGCCCACCACGCCGAGAACGGGCCGTGTTTCCGACGTTTCCAGCACGGCGCGGACACTTTCGCGGAAGGCGTCCGTCTGCACGATGCGGTGATCGGCGGTGAGCACGGTCATGGACAGGTTTTCGGGGGATTCCCCTGAAAAGGCCAGAAGATGGGCTGCCACATAGGCGAGGCATCCGGCGGTGTTCCGTTTGGCCGGTTCGGCGAGCACATTTTCAGCGGGAACGACGCCCGCCTCCACCACCGCGTCGCGCAGGGGGCGGCCTGTGACAATATAGACATCACCAAGGGGGATCATGGGGGTGATGTTGTGGGCCGCATCGGCGAGGAGGGTGCGCCCGTCGTTGCCCAGTGGAAGGAGCTGCTTGGGCCGGTTGCCCCGGGAAAGGGGCCAGAAGCGCTCACCGGAGCCGCCCGCCATGATGACCGCGACACGTTTCATTATTGATTGTTCTCCGGCGTTTTCTGGCCGTAGTAGGCGCCCTTTCCATGCTTGCGCAGGAAGTGTTTTGAAAGGAGGTGCGGCTCCAGCGGGGCCGCATCGGGGTTCATGAGGGTGGTGTGGAAGGCCATGCGCGCCAGTTCCTCCAGCACAACGGCGTTTTCCAGCGCGTGGTGGAGGTGTTTGCCCCAGACAAAGGGCGCATGTCCGGCGGTGAGCACACCGGGACAGTCGAGGGGATCCATCCCATTGAAACGGCGGATGATCAGGAGGCCGATGTTCCGCTCGTAGTCCTTTTCCACCTCCTCCGGGGTGAGCGCGCCGGTTACGGGCACCTCGCCGAAGAAATAGTCCGCGTGGGTGGTGCCGAAGCAGGGGATGGGTTTTCTGGCCTGGGCGAAACTGGTGGCATAGTGGGAGTGGGTGTGCACCACCGCGCCGATGCCGGGGAAGGCCTTGTAGAGTTCCAGATGCGCCGGGGTGTCCACGGAGGGCTTGAGCCCGCCCTCAACCACGGCCCCCTCCAGGTTGACCAGCACGACATGCTCCGGGGCGAGTTCGTCGTAGGGGATGCCGCTGGGTTTGATGGCGACCAGCCCGGAAGCGCGGTCGATGGCGCTGGCGTTGCCCCAGGTCTGCGTCACCAGCCCCTCCTCGACCAGCATGAGGTTGACCTCGCAAACCTCGTTCTTCAGTTCCTCCAGCATGGCCGGTCCTCCTCTGGTTATTCCGCCGGGGGCGCGGAAAGCCTCTCCCTGTATTCTTCCATGAAACGGCGCAGCCGCGCCACGATTGGAGCAATTTCCTCCAGTTCCATGAGATCCCTTCGCACCTGGGCGACACCGGGGACGCCCTTGAGATAACCCGCATAATGGCGGCGGAAGGTGAAGATGCCGCGCGGCGAACCCCTGTAGGCGACGGTGTCCGCCAGATGGCGGATGCACATTTCCACGCGATCCTCCAGGGAGGGCTCCGGAAGCAGTTCGCCGGTGTCCAGATAGTGGCGCATGTGCCGGAAGATCCATGGGCTGTGAATCGCGCCGCGTCCAATCATCACCCCGTCCGCGCCAAGATTAAAACAGGCGGCGGCGTCCTCGGGGGTGTTGATGTCGCCGTTGGCGATGAGCGGGAGGGGGGAGACCTCCTTTACCCGAGCCAGCCAGGACCAGTCGGCGTGGCCGGTGTAACCCTGGGAGCGGGTGCGGCAGTGCAGGGTGAGGGCGGCCACGCCCAGATTCTCCAGCATCCGCACCACGTCGAGGATGACAATGCTGCTGTGGTCCCAGCCGAGGCGGGTTTTCACGGTGACGGGCAGCGTTGTTCCCTTCATTACGGCGCGGACCACCGCCTCAAACTTGCCCAGATCGCGGAGCAGCCCGGCACCGTCGCCCCGGTTGGCGATTTTCTTCACCCAGCAGCCGCAGTTGATGTCCACAAAGTCCGCGCCGGAATCCTGCGCCATGGCGGCGGCACGCTCCATGGAGTCCTCGGCGCTGCCGTAAATCTGGACGGCCATGGGCCGCTCGCGGTCGTCCAGCTCCAGCTTGCGGCATTCCCTGCCCACATTGCGGACGAGGGCCTCGCAGTTGGCGAATTCGGTGTACATCAGGTCCGCGCCCTGCTCCTTGCAGATGCGCCGGAAGGGGGGATCGGACACATCCTCCATGGGGGCGAGGCAGAGGGGACGGTCTATGTCAATGACGCCGATTTTCACTGGTGCCGTTTCCCGGTCAAATCTTGCGGTACAGTTCGCCGCCCTGGTTCAGGAAGTCGCGGGAGCGCTCCTCCGCGCCCCTTTTCAGGGCCTCCTCCTCCGAGATGCCCCCGCGGCGGGCGTATTCGCGCACGGCGTGGGACATTTCCATGCTGCAGAATTTGGGGCCGCACATGGAGCAGAAATGGGAGAGCTTGTGTCCGGCCTCGGGCAGTGTTTCGCCGCGCATGGCGACCGCCCTTTCGGGGTCGAGGGCGAGGGCGTACTGGTCCTCCCAGCGGAATTCAAAGCGGGCCTTGCTCAGGGCGTTGTCGCGGACCTGCGCGCCGGGGACGCCCTTTGCCAGATCCGCCGCGTGGGCGGCCAGCTTGTAGGTGACCACGCCCTCGCGCACGTCGTCGCGGTTGGGCAGGCCGAGGTGCTCCTTTGGGGTCACATAGCAGAGCATGGCCGCGCCGTACCAGCCGATCATGGCCGCGCCGATGGCGGAGGTGATGTGGTCGTAACCGGGCGCGATGTCGGTGGTGAGGGGCCCCAGGGTGTAGAAGGGCGCGTCCATGCACCATTCGGACTGCTTGTCCGTGTTTTCCCTGATGAGGTGCATGGGGATGTGGCCGGGGCCCTCGTTGATGACCTGCACGCCGAAGTCCCAGGCGCGGCGGGTGAGTTCGCCCTGCACCTGCAGCTCGCCAAACTGGGCCGCGTCGTTGGCGTCGTGGATGGAGCCGGAACGGAGCCCGTCGCCGATGGAGACGGCAATGTCATAGGCGGCGAGAATCTCGCACATCTCATCCCAGTGGGTGTAGAGGAAGTTTTCCCTGTGGTGGGCCAGGCACCAGCGCGCCATGATGGAGCCGCCCCGGCTGACGATGCCGGTGAGGCGGTTCATGGTTTCCGGGACGAAGCGCCAGAGGACGCAGGCGTGGATGGTGAAATAGTCCACGCCCTGCTCCGCCTGCTCTATGAGGGTGTCGCGGAACAGCTCCCAGGTGAGGTCCTCCGCGCCGCCCTCCACCTTCTCCAGGGCCTGGTAGATGGGGACGGTGCCGATGGGCACGGGAGAGTTGCGCAGAATCCATTCCCGCGTTTCGTGGATGTTCGGGCCGGTGCTGAGGTCCATGACCGTGTCGGCGCCCCAGCGGATGGCCCAGACCATCTTCTCCACCTCCTCGGAAACGGAGCTGCTGATGGCGGAATTGCCGATGTTGGCGTTGATTTTGGTGAGGAAATTGCGGCCGATGATCATCGGCTCCACTTCCGGATGGTTGATGTTTGCCGGGATGATGGCGCGGCCGGCGGCCACCTCGTCGCGGACGAATTCCGGGGTGATTGACGGCGGCATGGGGCGTCCCCAGTGCTGGCCGGGGTGCTGCCGCCGGAGCGCTTCGGGGTATTTTTCGGCGTTCATGTTCTCGCGGAGGGCGGCATACTCCATTTCCGGCGAGATGAGCCCCCGGCGGGCGAGCTGCATCTGGGTGATTTGCGCGCCCGGTTTTGCGCGGCGCGCGGTGTGTCCGGCGAAAAAGGAGGGGATGGCGGGGGTGACGGGCTGGGTGTCTCCGCGCCGCTCAATCCAGGGGCGGCGCAGGGGGGGCAGCCCCTGTTGGAGGTCAATCCGCGCGTCGGGATCCGTGTAGGGTCCGGAGGTGTCATAGACAAGGATGGGCGGATTCTCCTCCAGCACCTGCCCGTCCCGGGAGAGGGTGGGGGACTGGAGCACCTCGCGCATGGCCGCGCGGATGGAGGGATCGGAGCCTGTCAGCCAAACCTTGCGTGATTTGGGAAAAGGGGCGCGGCCTGCCGCGCCGCTCAGGGTCATGTCAGAATTCATCGGATCAGCCATCGGGGCGGCTCTCCTTGTGGGTGTCGTCACGGGCGCCGCACGGGGCGGCGGTGAAAGGTTGTTTGTATAGTATACAAAACCGGTGTTTATCGCATCAATCACGGCGGGGTGAAAGAAGGCAAATTTTCCTTGCGGTATCTGCGGATTATGTTATACTTTCGCAATTACACACGGCGCAAGCCGTCGTCCGCAACTTCCCAAGGCAGTTCTTCCGGGAGGACCCATGAACATCCAGATTGCAGGCGCAGGACGTGTAGGATTCCATCTGGCGCGGCTGTTGTGCGCCGGCGGCCAGGACGTCACCGTGATAGACAGGAACCCGCAGCGGCGGGAGGTGGTTGATTTCGAGCTTGACGCGCGCACGGCGGTGGGCGACGCCACGTCGGTGCTGCTGCTCCAGTCGCTGGGCGTGGACGAGTCGGACCTGTTCATCGCGTGCACGGGCAACGACAACGTGAACCTCATCGCCGCGAACGCGGCAAAGGGTCTCGGCGCGAAGCAGGCGGTGGCGCGGGTGGACAACCCCGAGTACATCGAGTCGCGTTTCCTGTACGAGGGCTTCCTGGGCGTGGACCACCTGCTGAGCCCGGACGCGCTGACGGCGCACGACATCATCAACTACATCGAGAACCCGGGCGTGCTTGCGAGCGAGGAATTCTGCCGGGGGAAGGTGCAGCTTCGGCAGCTTCTGGCCGAGGCGGGCAGGCCCGCGGACGGCAGGACCGTGGGCGAGGTGTTTGAGGCGGGCAGCGGCGTGCTGGCGGGGGTGATTGGCCGGGCGGGGGATAGCATCATCCCCCGGGGCAACACCCTGATCAAGGCCGGGGACAAGGTGACCCTGCTCGGCACGAAGGAGAAAATTGCGGGCGCGCAGCGCCTCTTCGCGGACTCGCCGGAGGTGAAGCGGGTCGCCATATTCGGCGCGGGCACCATCGGCAAGCTCATCGCCCGCGCGCTGGACAACCGGTCGCAGACGGTGAAGCTCTTCGACAAGAACGCGGAACGCTGCGAGGATGCGGCGCGGGACTTCTTCCATGTGAAGGTGGTGAACCGGGACACGAGTTCGCGGGTTTCGCTGGAGCAGGAGCACCTGGGCGAGTACGACGTGTTTGTGGCCACGACCGAGGACGACGAGCGGAACATCATGGCGGGGGTGCTGGCGCGGGAGGTGGGTGTGAAGCACGTGGCGGCGGTGGTGCACCAGCCGGATTTCGCGCCGCTGGTGGTGAAACTGGGCATTGACGTCGCCATCACCCCCCGTTCGTCCTTCGCCAACAGCATCCAGAAGATTGTCCACCAGAACCGCGTCACCGCGTCGGCCTTTCTGGGCGAGGGGGACGTGGAGGTTTTCGAGCTGACCCTGGACGAGAAGTCGCCCGTGGCGGGCCGTCAGTTGAAGGACATCGGCGGGGGCGTTTTCGATGCGGCGCTGGTGGCGAACATTTTGCGGGGCAACGAGGTGATAGTTCCCAGCGGTTACGACACTTTCCAGCCGGGGGACGGCGTGGTGGTGGTTGCCACCACGAAAAACGCGGAATCAGTGCGAAGGTTTCTCCAGGGCAGAAAATAGATGAACCACCGTCTGGTTTTCCGATACCTGGGCTATTTCGTGCTGTCCATGGTGCTTTGGCTGGCGCTCTCCTCCCTTTGGTGCTTCTGGTACCGGGAGTGGGCCGCCCTGGCGGCCTTTGGCAAATCAATCCTGGCAACGGTTGCGCTTGGCGCGGGGCTGGTGCTTTTGGGGTTGCGCGCGCCGAAGCGCATGTACGAACGGGAGAGCATCGCGCTGGTGGGGCTGGGCTGGCTGATCACCGCGGGTGTGGGCGCGCTGCCCTTCTGGTTCGCGGGGATGATGCCCTTTGCGGACGCCTATTTCGAGTCCATGTCGGGCTTCACCACCACGGGATCGTCGGTGATACCCGTTTTGGAGCCTGTGGCGAAGAGCATCCTGTTCTGGCGCGCGCTGACCCACTGGCTGGGCGGTCTGGGCATCGTGCTGCTGATAGTGGCGATTTTGCCGATTATCGGCATCCGGGGGAAGATGCTGTGCCGTTCCGAGGCCACGGGCATCGACAAGGACGGCCTGCGGCCGCGCATCAAGGACACGGCGGTCATCCTGTACAAAATCTACACCGGGCTGACGGTGATCCAGATCACCCTGCTGATGGCGGCGGGCATGGATTTTTTCGACGCCTCGTGCCACACCTTCGCGGCGCTGGCCACGGGCGGTTTCTCCACGCGCACCATGAGCGTGGCGGCCTATGACAGCGTGCCCATCGAGATAATCATCAACGTGTTCCAGCTCCTGGGGGCCACCAACTTCGCGCTTTACTACGCCATGGCCAAGGGCAACTGGCGCTCCATGTTCAGGGACACGGAATGGCGCGTGTTCATGGGCATTTACGCCTGCACGGTGCTGATGGTGACCCTCAACCTGCTCGGGGCGCAGGGGGCGGTGGCGGTGGACACCTCCACGCCGGGGGCCATGGGCGCCTTTGATTATTCGGCGCCGCAGGCGCTGCGGCACGCGTCCTTTGAGGTCAGCACGATGATGACCAACACGGGTTTTTTCAGCGCCGACATGAACCTGTGGCCCTATTTTTCGCGGATTCTGATCCTGGTGGTGGTGATGATGGGGGGCTGCGCGGGGTCCACGGCGGGCGGAATGAAGATCATCCGCGTGATCATCCTGTTCAAAATCGCAACGCAACAGTTGAAGCGCACCTTCCGGCCCCACACGATCCACGCCATCCGGGTGGACGGGAAGATCATCTCCGAGGATGTGCAGTACAGCGTGCTCTCGTTTTTCCTGGTGTATGTGTCCTTTTTTACCTTCGCCACGCTGGTGATGTCGTTGCTGGGGCTGCCGCTGCAGACGGCCTTTTCGTCCGTGGTGGCCTGTCTGAACAACACGGGGCCGGGGCTTGAACTTGTGGGGCCGGTGGCCAATTTCCAGTTCATCCCCGCGGTGGGCAAGTATTTCCTGTCGCTGGTGATGGTGACGGGGCGGCTGGAATTCTTCAGCATTCTGGTCTTTTTCCTGCCCTCTTTCTGGAAACGGGGCTGACCATTCCGCCCTTCTTGATAAAATCGGCGTGATAAGGTAACTTTACGGGAACCGGCGTGTGTTCGCCGCCGACCGTTTTCACAGGGAAACAAGTATTTCGTCATGAATTATCTGCTGTTGTCAAAAAATCTGGGCATGCTGGTGGCGTCGCTGTCACTGCCCATGGTTTTTCCCATCGGCTGGGCGATTTGGTATGAGGAGCACCACTCCCTGATGGCCTTTTTGGGGTCCATCGCCGTCGCGCTTGCCTGTGGCGGGGTGCTGTATGCCGCCGGCAGGAGGGCGCGGCCCCGGATGTACGAGCGCGAGAGCATCGCACTGGTGGGGCTGGGCTGGCTGCTGGTCGCGGGCTTCGGGGGGCTGCCCTATGTTTTCTCCGGGCTGATGACCCCTGCGGAGGCCTATTTCGAGACCATGTCGGGCTTCACCACCACGGGCGCCTCCGTGCTGGCCGACGTGGAGTCTGTGGACAGGAGCCTGCTGTTTTGGCGCGCATTGACCCATTGGCTCGGGGGGATGGGGATTATCGTGCTGTTGATAGCGGTGCTTCCCTTTTTGGGCGCGGGCGGCAAGCAGTTGTACCGGTCGGAGGTGCCGGGGGTGGACAAGAGCGGGCTGATGCCGCGCATCCAGGACACGGCGGCGCTGCTGTACAAGATTTACCTGGGCATGACCGTCGTGCAGACGGCGCTGCTCATGCTGGCGGGCATGGATCTTTTCGACGCGCTCTGCCACACCTTCGCCTCCCTTTCCACGGGCGGTTTTTCCACGCGAAACAGCAGTGTCGCGGCCTTTGACAGCCTGGCGGCGGAAATCATCATCATCTTTTTCATGGTGGTTGCTGGCGCGAATTTCGGCATTTACTTTGCCATGCTGAAGGGGGACTGGAAGGCGCCTTTCAGGAACACCGAACTGAAGTGGTACCTGATCATCCTGGCGGCGGCCACGCTGCTGATAGCGGTGAACCTCACGGGGGTGCAGGGAACGGTGGAGGCGGACAAGTCAACGCCGGGCGCCATGGGCGCGCGGGAATACGGTTTCGGCCATGCGCTGCGGGTCTCCGCCTTCCAGGTTTCCACCATCATGACCACCACGGGATTCGCCACGGACGACTCCAACCTGTGGCCCTATTTTTCGCGGGCGCTGCTGGTGATGCTTATGATTATCGGGGCCTGTTCGGGGTCCACGGCGGGGGGCACCAAGGTCGTCCGCGTGGTGATTCTGGCCAAGATGGTGTGGCTCCAGCTTGAAAAACTGTTTCGTCCGAAAACTGTGCGCGTGCTGCGGGTGAACGGCGCGGTGGTGACGCCGGATGTGCAGCACATGGTGCATGTGTTTTTTGTGATACACATGTCCGTGCTGATTGCGGGAACGGTGTTCATGTCCGGGCTGGGGCTGCCCTTCCAGACGGCGCTGACCTCGGTGGTGGCGACGGTGAACAACATCGGCCCCGGCATGGAGCTGGTGGGCGCGGTGGCCAACTACTCGTTTGTGCCCGACGCGGGGAAGTGGTTTCTGTCGCTCATGATGGTGATGGGGCGGCTGGAGTTCTTCAGCATTTGCGTGCTTTTTATTCCCGCCTTTTGGAAGAGGGCCTGAACTCAGGAATATTCGGCGGCTCCGCCCACAAAGCGGCGTTCGCGGGCGTATTCCTCCAGCATTTCGCGGAGCAGTTTCCTGCCGCGGTAGAGGCGGGACATGACCGTGCCAAGGGGGCAATTCATGATGGTGGCGATTTCCTTGTAGGACATGTCCTCAAGGTCGGCCATGATCACCGCGTTGCGGAAGTCGTCGGGCAGGGATTCGATGGCCTTTTTCACGGGATCATCCACCAGTTCGAGCAGATCTTCGCGGTTTCCGCGGCGTGGCTCGAAAAAAACCTCCGGATCGGGGGTGGTTTCCGGGGCGGATTCCAAGCCGGACAGCTCCACTTCGGCGGGACGGCGGGTCTTCCGGCGGTACTCATTGATGAAGGTGTTGCGCAGGATGGTGAGGAGCCATGCCTTGATGTAGGTGCCCTCGCGGTACTTGTCGTGGAAGCGGAGCGCCTTCACAAAGGTGTTCTGGGTGAGGTCTTCGGCGTCGGCGGGGTTTCGGGTGAGACGCAACGCAACGGCATAAAGCATGTCCACATGCTCCAAAACCTGCTGCTCAAACTCCCTTGAGCGTGTTGCGACCGGCGCGTCTGCCACTTTTTCCACCCCGTCTGTTTGATTCCGGCTGCGCGCCGGACATGTGCAAACCAATTCTACCTTACCAGTTAATCGTATCAACTTTTTCCGTATCAGGTCAATACTATTGACAAATAGACACTGTTAGAGGAGCGAAGGTGCCACATTTTCAAAAAAATCCATGGTGGCCAACCGCCGCGTGTGACCGGCACGGGCGATATGCTCAGTTATATTATCATAATAATCAGGATTATTCAAGAGGTAATCTGCGGCGAGGGAGCGGGTTTCCTGGAGAAGGCGCACATCGCCGAGCAGGTCGGCGAGGAGGGCATTGTCCATGCCGGATTGCTGCAGGCCAAAAACTTCGCCCGGCCCGCGCAGACGGAGGTCCTCCTCCGCGATGTCAAACCCGCTGGAATGCCGGCAGAGGACGGCAAGACGCTCCCGGCCCTCCGGGGTGTTCTTGTCGCCGGTGAGAAAACAATAGGACTGGCGGGAGCCGCGCCCGACCCTGCCGCGGAGCTGGTGCAACTGGGTGAGGCCGAAGGAGCCCGCGTTTTCGATGACAATGATGGTGGCATTCGGCGCGTCCACGCCGACCTCCACCACCGTGGTGGCGAAGAGGACGGCGACATTACCGTCCCTGAAGCGGCGCATGATTTCCTCCTTTTCGGCGGCGGGCAGCCTGCCATGGAGCAGGGCGGTGTCAACACCGGAGAGGGGGCCTGCGGACAGTTCCTGGAAATGCCGGATGACCGGGGTGATTTCGGCGCGGCGCGCCGACTCCTCCACAAGCGGGCAGATGATGTAGGCCTGCATGCCCAGTTCCGCCTGCTCCCGGATGTAGCGGTGCATGTCCGCGAGTTTTGCGGCGGGGACAACGCGGGTTTTGACGGGCATCCTGCCCGGGGGCAGCTCGTCAATGACGGAGACATCCATGTCCCCGTAGAGGCTGAGCGCCAGGGTGCGCGGGATGGGGGTGGCGGTCATCTGGAGGATGTCGGGGTGCTTCCCCTTTGCGGCGAGCGCGCCGCGCTGCACCACGCCGAAGCGGTGCTGCTCGTCAATGACCACCAGGCCAAGGCGGTCAAAAAGGGTGTTCTCCTGAATCAGCGCGTGGGTGCCCGCCACCACATGCACGGCCCCGGCGGCGATGTCCCGGCGGAGCCGGGCCGATTTGGGCGTGGAACCGGTGAGCACCTCCACGCGCAACCCGAGGGGTTCGAGGAGCGCGCGGAGGGTGACGGCGTGCTGCGCGGCCAGGATTTCGGTGGGCGCCATGAGGGCGGTCTGGCATCCTGAATCGGCGCATGCCGCGACGGCATGGGCGGCAACCACGGTTTTTCCGCAGCCCACATCCCCCTGCAGGAGGCGCAGCATGGGATTGTTGGAGCACATGTCCCCCAGGATTTCCGAAACAGCCTTTTCCTGTGAGCGGGTGAGCGAGAAGGGGAGCAGCCCCGCCAGGTTTTTCAGAAACGGCCCGTTGAGGGTGTGCTTCACCCCCAAACCGCCCGAACGGCGCAGTCCACGAAGGTGCAGCAGGCGGCATTGGAGAAGGAAAAGCTCCTCGATGATGAAATGACGCCTGCCCAGCGCGGCGGATTCCATGGAGGGGGGGAAATGAACGCATTCCATTGCATCGCGGCGCGAAGGGACTGAAAAATGCCGCATTATTTCGGCGGGCAGCATGTCCGGGAAGGCGGGGGGGAGCGCGTCCAGGGTGTCGCGGATCCACCGGCGCATCATCCGCTGGGTGAGTCCGTCGCAGAGCCGGTAGACGGGCACGATGCGGCCGGTGTGGATGAGCGCGGCGTCCTCCTCCTCCATGACCTCATATTCCGGGTTTTTCAGGCAAACGCCGTTGTATTTCCCCGCGGTTCCGGTGAGTGTGAGGAGCGTGCCCGGCTTGAACACGGTGCCCGCAAGGAATCCGCGCCCGAAAAAGGAGGCGCCGATTTCCCCGGAGTTGTCCGCAATGACCACATGGGCCAGGGACTGGTGTCCACGCAGGCGGATGTTTTTGGCGCGCACCACCCGGCCCGTGACGGTGACAAGCGCATCCTCGGCCACCCCGGCGGCGGCGGTGATTTGGCTGTAATCCCGGTAGGTTCTGGGGAAATGGCACAGGAGGTCCTGAAGCGTCAGGATGCCCAGGGAGGCCAGCAGGGCGGCACGCTGCGGCCCGATGCCGGGCAGGGAGTCCACCGGGTTGGCTCCCATGGCAAAAACCGCCGACCCGTTGGGATCGGCGGCTGCGTCCGTTTGATGGCGGCAATCGGGGGACAAATCAGGCATTTGGGTCCCTGTAACGGCCTGTGTAGAGATCAAAAAGGGTGCGGTAATACGCCATGAAGCGCTCAGGCTGGGGGTTGTATTCAATTTCCGCCAGACAGAAGCCCTGGTAGTTGATTTCCTTGAGCAGGGTGAACAGTTCCTGCCAGGGATATTTCGGGAGGCCGATGTCGTTGATGTGGACCTCGCCGATGACGTGCTTGAGCAGGTCAAAATTGGCGCGGATGCTGCCGTTGGTGTCGGTTTCACCGCCGTTGCAGTTCCAGCAGACGAGGGCGTTGGGATGGCCTGCGTGGTCAATCATCTTCCGGATGCTGGCGGGTTCCTTTGAGCCTTCCGAGCCGTGAACCTCCAGCCAGACCTGGACGCCGAGGCCGGCGGCGGAGGCGGCCACCTCGCCCAAGGATTTGCCGATGCGCTCGTAGGTCTTCTCCCGGTCCTCGTCCTTGTGCACGCCGTTCGGCCTTACTTTGATGCCAAGTGCGCCCACATCGGCGGCCAACTGCGCGTATTCCTTGGCGCCCTCGATGCTTTTGCGCACCTCGTCCGGGTTTTTGGAGTGGAAGTCAAAGGTGGTGCCCAAACCGGCAATGGCCACGCCCGCGTCGGCGAATTTCTTTTTCACTTCGGCGCGCTGCGCCCCGGTCAGATCACTTTCCACCTTGTGGGCGTGTGTGGTGCGCAGTTCCACCCCGGCGAGGCCGCTTTTTTGGCACAGCGCGATAAGCTCGTCCACGGACATGTCCTTGCCCATCTGGTAGGTGACCATGCCCAGTTTCATGCCCGCGCCGGCGGACGAAACCTCGGCGGCGGCGTTGGCAACGCGTCCCGGTGAGAAGGCCACCGCCGGTCCAAGCCCCGCAAGGGCGGTTCCGGCCAGAAAATGCCTGCGAGAGAAGTGTTTCATGACAATAACTCCCTGGGTTGGCGCGAAGAACGGTATCAAGCGCGCGGGGATATTTTGACGTTTTTGTGCGGGAGGCCGCAACCATTTTCCGTGGTCAATTCGAGGGGAGGCCACAGGCAATGACCGGCAGCGCAGAAACAGGGCGCTCTTACGGCCAATACCATCTCCCGCGCTGTCTGTTTGGGGTAGTGGATTATTGTATTTGCAGATGTTCCATGTTTTTCGCAAGTTTCGGGAAGAAAACGTGGGTGAGATTGTTTTAGTAATCAGGTTTGGCAATGAATTTTATTTGATTTGAATCTTGAGTGATAAAATCAATAAAATACACAGTCAAATCCTTGCATCCATGTGTTTATACGGCAAATACATCGAATTACAAGAGAGCACTACTGTGTCCAAGCCCAAGCAGCCCAAAAGCGACAATCCCCTTGAACTTGCCAAGAATTTCAAGCAACAGATCAAAACCTGCTGCCGCAACTCCAAGGAGGGGAAGCCGGATGCGGTGACCTACCTGTGGATTTGCGTGTCCTCTGAAGGGATCATGCATTACAAAGATGAAGGTGCGAAGCAGCTTGGCATGGAAGAATGGCTGAATGTCGTGGATGAGGCGGCCTCCCTCGGCGCGAGCTGGGTTGTGCTGACCCTTTCAACGCGCCTTTCCCAGCATGACGGCGTGTGGGAGATTTGCCGCTGGGCGCAGGATGCGCACGGGATGATGGTTGGACTGCATCTTGCGGTGGAGGAGGTGAATGAGGAGGAGCTGGCGTCCATCAAGAGCCTCGACCTTTCCAAAGTCCGCATTCTGATACGCCGTGAGGCGCTTCCCGCGCTTGGTCATTTGGAGAAGGAGGGCATCCAGCTTTGGACCGCCAACCCGCAGAGCGAGGGAATCAAGCCGCATTGCCAGGGTCCGGCGAAGATGATCTATGTGAACCCCAACGGCATGCTGTACACCTGCGGGCTGGTTGACGGGATAGACCAGTACCACATGGGCAGCGTGCTTGAGAAAAAGCTCCGCCAGATCATGCAGGACAAGGAACTTCCCCATTCGGTTGAGGAGGGGATACACCGTATTTCCCCGGCCTGTGACGGATGCCCCGCGCTGGTGGCCAATTTCTTCAGCGAAAACTTCTGAGCGGCGCGCCGGGGGGGCAGCGCCGCACCCGGCCAATCCAGGCGGACTAGAATTCCGAGACCTTCTCCACGATTTGCTGGATGGTGCTCGCCGTGAGTCCGAAATTGCTGATAAGCGGCATCGCCTGGGCCACCGCGTCCTTCTGGAATTCCCCCTCGCAGTTTACGCAGAGGGTGGCGATGCAAACCAGCGAGGCGACATCACTGTAATCCGCGGCGTCCGCAGGGGACGCATAAGAACGGATTGAATGGACGATGACGGGGGGGATGCCCCATTTGGCAAGCAACCGTCCACCCACCTCGTCATGCCCCACCCCAAAGACCTGCCTTTCCGCCTGAAGGCGGCCCAGGCCATACAGCCTCCGGTCAATCTTGCGGTATTCGTCCGGCTCCAACTGGGCCAGCAGGAAACTGCCCAGCGGGTAGAGCATCGCGGCGGTCTGGGCGACATTGTGGATGGTCCTTCCGCATTCCGCCGCGAGGAAGGCGGCGACATCCCCGGCCAGCCGGGAATGCCTGAAAAGCAGGGAAAGATGCTTTTCCAGCATTTGGTTCATCTGGCGCGCATTGGTGGCCAGCAGGTTGATTCCCTGTTCGCCCATAAGCGCGATTGCGACGGGCAGATTGTCCACGCTGCCGCCCAGTCCGTAGGCGCTGGTGTTGACCGCCCCGAGCAGTGTTGCGGTGAGGGGGGGATTGCCGCCCAGAATCCCGACAATCTGGCGGAGTCCGTCCCGTCCCTTGCCGAGAAGCGAGGTAATCTGGCCGGTTTGCCGGACGGGACACTCGAGTTTTTCGAGAGAATCAATCTGGGAGAGGATTTTTTCGGCGAACAGCTTCTCCACCGCCTTGCCGGCGGCGGGTTCGACCGGCGCGGGCTTTTGATCCGGGGCCTGATCCTGCCCGTCGGGAGCCTCGGCACCGGATTCCCGCCCGGTCATTTTCGGTTCAGCTGTTTTTGCCTCTTCGGCCTTTTCCTGGTTCCCCAGCCCGAGCAGTTCCAGGCTTGTGGTGTTTGTTGTGGCGTCCGGCAGGCGGTAATACTTCTGCACGACCTCAAAAAAGTCGTTGTAGGTGCAGAGCATGGGTTTCACCTTGAGCCCGGATGACTGCTGAATTTCGTTGATGGCCTCCATGTCGAGTGGGTTGACCATGGCCACGGTGAGCAGTTTTCCCAGCTGGGTGATGGGCAGCGCGAGGTGGTGCATCACCATTTCCTGGGGGATGATTGAGGTCAGGGCGCGGTCAAGGGTGAAATGGGCGAGGCTGATGCCCGCAATGCCGGACTGTTTGGAGAGAAAAGAGTGAAAGGCGTCCTTGTTGAGATGCTCAAGGCTCAGGAGAATTTCGTAAACCTTTCCCCCGTGCACCTTCTTGTGCGCCAGCGCGTCAATGACATGATCGATGGTCACAAGCTTTGCGGCGACCAGCGTTTTGGTGAAGGGATCGATGAGATCCGCGGTTTTTTCGGGCTGCTGCTCCGGGGCGGGTTCCGCCTGCTGCTTGTATTCGACAAGGGCGCCGCATTTGACGCACTTGAAGACGGTTGCGGTGGCGTTGGGCGCGACCCTCATTTTCTGGCCGCATTTGGAGCAGACAATAAACCTTGCGGGCGCTTCGTTAGACACGTTCGCTTTCAACCTCCAGCCTGGCCGCCGGTTCGGAGGGGCGGACAAACGCACAATGGCCGGCGGCGGACGGCGGTCCGCCCGGCCGCGCCGAACCCTGATCCCAAGCCCCTAGCATGACACAAAACGACTCAAAATATCATCCTGCACAACAGGGGGGCGCGGACTGGAATCAGAGGGCGCGATAATTTATCCTAGTATGCGGAGAGACGTTGACCAGCAACAGGGAAAAGGCAAAGTATGCATCCAGCGGAAATAGAGGAAAGAATCGGCCGGGCGGCCACCCTTTACCGGGAGCAGCGGCATCCGGACGCGCTGGCCACGCTTGAGAGCGTGGCGCCCCTTCTGCCGAACAGCCCGGTGGTCCACCAGATGCGGATTGAGAACCTTGCCGCGCTGGGCAGGACGGACGAGGCTGTCCACGAGTGCGAGAAGCTGATGCACCGGCTGGACCAGATTCGCGCCGCGGGCGACATCCTTGACGATCTTTTCGACATCGACCAGTCGGCCATGCTTGCGGAGTTTGTGACGGACCAGACGAACCGGGCGAGTTCGCTAAAGGGGATGCTTGACCGCCGCCAGGCGGAAACGCTCGACAAGGAGACGCTTCAGGACACGGTGTCCCAGCTTCAGGCGCGGCTTGAATCGTTCATGTCCCAGCGCGAGGAGTCCGCCCGCAGCCAGCAGCAGCTTTTGGATGAGCTGAACCGGCTGAAGGAGCAGGAGCGGCTGAACACGCAGGCCCTTGAGAACGCGCACCAGGAGCTGGACACGCTCAAGCACACCCTGCTTGAGCGGGAGTCCGCGATAGCGGAGGCCGAGGACGAGCTTGCGGACCGCGAAAAGCGGATGGCGAAACTTGAGAGCGAGGTGGCCACGCTTCAGGAGCGCTCAGCGAGCGCGGTGGCATCGGAGCAGCGCCTGAACGAGGAGCTTGACCGGCTCCGCAGCCAGGGCGACGAGAAGACGGAGGAGCTGAACAAGGCGCGCGGCGAGCTGATGCAGCTCCAGACGATGCTTTCTGACCGTGAGCGCGCGGTGGCGGAGGCGCAGGCGCACAACCAGGAGCGCGAGGCGGAAATCGCGCTGATCAAGGACGAGCTGGGCCGGATACGGGAGGAGTCGGAAAAGGCGGCCACGGCGCGGGAGAGCCTTGAATCGGAGCTTGAGCAGCTCCGGGTGAACGAGCGCAACAAGTCGGACGAGCTTGACAACGCGCGCGCGCAGCTGACCCAGCTTCAAAACAGCCTGCTTGACCGGGAGCAGGAGGTGGCCGCGGCCGAGAACCGCGCCCGCGAGAGCGAGCAGGCGATGGCCGCGCTGAAGAACGAATTTGAGACGCTGCAGGGCCTTGCGGAGGAGGCGGCGCAGTCGGAGGCGGCGCTGGCTGCGGAACTGAACCAACTGCGCGAAAACGAGACGCGCAAGAGCGCCGACCTGAACAACACGCGTTCCGAGATGGAGCGGCTGCGGCTTGAACTGGAGGCCCGGGAGGCGAAGATTGCGGAGGAGACGGCGAAAAACCGGCTGACCAAGGACCAGGCCGAAACGCTCCGGAAGGAGCTGGAGTCCCTGCAGAGCCAGGCCAGCGAATTCGCGGACTCGGAACAGCGGCTGATTATGGAACTGGAGCAGCTGCGCTCCAGCGAGACGCAGAAGTCGCGGGTGCTCGAAACGGCGCGGCAGGAGATGGACACCCTGCGGAACCAGCTGCAGGACCAGGAGCGGGCGGTGGCGGAGGCGGAGCAGGACACGCGCCTTCACGACGAGGCGGTGGAGGCGCTCCAGTCCGAGCTTGAATCGCTGCGCATGCAGGCGCAGTCGGCGACCCACTCCGAGGAGGCGCTCTCCCGCGAGGTGGCGCAGCTCCGCGAAAACGAGCAGATGAAGTCCCTTGCGCTGGAGGAGGCCCAGGCGGAGGTGGAGCAGCTGCGCCGCAACATCGCCCAGCGCGAGACGGCGGCGGAGCAGGCGGAGGCGTTGAACGCGGAGAAGCAGCGCGAGATGGACCGCATGCAGCAGGAGCTTGCGGCGCTCCAAAACAAGGCGGCCGCCGCGCACGACGCGGAGCAGGGGCTCCAGGAGGAGCTTGAGCTGCTCCGCAGGAACGAGGAGGAGAAGAACCTGGCGCTTGAAGAGTCGCGCCAGGAGCTTGAACAGCTCAAGAAGACGCTGGACGAGCGCGAAAGCGCGGCGGCGAACGCGGCGCGCGAGCAGGAGGAGAGCCGCAAGACCATCTCCAAGCTGGAGGAGGAGCTGGCGGCGCTGCGGAGCAGGGAACTGGAGACCACGAACTCGCAGGATGTCCTGCAGGCCGAGGTGAGCCAGATGCAGGAGGAGCTGAACAGGGCCCACGGCGAGATGACCCAGCTCCAGAAAATGCTCCAGGACCGTGAGCATGCGGTTGCGGAGGCGCAGGCGCACAACCAGGAGCGCGAGGCGGAAATCGCGCTGATCAAGGACGAGCTGGGCCGGATACGGGAGGATTCGGTAAAGGCGGCCACGGCGCGGGAGAGCCTTGAATCGGAGCTTGCGCAGCTCCGCGTGAACGAGCGCAGCAAGTCGGACGAGCTTGAAACCGCCCGCATGCAGCTCACCCAGCTTCAAAACAGCCTGCTTGACCGGGAGCAGGAGGTGGCCGCCGCCGAGACACGCGCCCGCGAGAGCGAGCAGGCGATGGCCGCGCTGAAGCGCGATTTTGAGACATTGCAGAGCCTTGCGGAGGAGGCGGCGCAGTCAGAGGCGGCGCTGGCGGCGGAACTTGGACAGTTGCGCGAGAACGAGTCCAGCAAGAGCGCCGACCTGAACAACACACGTTTGGAGATGGAGCGGCTGCGGCTTGAACTGGAGGCGCGGGAGGCGAAGATTGCGGAGGAGACGGCCAAGAACCGCCTCACGAAGGGACAGGCGGAGACGCTTAGAAAAGAGCTCAAATCGCTCCAGTCACAGGCGAGCGAGTTTGCCGATTCGGAGCAGCGGCTGATGCATGAACTGGAGCAGTTGCGCTCCAGCGAGACGCAGAAGTCCCGCGTGCTGGAAACAGCCCGCCAGGAGATGGACACCCTTCGCAACCAGTTGCAGGACCAGGAGCGGGCGGTGGCGGAGGCGGAGCAGGACACGCGCCTTCACGACGAGGCGGTGGAGGCGCTCCAGTCCGAACTGGAGACGCTGCGCATGCAGGCGCAGTCGGCGACCCACTCCGAGGAGGCGCTCTCCCGCGAGGTGGCGCAGTTGCGCGAAAACGAGCAGATGAAGTCCCTGGCGCTGGAGGAGGCGCAGGCGGAGGTGGAGCAGCTTCGGCAGAACATCGCGCAGCGCGAGACGGCCGCGGCGCAGGCGGAGGCGCTGAACGCGGAAAAGCAGCGCGAGATGGACCGGATGCAGCGGGAGCTTGCGGCGCTGCAAAACAAGGCGTCGGAGGCGCAGAACGCCGAGCAGGGCCTGCTTCAGGAACTGGAACTTCTCCGCAGGAACGAGGAGGAGAAGAACACGGCGCTTGAACAGTCGCGCCAGGAGCTTGAGCAGCTCAAGCAGACGCTTGACGAGCGTGAAAACGCGGCGGCGAGCGCCGCGAGCGAGCAGGAGGAGAGCCGCAAGACCATCTCCAAGCTGGAGGAGGAGCTGGCGGCGCTGCGGAGCAGGGAACTGGAGACCACAACCTCGCAGGATGTGCTTCAGGCCGAGGTGAGCCAGATTCAGGAGGAGGTGAAAAAAGAGGCGGGAACCGACGCGAGCCCCCATGTGGATCAGCTGTCGGAAATGCTCCAGCAGCTGCGCGATCTGCAAAAGGCCCAGCTTGAGGCGCAGCGCCAGATGCAGGAGCAGATGCTCAAGGCGCAGCAGGAGTCGCAGCGGCAGAGCATGAGGGAGGCCGGTGAACTCGCGGCGCAGGACATGCCCCGTCCGGCGGTGCCGATGCCCCCGAACACGCAGCGCGCGGCGAACATGAACGCGATGAACATCGCCAACCGCCAGGCTTCCCGCCCCAGGCCGGGACGCCAGACGGTTCAGTCCGCCATGCAGCAGCCC
>JBHEKP010000138.1:0-11725 GCA_041859375.1 Candidatus Hydrogenedentales bacterium | reverse complement strand
TGCGCGTCCCGGCGGGCGATGCCCACAACGCGCCACGGGAAGGCGCGCGTGCCCGCGGTCTTCGCGATGAACGGCTCCGACGATTTGACGCGGATGTGCCGGTCGCCGAGGGGCGCTTCGCTGGCCGGGTAGGGGGCGAATACGCCCCTCAGCGCGGCGCCCTCCTTGTCGCGGGCGAGGAACATGCCCGGATAGGATTCCAGGTCCGACTCGGTCAGCAAAAGGCTCAGTCCGTTCTCCGCCGACACCAGCACCGGCGCGAAGGCCATCTGGCCGGGCTTCCACGCCGACAGGGCCTCCACGGTGTAGTTGCACTCGAAGGACTGCTGAAAGGCTTTCGCGACGGTGTGGAATGTGGTGAAGTCGCCGGCGAAATCGAACACGGCCGTCTCGTTCTCCACCACCAGCTCGCCGTCCAGCATGGTCTCAAAACGCCACGCCACGCCATCGTCATAGGCGCGCACCGCCAGCGCGAACCCGTCCTTGAAGGTCATGCGCAGCTCGTTGTGTTTGTCCGCGATTGCCGCGCGCTTCTCCGCCACCACCGGTGTGATGGTTTCGTCCACGCTCTTAATTTCCGACGACACAAGCTTTGCCCGTTTCCCCAGCGTATCCCCCTTGTAAATCTTCATCGCCAGTGGGGATGGCTTGACAACCTCCCGCCCGTCCACCGAAAGCGACCAGGAAAGCTGCTTCCCTGTTTCAATGCCGACCCGGATGCTTCCATCGGGCGAGGTCACCTGCTCCGCCGCCATGGCGGACGCGCAGAAGACAAGCGTGACGGTGGTGGCAAGAAGGAAAAAGCGGCGCATGATCACAGCCCTCCATTGTTGTGCGGCCGTCTTTGAGAATACGCCATTCCCACGCGCACAGACAAGGGACCGCTTCCGATGTCCCGCTCATTCACCAGTTGTACTGGTGAACGCCCCTGTCTATGAAGCTGCACTTCAACGCTCCGCGCGCGGGGTACGGCGGCTGTTGCGGGGGCAGGTGATTGTTTTTCTGTTCCCTGCGGCTTTGTGTGAGCGTTCCGAAATATTTTCCTGTAGGGGCGGACCCCCGTGTCCGCCCGTGCCTTTTCCCTTCGCGTCTTCGCGTGGGCGTTCCGGAGATTTTCACGCAAAGGCGCAAAGGCGCAAAGAAGAAGGGAAATTTTCACACAGAGCCACGGAGGAGGTACGGAAGGAAGAAAGGAAAGACTGGACAGGATTGATAGGATTGGGAGGGGGAAGGGACGGGGGATGCGGGCAGACACGGGGGTCCGCCCCTACAATGAAAGGGTTCCTTTCATAATTTTCTCTGTGCCTCCTCAGTGTGGACGGGGATTATTCCGCCGCCTGTTCCGCCGGGACGTTTTCGCCGCTGAGGTATTTGTGGATGTTCTCCGCGGCGATGCGTCCCTGGCCCATGGCGCTGATGACGGTGGCCGCGCCGGACACGATGTCGCCCGCGGCGTAGACGCCGGGCACGGAGGTGGCCATGGTGGCCTCGTCCACCTTGATGGTGCCCCAGCGGGTGACCTCCAGTCCGGGCATGGTCTGGGGGATGAGCGGGTTGGGCTTGTTGCCGATGGCGATGATGACCGTGTCGGCGGGGATGACGAATTCCGAGCCGGGCACGGCCACGGGGCTGCGCCGCCCGGACGCGTCGGGCTCGCCCAGTTCCATGCGGATGCATTCAATGCCCGTGACCCGGTGCTTGTCGTCGCCGAGGCAGCGCACCGGATTGGTGAGCAGGTTGAACTTCACGCCCTCCTCCCCGGCATGGTGCACCTCCTCGGCGCGTGCGGGCATCTGCTCTTTGGCGCGGCGGTACACGACGGTCACGTCGCCGCCCAGGCGCAGCGCGGTGCGCGCCGAGTCCATGGCCACGTTGCCGCCGCCCACCACCACGACGCGCTCGCGCCGGATGGGCGGGGTGTCGAAGCGGGGGAAGAGGTAGGCCTTCATCAGGTTGGAACGGGTGAGGTACTCGTTGGCGCTGTACACGCCGACGAGGTTCTCGCCGGGGATGCCCATGAAGGAGGGCAGCCCCGCGCCGCTGCCGATGAACACGGCGTCGTAGCCCTCCTGCTCCATCAGCTCGCGGACGGTGCTGTTGCGCCCGACCACATAGTCCATCACAAAAGTCACGCCCATCTTCTCCAGGAAGGCCACCTCGGATTTCACGATGGCCTTGGGCAGGCGGAATTCGGGAATGCCGTAGGTGAGCACGCCGCCGGGCTCGTGGAGCGCCTCAAAGATGGTGATGTCATGGCCCATTTTCACCAGGTCGCCCGCCACGGTGAGCCCCGCCGGGCCCGCGCCGATGACCGCCACCCTTTTGCCGGTCTTCGTCGGCATTTCGGGAACGCGCATCTCGCCGTGGTCGCGCTCGTAGTCGGCCACGAAGCGCTCCAGCCGGCCGATGGCGACGGACTCGCCCTTCACCGAAAGCAGGCACACCTTCTCGCACTGCTCCTCCTGGGGGCACACGCGGCCGCACACGGCGGGCAGGGAGTTGGTCTCCTTGATCTTCTCCGCCGCCTCGATGATTTTGCCCTCCGCCACCAGCGCCATGAACCCCGGGATGTCGTTGTTCACCGGGCATCCCGCCACGCAGCGCGGCTTTTTGCAGCGCAGGCAGCGGCTGGCCTCCAGCATGGCCGTCTCCAGCGAATAGCCGTAGGGCACCTCGCTGAAATTGTGCCGCCTGTCCTCGGGGGCCTGTTCCGGCATCGGCTGCCGGGGGGTCTTTTCTTCTGCCATCGTTCACAGCCTTTTCATGCGCGCCCCTCCGGGCGGGCGCGCGGGGTGTCTCACACGTTCAGCGGGTCGGACTTGCAGGAGCAGTTTCCATGGGCGTGCGTGTGGGCGCGCACGGGCGCGCTCCGGCCGACGCTCTGTATCTCCGACGCGGCATAGGCGGTGCGCCGGTCGCGCACCTCGTTCCAGTCCACCTGGTGCGCGTCAAAGAAGGGGCCGTCCACGCAGGCGAATTTCGTCCCGCCGCCCACGGTGATGCGGCACGCGCCGCACATTCCCGTGCCGTCAACCATGATGGGGTTGAGCGCGGCGAGGGTCCTCACGCCGAAGGGTTCCGTGGCGCGCGCCGTCAGCATCATCATGAAGGGGCAGCCGATGGCGATGACCAGGTCAATCGTTCCGCCCGCCTTCAGCCGCGCCTCCACCACGTCCACGGCGTGGCCCTTCTCGCCCGAGGAGCCGTCCACCGTTGTCTGCACGAATTCATCGGCGATGCCCGCCAGCTTCTCGCGGTAATAGGCGAGGTAGTGGCTGCGCGCCTCTGCAACGGCGACCACGCGGTTGCCCGCCGCGCGGAGCGCCCGCGCCGCCGGAACAATCGCCCCCACGCCGTAGCAGCCGCCGGTCAGGTAAACCGTGCCGTAGTTTTTAATTTCAAGGGGAATGCCCAGGGGGCCGGTGACGTGGGCCAGGCAGTCGCCCGGTTCCATCAGGGCAATCTTGCGGCTTGACTGGCCCTTTTCCAGAATCACCAGCGTGATGGTACCCCGTTCCGCGTCCCAGTCGGACAGCGTGTAGGGCACGCGCTCCGAATAGGCGTCCGCCATCACAATCGCAAACTGCCCCGCCACCGCCTTGCGTGCCACTTCGGGCGCTTCGACAATGATTTCGCGCGTGTTCGGCACTATTTCGCGTGATTCGACAATCCGGAAACGCCCTGTCGCTGGGGTGGCGTCTGGTGAGGGCGTTTCATAGGCCGCCACCACGGCGTCATGCTCCTCCTTCGGCGCGGCCATGGGGCAGTCTTCCGCCTGGGGCAGCTCCAGCAGCCCGCTCACCTCCGCCTCGATGCGGTGGCCCCGGAACCAGGTCCGCCGTTTTTCCGGGTGCAGCGCTGCGGGCGGAGCCGTGTTGCGGTTCAGGAACAAGGTTGCGTTCCCCACGCCCAGTTCGGCGGTGATGTCCGCACACCGGGTGTGGGGCAATCCCTCCGCGCCAAGGGCGCGGCTCAGTTCCGTGACGATGCGCCATTCGGGCCATGCCGCGCCGGGCGCTTCCGACGCCGGGTAAAGTTTCCGGAATTCGCCGCGCACGTCGCGGATGGTTCCTTCCGTCTCCGTGAACACCGCCGCCGGAAACACAAAGTCGGCTTTCTCGGAAAGGGGCGAGGGCAGACAGTCCGACACGAGGAGCAACTCCAGCGCCTCCGCCGCCGCAGGGTCGATGAAGGGGCCGGCGCTGAACACCGCCCGCACCCCCTCCGGCACCGGAACGGAGCCCGGTCCCTCCGCGTCCGCCGGGATTTCGATGTAATGGGGGGAGCCCATGATTTCGCGGGTGAACCGCTCAAAAGCGCGGCGGTCCTCCAGGGTGCACGCGTCGGCGCGGCATACAAGGGCGAATTCCGCCCCCTGGAAACGGGCGAGCCGCGCGCAGGCCTGCTCAAGCGCCTGCTTCCATTCGGTCTGGCGCTGCACCGCGCCCACCCGCACCATCGGGACGCCGAGCCTGCGCCCGCTGTTCATGAATTCCGCCACCGCGAAGCGGCCCAGCACGCAGAGCGGCATGGCCGGAACGGCGGACCGGGTGCTTGCGGCCTGCCCGCCCGAGGCGGCAACGATGAGGGCGCAGGCCTCGCCGCAGAACATGCAGGTGGTGGGGGTGCGCCGGTCGGGCGCGCCGAACCATTTCGCGTGCCGGTCCGAAAGGGTGCCGGTGGGGCACACATCCACACAGGATCCGCAGAAGGAGCAGCCCGCCTCGGCGAGGCTCTGGTCGAAGGCCTGCCCGACGCGCGCCTGGCTGCCGCGCCCCACAAAGTCAATCACCGCGCGTCCCTGATGCTCGCGGCACACGCGCACGCAGCGGCCGCAGAGGATGCAGAGGTTCAGATCGCGGTCCAGGAAGGGCGCGTCCCGCTCCAGCGGCCGCTGGTGGTACACCGGCGGCACGGGCAGTTCGGTCAGCCCAAGGTCGGCGGCCAGTTCTCGCACGTCGCAGCCGGGCTTGTTGTTGCACGTGTGGCAGCCCGTGGTGCGCCCCGCCTTTTCGGGTGTGGGCCGGAATTCCTCGCACAGCTCGCGCTTGCCGCAAACCAGGCAGGCGTTGGGGTGCTCCAGCATCATCAGCCCCAGCACGTTCTTGCGCAGCTTGCGCAGGGCCGGGGTCTGGGTGAGCACCCTCATGCCCTCGGCGGCCGGCGTGGCGCAGGACGGCGGGTAACCCCGCACACCCTCCACCTCCACCAGGCACATGCGGCAGCCGCCGTGGGGGCGCAGCCCGTCGCTGGAGCACAGGTGCGGTATTTCAATGTTGTGGCGCAGCGCGCAGTCCAGCAGGGTCTCCCCGCCGCGCGCCTCTACTTCCCGTCCGTCTATGGTGAGTTTCACGGTGTCAATCCTGTCTGCCCGGGGCCGCCGTTTTGGCGGGGGGCGCCTTGCGTTCCACCACGGGTTCCATGCGGCGCAGTCCGCCGCTCGTCCGGTAAATGGCCGCCGAATGCGGCGGGCACGTCGCCACGCACGCGCCGCAGTGGATGCACAGGGACTCGTCAATCACGTGCGCCTCCTTGTGCGACCCGGAAATGGCCCCGGCGGGGCAGGAGCGCAGGCACAGGCCGCAGCCCCGGCAGCGTTCCGCCTCAATGTGGTACCACACAAGGTTGGAACAGCCGAAGGAGGCGCACTGCCCGTTGTTGATGTGGTCCTCGTACTCGTTCCGGAAATAGCGCAGCGTGGTGAGCACCGGGTTGGGCGCGGTCTGGCCCAGGCCGCAGAGCGAGCCGAGCTTGACGGTTTCGCCCATCTCCTCCAGCTTTTCTATGTCGCCGGGGCGGCCCTCCCCCGCGGCGATGCGCTCAAGGATGCCCAGCATGGCGCGGGTGCCCACGCGGCAGGGGACGCACTTGCCGCACGACTCCTGCTGGGTGAAGCCGAGGAAAAAGCGCGCAATGTCCACCATGCAGCTGTCCTCGTCCAGGACAATCATGCCGCCCGATCCCATGATGCTGCCCGCCCCCGCCAGGGACTCGTAGTCCACCGGCAAATCCACCTGGGACGCGGGGATGCAGCCGCCCGAGGGGCCGCCCGTCTGCACCGCCTTGAGCGCCCGCCCGCCCACGATGCCGCCGCCGATGTCGAAGACAATCTGCCGGAGCGTCGTGCCCAGGGGCACCTCCACCAGGCCGGTCCGGGCGATTTTGCCCGCGAGGGCGAATGTCTTGGTGCCCCTGCTGCCCTCGGTGCCCGCGGAGGCGTACCACTCCGCGCCCTTGCGCAGGATGAGGGGCAGGTTGCCCAGGGTTTCCACGTTCTGGATGACCGTCGGCTTGCCCCAAAGGCCGCTGACGGCGGGGAAGGGGGGCTTGGGCCGGGGCATGCCGCGCTCGCCCTCGATGGAGGCGATGAGCGCCGTCTCCTCGCCGCACACAAAGGCGCCCGCGCCCTTTTTGATGTGGATGTCGAAGGAGAAGCCGGAGCCTGCGATGTTGCCGCCGAGCACGCCGAGCGCGCGCATCTGGGCGATGGCGGTCTCAAGGCGGTGAATGGCCAGCGGGTATTCGGCACGGCAGTACACATACCCCTCGGACGCGCCCAGGGCGAGGCCCGCGATGAGCATGCCCTCCAGCACGGAGTGGGGGTCGCCCTCCAGGAGCGACCGGTTCATGAACGCGCCCGGGTCGCCCTCGTCGGCGTTGCAGATCAAATATTTCTGCGTTCCCGGGGCCTGCCGGGCAAAAAGCCACTTGCGCCATGTGGGGAAGCCCGCGCCGCCGCGCCCCCGCAGCCCCGCGTTCTTGACCTCCTCGATCACCCCCTCGGGGCCCTTTTCAAGGGCGTTGAGAAAACCCCTGTAGCCGCCCCTGGCAAGGTAATGGTCCAGGTTTTCCGGGTCAATGCGGCCGCAGTTGCGCAGTATCCGGCGCACCTGCCCCCGCATCATCGGATGATCATCCAGCGGCCCGACACCGTTGACGGTGCTGCCGTCGAGGGTGCCCAGCGCCCATTCCGGGCAGGGATCCCCCCCCAGCACGTGGCGTTCAACAATACGCGACGCCTCATCCTCGCCCACGCCGCCGTAACAGATGTCGGGCATGCCGATGCGGTGCACAATCAGAAGCGGTTCGAGGCAGCACGGACCCAGGCAGCCCACCTCGACCACCTGCGCGTCAATGCCGCGCTGCGTGATTTCCTCGTTCAGGCGGGTGATTACCGCGCCCGCCCCGGCCGCGCGGCCGCAGGTGGCCGCGCCCACATAAAATACGGGCACGGCGCTGTTTTGCAGGTTGCCCCAGGCCTGTTCCGCGCGGGCAAAGGCCGCCGAAAAGGGGTTGGTCATTTCTCCCCCTTTCCGCCGCCGATGCCGTCTTTCAGGATGAACGAAACCCGTTTCGGCGTCACATTCGCGTGCACCTTGCCGTCCACCGCCACCACCGGTGACAGCGCGCAGCAGCCCAGGCAGGCCACCCGCTCCAGGTTGAACTCGCCGTCCGGCGTCGTCTCGCCCACCCCCACCCCGAGCTGGCGGCTGATTTCCTCGGTCACCTGTCCGCCGGAGCGCACATGGCAGGCTGTGCCGTTGCACACCTGGACGCGGTGCCTGCCCGGCGGGGTGAAGCGGAACTGGGTGTAGAAGGTCGCCACGCCGTAGGCCTCGTTGGCGGATATGCCGGTCAGCTTTTCCAGCGCGCGCAGGGACGCGGGCGACAAATAACCCAACGCTTCCTGTATGTCCTGAAGAATTGGAATCAGGCTGCCGCGACCGGCGGCATGGCGGGAAACCACCTCCGCCACCACGGCCTCCATGTCGGAACAACTGCAAGAAGGGCTCATGGCCATAAAACTCCCTGACCACCAGACTGCGCCGCTAAAAAATTATGCCACATTCCGGCAGGCGCGCTTGTCCCGCCGGTGTGTGTCCAATTTCGCAGCCCCGATGACCTTTAACCGGAACCAGCATACCAAAACTTACCCCAGCCGATCAAAAACAGCCGGGCAAAAAGGGTACCTCCGCGTATGGAATCAAGCATCCTGCGCTTTACAAAAAAACAAAAAGGTAGGAAGCGGCAAGGCAAATGAGAAATTCAATTATGGTTAAGGTTCCGGTTGTTGCCATGGTTTGACCCTGAAAGCGCCACCGTGCATAGTTATACTCCGGACAGAAACGATTGGAGGAGTGTCATGGAAGAAAAACCGGTTGACTTCGGCCAAGAGTACAGCGAGTCCGGCCTGTGGGACAAGATGCGCAGATATTCCCGGCAGGCGGGTTCGGCCTTCGCCGAACTGGCCCTGACCCTCTACTACACCGCCGCCGACCCCAACACGCCCGCCTGGGCCAAAACGGTGATTGTGGGCGCGCTGGGTTATTTCATCTTCCCCATGGACGCCGTTCCAGACCTGGTGCCCGGCGTGGGGTATGTGGATGATTTGGGGGTGCTCACCGCCGCCGTGTCCACCATTGCCGCGTCCGTCACAAAAGAGCACCGCGAAAAGGCGAAAACGAAGCACCGGGAGTACTTCGGGGACTGACTCAGGCGCCGTCCAGGCGCGCCGCCAGCAGTTCCTCCAGCAGGGGATCGTTTTGCAGCGACGGCAGCAGGACCATTTCCACGCCCGGATGCGCCCCCCGCAGCCGCTCCAGCGCCGCCGGGATGTCCCGCCGGATGTGGACCCCGTCGGAGAGGAAATAGGGCATCACCACCACGCGCCCCGCCCCTGCGCGCACGGCATCCCCCACCATCTCGTCCAGGGAGGGCCGGGCCAGTTCCCAGAACGCGCGCAGGATGCGCCGTTCCGGCATCCGCGCCGCCACGCGCCCGGCCATCGCGGAAAAGGCCGCGTTGGCCTCCTCCGAGCGGCTGCCGTGGGCCAGCAGTATGTGCGCCGTGCGCCTGTCATCCATCGGACTCGCTCCACCCGCAAAAACACCGCACCGCCCCCGGCGATTCCGGGCGCGAAAGAAAACGGCGGCGCTCCCGCGCGTGGGGGAGGGCCGCCGCAAAACACGAACGGGGAAAAAACTACTTCTTTTCCTTGTGCACCGTGTGCTTGCGCAGCACGGGGTTGTACTTCTTGATCTCGAGGCGCTCCGGATCGTTGCGCTTGTTCTTTTCGGTGATGTAGCGGGAAGTTCCCGGCGCTTCGGTGCATTCCAGAATGATGCCCTCGCGGCTGCCCTGCTTCTTGCTTGCCATGTCTCAAGTCTCCCTGTTGTGTGCGCGGCCTTAACCGTCTGTTTTATTTCTTGCCGTAGACCTTTTCGGGGTCAAAAGCCTTTTCACTCTCCGCAAAAGTCAGCGTGTACCCGTCCTTCGCCGCGTCGCCCAGCGGCAGCGCGCGGTAAAAGCACGAGCGGTAGCCCACATGGCAGCTCGCGCCGCCCACCGCCTCCACCCGCAGCCACACCGCGTCCTGGTCGCAGTCAATGCGCAGTTCGCGCACCTTCTGCACCAGCCCGCTCGTGGCGCCCTTGTGCCACATTTCCTTCCGGCTCCGGCTCCAGTACACCGCCTCGCCGAGTTCCATGGTCTTCTTCAGCGCCTCGGCGTTCATGTACGCCAGCATCAGCACCTCGCCCGTGGCGTAGTCCGTGGCCACGGCGGGCACCAGGCCGTCGGCGTCAAACTTTGGCATCAGCGCCGTGCCGTTCTCCACCGCCGCCTTGTCCGTCCGTTCAGCAAAATCCGCCAAGGAAACATCTCCTGTGAAATCAGTTCCGCCCGTCCGCGCCCCCCGGGAAAAGGCGCTTAAAGACAGGGCTGTCCCGTAAAAGAGTGGGAAGTATACTAAACGTGCGGGCTTAAATGCGACTTTGGGGCGCGGTTTGGCCTACAGCAGGCCCCGGCCGCCACGGCGGCCCAGCAGCAGCCACAGGAAGAAGGGTCCGCCGATGAGGGCGGTGATGATGCCCACGGGGATTTCCACCGGCGCGAGCACGGTGCGCGAAAGGGCGTCGCAGGCGGTGAGGAAGGCCCCGCCGAAGAGCACCGACGCGGGGAAGAGCCGCCGGTGGTCGGGGCCGACCATGAGCCGGCAGATGTGGGGGACCATCATGCCGACAAAGCCGATGGGGCCGCACACGGCGACGATGCCGCCGATCATGAAGGAGACCGCGGCGAAGAGCCCCTGCTTGAACCGGGCCACGTTCATGCCCCGGCTCATGGCGAGATCCTCGCCCGTGGCGATGAGGTTGAGTTCGTTGGACATGAGCGCCACCGCCGCGAGCCCCGCGCCCGCAAAGGGCAGCACGTTCAGCACGGCGTCGTAGCCCACCATGCCCAGCCCGCCCATGAGCCAGCGGAGCAGCCTGAAAGAATCGTGCAGGTTGGCGCTGTACTGCACCGCGAGAATCATGCTGGACAGGAAAAAACTGACGGCCACGCCCGCCAGCAGCAGGGTGGACGTGGAGAAGCCGCCCCGCGTCTGGGTGAGCAGGTACACCAGTAGCACCGTGGCTGCGGCCCCGAAGAAGGCGGCCAGCGACGAGCCGGGCATGCCCAATAATGAAAAGGACAGGCCCAGCCGCACATAGACCGCCGCGCCGAAAGCCGCGCCGCTCGACACGCCCAGTGTGTACGGCGTCGCCAGCGGGTTGCGGAAGAGCGCCTGGAAAGCCATGCCGCCTGCGGCCAGCCCCGCGCCCGACAGGAATGCCGTGAGCGTGCGGGGCACGCGGATGCGCCAGAACACCACCGAGTCGGTGGACAGGCCCCAGGGATCAAGCACGCCCGCGAGGGACACGCCCCTCATGCCGATGAAGGGGCAGCCCAGCAGGCAGGCCAGCGCGGCCAGCGCCAGCAGCGGCATCACCCAGCGCCTGCTCATGGCCGCCCCACGATGGGCGCGACGATGGTCGTGCCGTTGTGCGGATGGGGGATCAGGTCAAACTCCGTGTCGTAGATGCCCGCCAGCACCTCCGGCCGGTCCAGCAGTTCTGCGGGGGTGCCGTCAAAGGCCGTCCTGCCCGCCTTGAGCGCCAGCACGCGGTCTCCCGCCAGCGCCCCTTGGTTGAGATCATGGGTCACGGACACCACCGTGAGCCCCCCCGTCCTGTGCAGCTGGTCCACCAGTTCGAGCACCTCCACCTGGTGGCGGTAGTCCAGGAAGGTAGTGGGCTCGTCGAGCAGCATCACCCTGGGTTCCTGGGCCAGCGCGGCCGCGATGTAGACCTTCTGCCGCTCGCCGCCGCTCAGCGTGCCCATGGAACGGGTGGAGAAAACTGCCACCCCGGACCGTTCCATGGCCTGGTCGGTGATTTCATAATCCCGCGTGGAAAAACCCGAGAACGCGCCCAGATGGGGGTAGCGCGCCATGAGCATGAACTCGCGCACCGTGAAGGGCATGGCGCGCTCCCCGGCCTGGGGCACGTAGCTCACACGCCGCGCCAGCTCCCGCTGGGACAGCCGTGCCAGCGGCTCGCCAAACACGGATATTTCCCCCGAAGCGGGGCGCACCATGCGCATCAGGCTGCGCAGGAGCGTGGTCTTTCCCGCGCCGTTCGGCCCGATAATCGCCAACGCCTCACCGGGCCGCACCGCAAAGGACACCTCCGAAAGGATGGGCGCGCCGTCCATGGTCACGGCAAGGTTTTTCACCTCAATGGCGGGGGCGGTCATTGCGCGTCCCCCCATTCGGGGTGGATGGCCGCCGCCAGCGCCTCCAGCGTGTCGGCCACCCTCGGGCCGGGTATGGTCAGATACGCCCCGTCGAGTACGGCAATCCGTCCACTCTCCGCCGCCGCCAGTCCGGGCAGCGCCTTCCATG
>JBHEKP010000042.1:0-43252 GCA_041859375.1 Candidatus Hydrogenedentales bacterium | reverse complement strand
TGTCCATGCCCGTTCCCATGCTTGACTTGAAGGCGCAGTATGCCACCATCAAGGCGGAGGTTGACTCCGTGGTTGCCGAGGTGTTCACGGCCCAGCAGTTCCGGGGCGGTCCGGCTGCGGAACGCTTTGATAGCGCCATGTGCGCATATCTGGAATGCCGCCACGCGCTGGGGGTGTCCTCGGGCACGGACGCGATTCTGCTGGCCCTGCGCGCGCTGGATCTGGAACCGGGGGACGAGGTGATCACGTCCCCCTTCACGTTCTTCGCCACGGCGGGCGCGATTGTGAACGCCGGGGCCGTGCCGGTCTTTGCGGACATTGACCCTGTGACGTACACCCTGTGTCCGGAGCGGGCGGCGGCGTGTGTCACCCCGCGCACCCGCGCGATTTTGCCGGTGCATCTCTACGGCCAGTGCGCGGACATGGATCCGCTTCTTGCGCTTGCCGCGAACAAGGGAATCCCGGTCATCGAGGATGCGGCGCAGGCTGTGGGCGCGGCTTACAATGGCCGGAAGGCATGCTCCATGGGGCTGGCCGGGGCGCTGAGTTTTTACCCCACAAAGAATCTCGGCGCGGCGGGGGAGGGGGGCATGATCATGACCAACGACGACGGGATGGCGGAGAAAATACGCCTGCTGCGCTGCCACGGCTCCAGCATGACCTACGTGCACCAGATTGTGGGCACCAACAGCCACCTGCACGCGTTGCAGGCGGCGGTGCTGGAGGTGAAACTGCGCCACCTGGAGGCATGGAACAACGCCCGGCGGAGTCATGCCGCCTATTATTCCGAGCGGTTGAAAGAGCTGCCTGGGGTGGTGGTTCCGGAGACGATGCCGGGGCGGGTGCATGTGTTCCACCAGTATGTGATCCGTCTGCCCCGGCGCGACGAGGCCCGCAAACTTTTCCAGGAGCGGGGGATTGGGTGCGGTGTGTTCTATCCGATTCCGCTGCACCGGCAGGAGTGCTTCGCCCCCTTCAGCGGCGGAGCGGACTGCCCCAACGCGGATCAGGCAAGCCGCGAGGTGCTGGCCCTGCCGATGTATCCCGAACTGACCGAGGCCCAGCAGGACGAGGTGATCGCCGCGGTGCGGGATCACGTTTCGGCGGGCTGAGCTCAGCCGGCGGGAAGCTCGCCCGCCCCGGCGGTGGGCCGGTTGACCACGACGGAAAGGGCCAGCTCCTCCGGGCGCAGCCCCTTTTCCCTGTTGGTCACGCGCAGGTAGTTTTCCGAGGCCAGATGGCGGCGCATCTCCTCCGCCACACGGTCGGCGTCTTCCCTGCGGCACAAGGCCAGCACGGCACCCGCGATGCCCGCGCCCGTGAGGCACGCGCCCAGCGCGCCCGCGCCGAGCGCGCAGTCCACCACCCAGTCCAAAACGGGGCTGCTCGCGCCGTAGGCGCCGGGGCATTCCTCCACCGGAAGGGACTGCTGCTCCATCATCTCCAGCGCGCGGTCTGAAACGTCGCAAATGTAGGGGTATCCGTCGCGGTCAACACGGCGGTCCCCGTTGTGGCCGGTGGTCATCATGGCCCCGAGCGCGGCAAGGTCGGCGCGGTCGGCCGCTGCGGCGAAAAGGCGCGCCCGTTCGGATTCGGCGATGCCAAAGACCAGCGGGCCGCGCAGGCGGATGTGCACGGGGCGCTGCCCCTCCGGCACGCCGCCGAAATAGCGGTCATAGGCGGCGTCCAGGCCGGGAGGATTGTAGCGCGCGCGCATCTCATCCAGGGTGAGCTCCTCCGGAATGCGCCGGAGCAGGGCATAGAGCGGCTTTGCGCCGCCCAGGGAGTCCGGCGTGATCCGGGAAAGCCTGTCCAGCCGGGCCACCGTTTCCGGGGCGTGGCCCAGCGCGGCGAGTTCGCAGCGGAGCACATGCATGGCCACGGAGTAGGCAAAGCGGTTGCGGGTGTAGTCCACCAGATGGGCCCCGCTCAGGCTCCGTTTGGTGTGGGAGTTGACCACCAGCACCGCGGCATCACCGGGAAAGTCGTGATAGGTGGCGTTGTCGAGGCGGAAATCCTCGGCGAAGAGGGCGATGTTGAGCGTTTTTCCAAGACGCCCCAGCACCATGGCCCCCTGATCGCTCATGCCCACACGGGCGCCCGCGTACCATTCCGCGTCCTGTTCGGCCAGGATGCGCGTCTTGTCGTCGAGGACGACGCCGTTGATGCCCGCGAAGGCCTGCTGCACCGCGACACAGAGGGCCGCGGAGGAACTGAGCGCGGCGCCCCTGGGCAGGTCGCTGCCGACGGCGGCGCGCATGCCGCGCGGAACGGCGCATTCCGCGCCCACGCGCAGGCAGGAGCCCGCAAGGTAGTTGGCCCAGTCCATGCCCGGCACGGCGCGCCTGCGCTGGACCCGCGCGATGACGTCGGGAAGGGCGATGAACGACGCCCATCCGCCGCCGCCGAAAAGGCCCCGGGCCTCCTCGTCCAGGTTGAAGGAAACCTCGGGATACTCCGGCTCAAGGTTCACAAAGGTGCAGGTGTTGTCGGGGGCGGGACAGGCCACCACCACGGTTTCCCGCTGGTGGGTCATCAGGTTCAGCCATCCGCCGTGGGTGTCCACATGCATGCCGCGCAGGTTGATGCGGCCGGGGGACCGGAAAATGCGGACCGGTCCGTCGCCAAAACGCTCCAGATGGCGGAGGAGCACCCTGCGCGCCAGTCCGCGCCGTTCCCGCAGCAGCTCGTCGTCCGAACCGTATATGGCGGCAAGCCCGCCGTGGCCGCCCGCGCCGGATTCAAGCCTTTCCAGCCATTGCGCCGCCGTTGGTGCCGGACCGTTCATCATGGCGTGATCGTCCCTTCCTGCCTGTGTGATGGAAAACGCCGGACACGGGGGAACGGCGGCCTATTGGTTGTAGGTGGTGCGGATGTTGTACTTTTCGGACAACTCGCGCAACTGGCCCAGCAGTTCCGGCGTTTCGCCCTGCTGGGATATCTCGCCAATCAGATGATAGGCCTTGGAGAAGGCCCATCCGCTGGCGATGGAGGAGCCGCCCTGCCCGGCGGATTCAAGTTTCGCCTTGAAAACCAGCTCCTTTTCCCTGTCCGCGGCGCGGCCCGTGAGGCGCATGACGAATTCCTTGTCCCGCTCGGGGTCGAATCGGCCATACACGGCCACGGCGCCCTTTCGGTAGAAGTCGGGGAGAATCCTCGGGAAAAGGGTGTCCTTGTTGATGCGCCCGTAGTCGGCGCGCACATCCACCAGGATGGGGTCGCTGAATTCACCGAAAAATCCGGGCATCAGTTTCGCCGTGTCCTCGATGTTGGGATGGACCCTGGATACGCCCTTGTTGCGGTAGGCCAGCAGGTCAAGCATGTAGCGGTTGACCGTGTTGCCCGCGCCGTAGGCAAAAATGCTGTTGCGCAGGCTGTTTTCGGCGGTGAGAGCGGTGATGATGGCGCGGCTGTCCTGCAGGCCCGTGGTGGGCCGCCCGTCGGAGACAACCAGGACGATACCCGGCACGCCGGGGCGCGGCAGTTCGGCCATGACGGGCCGGAGCGCGTTGTAGACGTCGGTCTGCCCCTTTGATTCCAGGTTTTTCATGAAGTCCAGCGCCGCCGCCCTGTTTTCGTTTGTGGCGGGCACGCGTTCGGGCTGAAAGAGGATGGGGGTGTCGCGGAAGACGACCACGTTGAAGCGGTCCTCAGGACGGAGCAGGTTCACCAAATCGGACACGCCGCGCGCGCCCAGGTCCAGTTTGCGCTGGAGCATGCTGCGGGATGCGTCGAGGACGAAGGTGATGTCCTTGGGTAGCACCTCCATTTTTCCGCCCTCCCGGGGCTGGATGCGCAGCTCGAAATAGCCCTGCTTTTCATTGGGCGCGCGGTAGGTGCTGATTTTGATGTCCACCATGTCGTCCATGAACACAAAATCACTCTCCGAACGGGCGGCCTCCACCTCCTTTTGGAGCGGCGCCTCAACGGGCGGCTTTTCGATGGCCTCCCGGATGTCGGGGGGGATTTCCGGCTCCGGGACGGGGATTTCGGCGATGGGCGGCCCGGGCGCGCCCCCGGCGGGAAGGTTTGCGGACTGCGCCAGCAGGCTCACGCCTCGCCGGTCGAATTCCATGGGAATCTGTCCCGGTTCCATGGCCTCGCTGCGGAGGGAGGGGTATTCTCCTGGGCCGAGGATGCGCTCCGGGCTGGGGCGCACAAAGCGGCGGGGCACCTCGATGTCCTGCCGCGCCGTATCACGGGCGATTTCAATGATTTTGGCGTCCGCGGTGTTCGCCGTGGCGGGCTCATAGGCGAGATCATGCTCCCGCGCAAGCGCCTCCGAGGCCACCCGGTCCGAGAGGTTGGGCACCTCGACGGGCTGCGCGGCGGTTGCGGGCGCGGGAAGCTGGGCCTGCTCGTCGGGGCGGGCAAGGAGGTCGCTCATGGAGCCCGGTCTGGAGGCGAGCTCCTCGGCGGCCTCCGGGGTTTCAACTTTTACAACCTCGGGCTCCACCTCGCGGATTTCCACCTTGAAAATGTCCAGCGCGCGGTCGAGGTCGCGGTTGGCGGCCATGAGGGTCACATAGGGCGCGGCGGCGAAAAAGCAGATGTACAGCACCGCTGAGATGATGAAGGAAAGCACCATGAGTGAACGGCGGCTGAGCATGTCACCCTCCCGCCGGGGGCGCGGCGGCGGGGGCTTCCCCGCCGGCGGGTTTCGCGAGGGCCTCGCGCGCCTTCGCGGCGAAGTCGGAATCAGGATAGTCCTTCACGAGCTCCTCATAGGCGCCCCTGGCCTGTCCCGCGCCGCCCGCCTTTTCAAAGCACTGCCCCGCGCGCCACAGGGACTCGGGTGACAGGGTTTCGTGGAGGAAAAGAATCGCAACGCGCATGTAGTTCCGCGCTGCCCGTTCAAAGTCGCCCTGCTTTTCATAGAGCTCGCCGAGCCGGAAACGGGACTGGGCGGCGATGTCGCCCGCGTTGGTTTCCGAGGCGGCCTCATAAAGTGCGACGGCCTTTTCCGCGTCCCCCTTCGCCTCCAGCAGGCGGGCCATGCGGAAGCGCGCCTCCACGGCGGGGGTGCCCGTGGGATCCGCGTCGACAACCGCCTGGTATTTCTTCAGCGCGTCGTCGGCGCCGCCCGCCTGCTCGGCGCATTCGGCGATTTTCAGGCGCACCTTTTCAGGGTACTGGTATCCGGGAAGCGCCTTGAGCATCGCCTCAAAAACCGCCGCCGCCTTGTCCCACTGTCCGGCGTCGAAGAACCACTGGCCGCACCATGCGTAGGCCTCCTCGGGAAGGGCAAGGCCGCCGTGGTCGGTGATGAGCCGCAAAAACAGGGTGGACGCCTCGTCGTAATCCTTGCGCTCATAGCGGGCGAGCGCCATTCCCTTGAGCGCCCTGCCCGCGAGTTCGGGGGAGGGGGAGGCGTTCAGCGCGGCCTGGTAGGATTCTATGGCCTTTGGGGCGTCCTTTTGATCCCGGAGCAGGTGCTCCGCGACCCTGAAATGGGCGTCCGCCGCGTATTTGCCCGTGCCGTATTTGGACAGCAGGGTTCCGAACGTCTCGGCGCTCTTCGCGTAGTCCTTCATATTGTGGTAGGTGATGGCGAGGCGGTAGAGGGTCTCCTCCTCAACGGCGGGCTCCACGGCGCCCTGCAGGATGGTTTGGTACTTGGTGACGGCCTGGGAGAAGTCCTGCGCGTTGAACTGGGCGTCGCCCGCGCGCAGCACCGCCTCCTCGGTGAGTGGGTTGTCGGGGTAGCGTTTGGCGAATTCCTCAAAGACCTTGGCGGACTCGTCGCGCATCCCCAACTGCTGAAGGCACTCACCGGATTTGAAAAGCGCCTCGGGGGCAAAGTCACTGTCGGGATATTTCTCGGCGACGAGCCGGAATTCCTGGCGCGCGTCCTCGTAATTGCCCTCCGCCACCAGCAGTATGCCCAGCAGGAAGCCCGCCTCAACAGAGAGGGGGGATCCCTTTTGCTCCTGCAAAAAGGCCATCACCTCGGCCTTTGCCGCCGCGGAGTCCCCCTTCAGATAGAGGGTCCAGGCGGTCTTGTGCTTTGCCTGCGGGGCGAAGGGGGAGGCGGCATGCTTCTCCACCACGGTCCGGTACGCGGCCAGCGCGCCGTCATAGTCCTTCTGCTGCTGGAGGCTGTTGCCCAGCAGGTAATAGATTCCAGGGAGGAGGGGGGACTCGGGGTTGGCCTTCGTGAAGGCCACCGCGGCGGCGGCGGCCTCCGGGTATTTGCCGGCATGGTACAGGGACCAGGCATAGCCGTAATCCGCCCGTTTGGCGTAGTCCGAGTCGGGGAAGTCCTTCTTCAACTGTTCATAGGCGCCCACCGCCGCGCTGAACCAGCCGATTTGGTCGTAAATCTCGGCGGTGCGGAAACGGCTTTCCATGCGAAGTTTCGGATCAGCCGTGGTGTTGCCCGCCACCTGGGAGAAGGCGATGGCCGCGTCCTCCATTCGGTTTGCGGCCATGTGCGCGTAGGCCAGCTGATATTGGGCGTAGGGTGCGAGCACATGGTCGGGGCATGCGGCTCCCACGGACTCAAAGGCGGCGGCGGCGGCGGGCTGGTCGCCCAGTTCCTGCTTTGCGCGGCCAAGGTAGTACAGCGCGCGGCAGCGCACCGCCGGGGGCTGGGCGTCCGTGGTGAGCGGCGCGAGCGCCTCGGCGGCCTCTGCGGCGCGTTTCAGGAAAAAGAGCGCCTCGCCCCGGCTCAACTGCGCCTGCGCCTTCACTGCGGGGTCGGAGTTCAAATCGGCGGCCTTTTGGAACGCCTCCAGGGCGCGGTCGTATTTCTCGGTGGCGTGCGCGGCCTGGCCCAGACGGAACCATGCGGTTGCCGCGCCGGCGCCGGAGGGGTATTTATTCAGATAGGCGTCATATTCGTCCATCGCCTCCGGGAAAAATCCGCGCCCGAAAAGGCCGTTCGCAAAGTCGAGCTGGTCCTGGCCGGGGGCGGACGCCTCCGCGGGCGGCGGGGACGACGCCGGATCCAGCGGGGGGGCGGAGGGATCCTGCGCGAAAGACGCGGCGGCGGCCGCCATGGCGGCGACAATTCCGCACAACATCAGTTTGCCAAATCGCTTCATGAGGGCATCCATCATGCCGCCCCGCTTATTGGGCCGGGGCGGACTTCATTTTTTGCTGTTGTTCCTGGGTGAGCGCGGCAAAGGCGACGTTTTGTATGTCGGCCCTGCGGCAGCAGTCGAGAATCTGTATCGCCCTGCCGAGCTGGGCGGTGGTGTCGCCGCGGATGATGACGGCGCCGCCCGGGAAATACTTGGAGATGCGGTTCAGCACCTCCTGAAGCTCGTCAACGGTCACCTGGCGCTCGTTGACGACAATGGTGCCGTCATCCCGCAGGTTGATGAAGATTTCCCCCTGCGAGCGGTCGTTCTGCTGGGCGGTGTCGGCTGTGGGCAGCACAATGTCCACCTCGCTTTCGAGGTTGGCGTAGACCGATATGGCCATGAAGAAAATGAGGGTCAGGAAGACGATGTCGATGAGCGGGGCCATCTGAATCGTCTCCTCCTGCTCCTGGAAGGCCTTGTGGATTCTCATTTCTGGCCGTGCTCCGAGATGAGTTCGATGAATTCGCTGGCCTGCGCCTCAACCTCCGCGACCACGCGGATGACGCGGCCCCGCAGGTAGTAGTAGACGGCCATGGCCGGGATGGCCACGATGAGGCCGCCCGCCGTGGTGATCATCGCCTGGGAAATGCTGTAGGCCATGGTGAGCCCCTTGACCTGGGAGGTGTCGAGGGCGATGGAGCTGAAGGCCTGCATCATGCCCCAGACCGTGCCGAGCAGGCCGAGCAGGGGCGCCATGGTGGCGATGCTGTTGAGGTAGGCGACGCGCTGCCACAGGGCGGTGGCGCCGCGCTCGCCCTCGCTTTCCATGGCCTCCTGAATCACGTAGCGGTCATGGCCGGCCATTTTCAGGCCGGCGCGCAGCACGCGGGCGATGAGCTCGTCCCGATCCTGGCACATCTGGTAGGCGCCGCGCAGATCGCCGCTTTTCATCTGGCTCACGGCCCGCTTGACAAGGTTCGGCGGCACCTCGCGCGAGGGGCGCAGGGTGAGCAGCAGGTACAGGGAGAGCACCGTCCCCGCAAAGCCAAGGGCGAGGGTAATCCACAGGATGAAGCCGCCCTGCTCAATCATGGTCATCAGGGAAAGACGCTGCACCACGGTGGGGGGGGCCGTGTTCGGCTCGCCCGCCGGAGGCGCAGCCTGAGTGGGGGTCGCCGCCGCGGCCTCCGCCGCGGGGGCCGGAGCCGGGGCGGCATCCTGCGCGAGAACCTGAAATCCCGTGAGGAAGATGAGCGCCATCACCACGCCCGGCAAAAGAAAACGCCTTGTCATTGTCCAAACCTCCATAGGGGCGGAAAGTGTTCCGGAAAAGAATTGTGACCGCCATTGACGGACACCGCGCAATTAATGTTGCAACTTATAGAATTATTATGCACTTGCGGCGCAAAAGGTTGCAAAAATTAACTGTTTTTTGGGTTGAAAAGGGGCAATCAACTCATCCCGCCCCGGCAGGCTCCGCCGCGGCTCCGGACAGCTTGTCAAAGCCGTGATGGAACAGATCGGCCATGTACGCCTCCGTGTTGGGACCAAACCAGCCCATAAGCCCGGTTTCATAGTCCATGCTGCCATTGGGCTCGGTGACGTTGTAGTATTTGTCCGGGCTAAGGTATCCAAGATAGGCTCCGGAATGGCTTGAAACCCAAAGATTGACCCCCTTGTCCGCCGCAAAAAGACGCCAGTCGCGGGCGGTTTCCCCGCTGAAGTCATAGGGCATGCCCACAAACATCATGGGGCCTATTTTTGCCATCTGCATCCGGCCCACCGGGGGCAGACCGCTGAAAAGGCGGCAGAAAACGGGGGAAACACGCCAGTTGGGGCTCATGGGCCGCATCTGGAAGGGCGGCATGCCGAAATGGGAGGAGAAAGAGGCCACATCAAGGACATTTTCAAACTTCAGTTCGCCCATGCCGTCAATGAGTTTGCGGGCAAGTCCCCGCCCCATGGCTTCGGCGCGGGCGGCGGCATCGCCGGGAACGTCCGGCGCGTTGGGCCCCATGGAGCCCACCGCCCCGCCCACATAGAGCGCCACCGCGCCGGTTTCCTTTTCCACCGCGCGCTGGAATGCGCCCGGATATTCGCCGGTGAATTCGGTCATGCGCCCGCCGTGAACCGTGGGATGGGCGGAATATCGCATCATGATGCATTTCGGCCCGGCGTCCTGCTGCACCACGCAGAAGTTCACCGCCGAGTCAACGGGGGCGTTGCGGGTGCGGTTGCGGATAAAATCGGGGACGTCCACCACGCCGTTCGCCAGTTTTGCGGGGGCAAGTTTTTCATAGGCCTCAATGATGGCGGCGGAAAACTGCTCCGCGAGAAATTCCGTCACCGCCGGGTCATATTTTCCATAGGAAATGTTTGCGGCAAGGCCGGGCGCAAGGCCCCCCGGTCCGCAATGGCTGTGGCTGGTGTGGTACAGGATGTCATTCGGGGCGAGCGGGGTCTTCCCCGCGACTTTGTTTTCGACGAGTTCCAGGAGGTTTGGCAGGGTCTGGAGCATGTCCGCGCCCACCAGCACAACCGTGTCCTTGCCGTCGCTGAGGGCAAGCGCCTTCACAAACAGGGGATCGTGGACGCCCGTGGAGCGCTTTCCGTTTGGGCGCGCGCTGTAGCCGGCCATGGGGGTGCCCACCTTGGGCGTCATGTCGCGCACGGCCCAGCCCGCGCTGAGGGTTCCCGTGCCCTCGCCCACACCGGTTTCATCAACGGCCCTGTCGATGGCCTGAATCGCTTCGGTGTAAAACGCGGCAGATTTGTATTTTGAGTCCTTGTACACCGGCCAGGGGCCGACCACCACCAGGAAGGCTGCGGCAACCACCACAAGCACCACAAGCGTCCAAAGCACGATTTTCTTGAGCAGTTTCATCACAGGCACTCCGTTTGGACGGGCGAACCGCCCATGGTGCGGGTTATGGGGTGTTCTTTACCGCCAGGGCCAGTTTTTCCGCAAATTCCCGCACCAGTCCGGCCTGGCCGGGGCGGCCCCCCACCTTGGCGATGAGGCGCACAATGGCCGAACCGACAACAACGCCCTCGGCAATGCCCGCAACCTTGCGCGCCTGTTCGGGGGTGGATATGCCGAAACCCACGGCAACGGGCTTGCCGGTCAGCTTTTGGACCCTTTCCACCGCATCGGTGAGATTGGAGGAGAGGTCGGAGCGCTCTCCGGTGACGCCCATGCGCGAGACATAATAGACAAAACCGGTGCATTTTGAGCCAACCAGCGCAAGGCGCTCGTCGGTAGAGGTGGGCGCGGTGAGGAACACGGTGCAAAGCCCCGCACCGTCCAGGGCGGTTTTATAGTCATCCGCCTCATCGGGGGGGAGGTCCACGCAGAGCACCCCGTCGGCGCCGGCCTCCGCCGCGTCTGCGGCAAAGCGTTCAAGGCCGTAGGCGAGAATGGGGTTGAAATAGCTGAACAACAGGAGGGGCACCTGCGATGTCTCACGGATGCGCCTCACCGTGTGCAGCACCAGGCGCAGGGTGGCACCGCCCGCCAGGGCGCGCTGGGCCGCCTCCTGGATGACCGCACCGTCGCCCACGGGGTCCGAAAAAGGGACCCCGAGTTCAATCACGTCCGCGCCCGCCTCTTCCAGCGCAAGGACGAAATCCACGGTGGCGTCCAGGGTGGGATCGCCCGCGGTGATGTAGGGGATGAAGGCGGAGGTCCCGTCCTTCTTCAGCTTATTGAAACGCTGCTCAATCCGGTTCATGGCTAAAACTCCTCGCCGGGCAGGATGAAACGGGCCGCCTGCTGGACGTCCTTGTCGCCGCGTCCGGACATGTTCATGATGAGTATGGACTCAGGAGTCATTTTCGGGGCGCGCTTGATCACCTCAGCAACGGCGTGGGCGCTTTCAAGCGCCGGGATGATGCCCTCCAGCCGCGCGCAAAGCTGAAACGCGTCCAGCGCCTCCTGGTCCATGGCATAGGTGTATTCCACCCGCTTGCTGGTGAAGAGCATGGCGTGCTCCGGGCCGACGCTGGCATAGTCGAGTCCGGCGGATACGCTGTGGGTCATGCCGATTTGACCATCCCCGTCCTGGAGCACATAGCTCATCGCGCCCTGAAGCATTCCCGGCGTGCCCCCGGCAAAACGCGCCGCATGCATGCCCGGCGCGATTTTTGTCCCACCCGCCTCCACGCCCACCATCCTCACCTGGGCATCGCCGAGAAATTCATAAAACAGGCCCATGGCGTTGGAACCGCCGCCCACGCAGGCGACGAGCATGTCGGGAAGGCGGCCCTCGCGCTCAAGTATCTGCTCGCGCGCCTCGCGCCCGATGACACTCTGGAAATCGCGGCAGATCATGGGGAAGGGATGGGGGCCGTGGACGGTGCCCAGCACATAATGGGTGTCCCCAACCCGCGCCACCCAGTCGCGCATGGCCTCATTGATGGCGTCCTTGAGGGTGCGCGAGCCGGAATCAACCCCGATGACGCGCGTGCCCAGCAGGCGCATGCGGAACACGTTGAGCTTCTGGCGCTCCATGTCGTCCGTGCCCATGTAGACGTCGCATTCCAGGCCGAGCAGCGCGGCGGCGGTGGCCGTGGCCACGCCGTGCTGCCCCGCGCCCGTTTCGGCGATCACACGGGGCTTGCCCATGCGCTTCGCCAGCATGCACTGGCCCAGGGCGTTGTTAATCTTGTGCGCGCCCGTGTGCGCCAGATCCTCGCGCTTGAAATAAATTTTCGCGCCGCCCAGGTGCGCGCCGAGGCGCGCGGCATGGGTGAGCGGGGTGGGCCTGCCCACATAGTTGCGCTGAAGCCCGGCCAGTTCACCGCGGAACGCCGTGTCGGACATGGCGCAATGATATTCCGCCTCAAGCTGGGCGAGGGCGTACATCAGGGTTTCGGGGACGTACTTGCCGCCGAAGGGGCCGAAACGCCCCCTGGCGTCAGGCCAGGGATGCTTTTCGGGTGTTGTGGATGAAGGCGTAAATTCGCTCATGGTTTTTCTTTCCGGGGGACTCCTCTACACCGGATGACACGTCAACGGCCCATGGCCTCACCCGGTGAACGGCCTCCTCGACATTTTCGGGGGCGAGGCCCCCGGCCAGTATGATTTTTTTGCCCGCGCCCATTGCGGCGGCGGCGGCGGTCCAGTCCCAGCATTCTCCCGTGCCGCCCCGCTGTCCGCCCCGCGCGGGGGTGTCCAGCAGCACGGTGCCCGTGGCGCAGGCCGCAACCACGGCCGCGGCGTTTTCGGCGGTGACGCCGACCGCCTTGTAGGCGCGCGGCCCCAGGGCGGCGCAGTAGGCGGGGGATTCGTCCCCGTGCAGTTGCAGCCGGTCCACCACGGCGAGCAGTTCGCGGGCCCGCTCGAGGGGTTCGTTCACAATCACGCCGACGGTGACCACAAAGGGCGGCAGTTCGGCGGCGATTTTCGCGGCCGCTTCCGGGGTGATGTACCGGTTGCGTTTTGCCGCCTCCGGGACAAACACAAAGCCGACGGCGTCCGCGCCGGCGTCCGCCGCCGCAAGCGCGTCCCCGACACAGGTTATGCCGCATATTTTAATCTTCGTCATGGCCCAGCAGTTCCATGATCTTGGCGCGTATGTTCCCGCTGGTGAGGATGGATTCACCCACCAGGATGGCGTCCACGCCGCCGTCCTCGAGGAGTTTAACCTCCCGGCGGGTGTGGATTCCGCTTTCGCTCACCAGGGTGTAGCCGCCGGAAACCCTGTTTTTCAGGCGCATCGTGGTGTTTACGTCTATTTCAAGGGTGTCCAGGTTGCGGTTGTTGATGCCGATGATGTGCGCCCCGGCATCTTTTGCGCGGTTAATCTCCTCCTCGGTGTGCGTCTCCACAAGCACGGAAAGCCCCAGCTTATGCGCCAGCGCAAGGTGTGATTTCAGCTCGGCGTCGGTGAGAATGCGCACAATCAGCAGCACCGCCGAAGCGCCGCACGCGCGGGCCTCGTAAATCTGGTATTCGTCAATGATGAACTCCTTGCGGAGGCAGGGGAGGTGGGTGTGGTTGGAGACCTTCACAAGGTCGTCGGTGGAGCCGCCGAAATATTTGGCGTCTGTGAGAACGGACACGGCGCGCGCGCCGCACTGCTCATAGATGGATGCTATTTCAACGGCCTCGACACCGGGAAGAATGTCCCCACGGGAGGGCGACTTGCGCTTGATCTCGGCGATGAGGCTGATGCCGCCGGTGCGCAACGCATCCCGAAAGTTGCGGCACGGGGGGCATGAATAGGCCTTTTCCTCCAGCGCGGCAAGAGGTGTTTCTTCCCGTTTTTGGGCAACTTCGCCCCGTTTGTGCGCCACGATTGCGTCTAAAATCATTCAATAAACCCTTTTGTTCAAGAAAAGCAGAACCACCGCCAGATAAAGCGCCCATAATGATGAAACACCGGACGGGTCAGCCTGAATCCCCGGAGATGGCGGTGGTGAAACGAATCAACGCCTCCAATTTTGCCAACGCAGCCCCGCTGTCGAGGGATTCGACGGCGCGGGCGAACCCACCGGCCAGGTCGGAGGCCCCCATGCCCGCCACAATCGCCGGGGCCGCATTCATCAGCACGATGTCCCTGCAGGGGCCCTTTTCCCCGGAGAGGACACGGCGGAGTATTTCGGCATTTTGCAGGGCATCGCCCCCGGCGATGGCGTCACGCGGGGCCGTTTTCAGGCCGAAATCTCCCGGATTAAGCTCGTATTCCGCGATTTTTCCGCCGCAGGCCTCGGCAACGCGCGAGGGACCGGAAAGACTCAGCTCGTCCAGCCCGTCAAGCCCGGAGACGACATAGGCATGGCGCACCCCCAGTTGTTGCAGCACCCCGGCCAGGATTGCGGTCAGCGCGGGGTCGAAGACCCCCATAATCTGCCCGTCGGCGTCCGCCGGGTTGGCCAGCGGTCCCAGGATGTTGAACACTGTGCGGGTGCGCAGTTCCACCCGGACCGGAACGACATGGCGCATCGCGCTGTGCAGGGTGCGGGCAAAGAGGAAACCAATGCCGGTCTCGTCAATGCAGCGGGCCACATCGGCGGGGGAAAGGTTGAGGTTGACTCCGAGCGCCTCCAGCACGTCCGCGCTGCCGCAGCGGCTGGTGGCGCCCCGGTTGCCGTGCTTTGCCACGGCCACACCCGCGCCCGCAACGACAAAGGCGGCCGTGGTGGAGATGTTGAAGGTGCCGGAATGGTCGCCGCCGGTGCCGCAGGTGTCCACCAGGGGGCGTCTGGCGGCGGGGATGCGCGTGGCAAAACGGCGCATGGTTTCCGCAAGCCCGGTGATTTCGTCCACCGTTTCGCCCTTCATGCGCAGCGCAACGAGGAAACCGCCCATTTGGGCGGCGGTCGCATCGCCGCCCATGATGCAGGTCATCACCCCGGCGGCCTGCTCCCGTGAGAGGTTTCCGCCGCCGACAATAACCGCTATGGCCTCCTGAAGGTTCATCATCACCTGTAATCCGCGCCAGTTGCACACCGAAGAAGGGTACTTGGACAGTAGATTCGCCCGTGTCCGGGATGGAATCTATCAACCGTGCATAAAACAAGTCAAATCATGGGGATTATTCTGCGGCCGGGGGCGCGGCGGATGACAGGGCCAGCACAATGCGCATGGCCGCCCAGAGGGCGTTGTTTTTTGAGGGATCGCCGGGCGTCAGCCGGGACGAAAACAGCGCCGGAACGCCGCCCAGCCGCGACTGCGCCCCGTCCACCAGAACAGGGGCCTCAAGCACGGGGTCTTTCGGCGGCAGGGTCAGGGCAAGCCACAGGGCGGCAGAGGGGGAAAGGGGCCACGGTTCGGCGGGCGTCTTCACGAGGTGAAAGCGGACCTGCGCGTCCAGCTCGCGCCGCCATTCACGCCATTCGGCGGGCGGGGCGATGTGCAGGTCCCCCGCAATGGATAGTGCCGCGTCGCAGGCCGCCCCCGCCAGGAGAATATCCGCCACCGAAGCGGCGCACGCCATGCGCTGCGGATCAAAACCCGGCCTTGGCGCGCCGGTGAGGGGATCGGTCCAGCGGCGGAGGCAGTCCATGGCCCGCGCCGCCTGATCCCAGAGCGGCGCCAGTTCTTTGGCGCGCAGTTCCCCGGGAAGACAGCGGCTGCGGCGCGCCGTGCCCATCAGTGCCCAGGCTGTGGGCGCGGGAGACCACACCATTTCCGGCGCGGCGGCGTCCCCCCCGGTGTCAAGGAGGGGGGCAAGGGACCACCGGGGCATGTTGGGCGTGTCGGCGGTGGACAGCCTTTTAAGAAAAACGGGCATGCCGGGCTGGTCGGCATTCTCAGGGTTTAACAAGGCGGCGGCCCAGTCCAGCCATGCCTGAAGCTCCGGGGAGGCAACAGCCAGGGGCGGGCTGCTGACAGGCAGAAATACCCCGACACTGTTGGGCGCGGCGGTTGCGCGCATCATTGCGATGTCGGGCCAAAGTTGTTGATACTGCTCCCGGGTGAGTGATTTGGGGGGCGGTTCAACGGCCATCCGCATTTCCCGCGGCAGGCCCTCTTCGGGAAAGAGTGAATCAAGGGCCTCGGCCGCAAGCCTGGGGGAATTCGCCAGAACACAATGGAGTTCAAGCATTTGCGGTGCCGCATCGGGCGACGGGACACAGGAGAGGAGAAGGCGGGTGTCACCGAAGGCGGCGGGGCCGGTGTTTCCCCCTGCGTCCACGCAGGAAAAGACCGTCTGCCCATCGGGCGTCACGGACAGGGCGCACGCAGCGCCCTCCGGAAACACATCCCATTTGGCGTCCACGGGGGGGGATGCCGCCAGGTGCCGGAGATGTTCACGATCCTGACCGGTGACACCGGCCGGCCTGAACTGCACGGCGTGTTTTCCATCAGCGCGGACATGGGCGGCGAAGTCCCGCGCCCCCGCCTGCAACAGGCGGTGGTCCGGCCATTCGGGCGCGCGGTCCAGCGCGGGGTCCCCGTCCTGAAGCCAGAGAATTTCCGCCACCGTTCCGGATTCCACGATTATGGTGACGGTGAATGCGGACTGGCCGGGATGGACGTAAACGGTTTGGAGCACCACCAGCCCTGTTTTTGAATGGGTGTGCCTGCCGCGCAATGACATGGAGCCCGGCTCGGAAAATGCGGGACCGTCCACCTTCCACCCCGCATCATCCTGCCACAGCACCGGCTCATCCCGCCGCACGCGCACCCCCCAGCGCGCGCCCCCCCTGGGAAGGGCGTTTCCGTCCGAGGATTCAGGCGGCGCGAACTGGTCCAGACCGCCTGGTCCCGGCCAAATGCAGGAAACAATCACACCATGCCGGTCAAGGGAAAGGGCTGTTTTGCCGTTGCCTGCGGCAACAACGGCGGATGGGGTCGGACCACCGCAAGCCTCCAGCGCCTCAACCCATGCGGTCTGCGCATGGACCGGCAAGGAGGCAAGAAGGGGCAAGGACAGAAATATGAGCAGGCCCTGGGGGCGGCGGCGGTTCCGTGGTATTTGCCGGAAGGGGTTCATTTTTTTGGCGTCTTTCCGCCAGGGGAGGCGAGATGCCCCCGCCAGACAACACAGTCCGGTTCAACGCGCCCGGTGATTTCCAGCGTTCCCAGCGTGTTCAGCATTTTTGCCCAAGGTTCCACTTTCGCCCCAAGGGCCGCCTCGTCCCATCCAGGCATCCATCCCGCGCGTGCAAGCGCGCCGGAAACACGCAGCAGCAGCCCGGAGCATTTTTCCCAGTCCGCTTTGATCCTCACGGCGGCGTCAGCCGTGGACAAGGGCCGTGGTTCGGCCATCAGCCCCGCCATCAACGGCTCCGTTGTGGCGGCGATCCACCAGCCGTCAACGGAGGAAAAGCACAGGGAGAAGAGGTTGCCGAAAAGAGGAAGCATTCCGCCCTCATGCCCTTCCCAACTGTGGGGGATGATGTCAGGAAAGGGAAGGGGGGGGATTGCCTGCGCGCCGGCTGTTTTTGAGCGGAAGGAGAGCACCGGCACGGGCCATGGCGTGCGCGTGTCCACATCATGGAGCGCGATGCCGAGATGGGTGCGCATGCCCCCACCGTCGGCGGGGGCAACCTGAAAACCGGGCAGACTGCGCAACTGCCATGCGCCGGCCAGGATGGCGGCAAGGCGCTTCCACGACTCGCCCGCATGAATCTCCGGGGAGGGCATGAGAAGGCCAAGGGCGGACAATGCGTGCGTGAGGCACTCCGTGTCGGCAAAATCTAACTCAACCGCGGGGGGGGAGCGCCAGCCTGTGGAGAGCTTGCCGGGTTTGGAGGCGGCGGCGGCCGGCAGGGGGGAGCGCGCCGACAGGGCGAGATTGCCCCCCAGTTCAACCATCAGCCACGCCTCCCCATTGCTTGGCCGCCAGAGGCACATGGAACCGGCGGGGACATCCGCAGGCGCCCGCAACGGTGGCGAGGCGACCATTGACGAGAGAAATTCCGCGGAGGACGCGAACAACACACAGCCGTTTTTCCACGCATGGGGCCACCGGTCAAGGATACGTATTTTTTCCGCGCCCCGGAGCAGGAGTCCGGGGTATGCGCAAACACCCCACTCCCCGCCGCGCCGCAGGAACAGAAGGTTCCGGCCAAGCCACGCCCCCAGACGGGCCGGGGTGGGCCGGATGCCCGTGGCAAGGCGGAATTCACGCTCAAAGGCTGCGGGGAGTTCGGGAGCCTCCCCGCCCAGGGCGCGTCCCGCATGGGAGGACAGGAATGCGTCCCATGCCGCCGGTGCGTCGGGAAAATAGGCAACCCAGCCGGTGTCCGGGGGGGCATAACCGGGAACGGGGGCCCGCTTCAGCCGGGCGTCGGCAAACATCAGCCCCGCGAGAAGAACACCGCCCGCGAGCATAAGCAACGGAAGCCATGGAACCCGCCTAAACGGCGGAACGGCGGATTCCGTTGTCACAAGGGCTCCTCCCGGATGCGGTCAGGCATCATGCACGGTCACATCGAAAATTCGTCGTCAAGAATGGAAGAGATGAACCGTTCCACGGAAACGGGAAAATAACGGCTGTCGGGGGTGATGATCACCCCGGTGGTGATGTCCTCACGCCGTTCCAGCTCATCCAGATTCCTGCCCAAAAGGTCATCAATGGAGGCGTCGAGATGCCTCACCTCCAGGTATTCGGAATTGCACTCCACCGCCTTGTTGCGGAACCCCAAAAATCCGAACACGCGCCCCGCGATGCCCACGTCCACATTGTCCTCCCCGAAGATTTCCCCGTAGCTGGGCTCGTAGTGGGAGGGGCGGATCACAAAGCGTGGGGAGACGTGCACCTTTCCCTTCACCTGGGTGGTTCCGGTGGCGGCGCTGAGGGACTTGCCGAGGCAGATGTAGGGCAGCTCGTGGTAGCCGCTCACAATCCCGTAGGTGGGCTTGCGGACAATCACGGTGCCCTTGAAAATACTGCGCATTTCATCGGAGCCAAGGGGCATGGCGCAACTCCATATTTGCGGAACAAGTCTAACGGCACGGATTGGGGCGGCGCAAACGGCAAGGGGTCAAAGGGCGATGACCGATTCCCGGTCTTCCGGGCAGCCGGAGGTGTATCCATGCCCCTCAATCAGCGACCGCGCGGCAAAGGAGGGGTCGCTCAGGCCCCGTGTGGCAATTTCAATGCGGTCGTCATGCACGGAGAACACCCGGAATTCCGTGGGGTATTCGGGCAGCGCCCCGGTGCAGATCTGCACGACGGGCCCGCCGCGCTCGATGAAATTGACGTGCACATGGCCGGAGAGCACCGCCTTGACCCGGGGAAACCGCTCCAGCAGGTCCATGAGCAGGTTGCCGTTGTCCAGATGGCCGCCGTCACGCAGCCCCGGATGGCGCAAACGCTGGGGGATGGGCAGCGCGGGATAGTGGAGCGCCACAATCACGGGCAAATCCTGGCGCGCCTTGAGCACATCCTCCAGCCACACCAACTGCTCCGGCGGAAGCGCCCAGTACAGCCCCTTGAGGTCGTCATCCATGGTGCCCACGGCCGCCTTGGGGGCGGTGGGCCGCAATGTGCCGTCCGGCCAGCGCCACCAGGCATCCAGCACGCAAAAGCGCAGGTTTCTGTGCGTAAAGGTGTAAAAAGTGTTCGTGTCGGGGAGCCTGTGCTCAAAGGCCTCCAAAAACCATGCCCGCGAGTCGGGCAGCACGAAATCATGGTTGCCGCCCATGGGATAATAGGGGAATCCGAGTTTTTCGAGTTCATCCCGGGCGGAAAGCATGGCGGCGCGGGTCTGCCTGCTGCAAATGTCGCCCGTGACCAGCAAAAAATCGGGCTGAATTTCCGCCAAGTCCCGGCGCAGACACTTCATCACCCCCGGCATCATGGTGCAAAGAAACCGGTTGTTCCAGACGCCGTCGCGTTTGCTGCTCAAATGGGGATCGGAAAAATGCACAAATTGCCACATGGTGAACATCCAATATACAGGCAACATACCACAAATTTTCCCCGGTTGCCAAGAGGGGCGGGGCGGGCCGGAATTTTCCACGCAAACAGCTTGAGAAGGGGCGGGAATATTTGCTATACTTCGCTAAGTCCCAATACCAGTATGTCTTAACGGAGCGAGAAAAATGGCAAATATCAAGTCCCAGAAGAAGCGCATTCTGACCAATGAACTGGCCCGTCAACGCAACCAGTCGGTGCGTTCGGGCATGAAGACCATGGTGAAGCACGCGATGACGGCCATCGAAGCCAGCGACGCGGAAGCCCTGAAGACCACGGTGCCGGAGGCCCTGTCGGCCATTGACCGCGCCGCCTCCAAGGGTGTCATCCACCGCAACGCCGCCGCCCGCAAGAAATCCACCATCCAGACGCGCGCCGCGCGCGTCGGCAAGGCCGAATAGTACCAGAGACATTGCGACTGTCAAGCCGCACCGGGTGCAACCATCCGGTGCGGCTTGTGTGTTTGCCCCCTGATTATTTCCTGCGCAGGGCCTTGATCATTTCCAGGAGCCGTCCTTCTATCTGGTCCTGGCGGAGGATGCCCTCCCGGTCAATCAGCACGGTTTGGGGGATGAAGGTGGTCTTGTAGTTGCTGAAGGTGACAAAGGGATCGGCGTCCCTGCCGACGGGAAAGCGCACGTCGAGCCGTTTCAGGTAGTCCGCGATTTCATCGGGCTCGCTGCTGGCGTCGTGGATTCCCAGCACCACCACATCGTCCACGCCCTGGTAGAGGTCATGGAGGGCGCGGAGTTCCCCGAGGCGGTTCATGGCGAAGGGGCTGTCGTCGAAGCCCCCCCAAAGGGTCATGACCACCACCTTTCCCTTCAGCGCCGCAAGGTCCAGGGGCTGGGTGTTGAACCAGTCTGAGCACTGGAACGCCGGGGCGGGCTTGCCAATCATGGAGGAAAGGTCGTTCCGTCCCATGATGGGCGGGCGCTTTGAAAGGTCCACCTCGAAGGGCTCCAACTGTACGGCCAGATCGGGGGCGGTGTCCAGGTTCACCTTGAATTCCTTGCGCAGGAAGCGCAGGGCGTGCTCGGCGCGGAAGGTGACCGTGTTTTGGTCCGGCTGGTAGTCAAAGCGCAGGAGAAATGCGCCGTCGGCGTCGGTGAGCAGGCGGATTGGCTGGGGCAGGTCGGTGGATTCCACCAGCACCCTTCCGGGCTTTTCGCCGTCTTCGAGGGTCACCCTCCCCTTTATCACGGGCAGTTCAAGGAGGCGGACGGGTTGAAGCTCCGCGGTCATTGCTTCCCCCATGGACACGGGAATGCGGGGGAGGGACGCGGTGCGGAAACCGGGCGGCGGGGAAATCAGCAGTTCCCCGTCGGCATAGCCCGCCTTCATGGCAAAACGCCCGTTCCCGTCCGTGAGGGTTTCGTCAAAAATGGCGGTCTTTGCCCGGAAACCCACGCGCACCCCCGGACAGGGCTTTCCATCGGGCAGCACCACGGAACCGCTGATGAGGCGCGGCGGCAGCAGGATCAAATCCGCCACGGTTTCCGCGCCTGAAACGTCGATTGACACGGGCTCGGGGGAGGCATGGTCGGGATGGCCCGCCACGGCCAGGTATCCGCCGGGCGCGATCCGGACCGCATAGAAGCCCTCCGGATCGGTGAGCATGTCGGCGAATTTTTTCTGCCCCTCCAGGCCGGACTGGAAGATGGACACCCGCGCGGAGGACACGGGTTTTCCCTCCAGCGTCACCCGGCCCCGCACGGCGACCCCCTCGTATAGCTGGACGTCCTGACGCTTCTCCCGGACGGGCAGGTAGGCCACGTTGGAGTCCGCATATTTGAGATGGCCCACCACCAGTTTGGCGAAGCCGTCCGCCGGAATACCGGCCACGTCAATTTCGCCGCTGTCGTTGGCGCGCATCTGCGGGAACCCCTCCCGCGCCAGATCCTCCACGGACACGGCGAATTCGTCGCACACCACCATGGCCCGCACCTTCGCGCCGGGCAGGGGGTTGAAGTTCCCGTCGGTGACCCGGATTTTGATTGTTCCGGGATTGTCCTTGAAAACGAGTTCCACCGACTCATCCACGGCCAGAAGCCCGGAGCGCCCCGCCAGGGGGCTGCCCTCCCGCAGGGCAACCAGCTCGGTGCGCGCCACCTGGAGCCCCTCAAAGGAAAAAGAACCGTCCCCGCCGGTGACGGTTTTTCTCACCTGCCGGTCCTGGGCCACCCACACGGACACCCCACCGGCGGGGTTCTTTGCCGAATCCAGCACTTTGCCGGACAGGGTAACCGTGAAAGCGGGCGGGGAAAGTGCCACCAACAAAAGGGCAAGGGCCAGTCGTGTCATGCGCATTGGGGTTCCGTTTGGTTATTTCAGGCCGCGGAGCAGGTGCAGGGGCGGCAGGCCGAAGGTGGCCATGCGGAGCGCGCCCCCGGAGTCAAGGAGCAGGGTTCCCGCCGCGCCCGGCGGCGAACCGGAAAACACCGGGATGGGCGCTCCGCCGCAGGTGTGGCCGCCCCGGACAAAGAGCACCGGCTGAACCGGCGGGGAGCCCGCCGCGCGCATTGCCGCGGAAAGTGTTTCAACCATCAAGTCCGCCTCGCCCGCGTCGCAGTACACCAGCAGGGCCGGACCTGCGGCGGGTTCGGGGCCGCACAGGCGCGTTCCCGCGCGCCAGTTCGCCGGGGGCGCACCGGACGGAGTCCGGCCGGAAGCCGACTGCCGGATGGTGATGTTTCCCAATTCCTTGGCCTCCCCCGGCGCGAGATTAAAGGGCGCGGGGCCCGCCTGAACATCGGAGTCCGCCCCCACGGCGCACTGCTGGGGAATGCCGGCGGGCACGGCGGGCCAAACGAAACGGCCGGCCGCGTCGGTGACGGTGCGCCACATCAGCAGGGGCTCGGCTTCGGCGCTTTCCGGAAAGGCCGCGCCCACGGGCACATTTGCCGCCGGATTGCCCCTGGCATCGAGCACCGTCCCTGAAACCGTGCCAAAGGGAATCAGCTTCACCAGCGCGCCCGCCGCCTGCGCCCTGTCAATGGCAAACACGGCGCCGTCGGGCCGGGACGGATGCTCCACCATGCCAATAATCCGCCCGTCGGCGGGCAGATTGGCCACCCGTATGTCAGCCCAGCCGTCCTTGTCCGTGGCAAGCCATCCCGTCTGGCGGGGACGCAGCAGGGTGATGACCGCCCCGGCAACGGGCGTCTTCTCGTCCTCCCCCACCGCCTGCACCCGGAAGTTGGGCAGGGGGGCCAGCCACATGCCGGGAAGGTCCAGGGCCTTTCCGCCGGTGACAATCACCCGGATTGCCCTGGGATCGGGCGGGAGAAAGCCCGGCGTGGCCTCAAAGTACACCACATTGTCCCCCTCGGCGGCGGTGAGGTTGAATTCGCCGTTGGGGCCGGTCCGCACCACGGAGGCGATGTTTCCACTGCTTTCCAGGCGGATGCGCGCGCCCTCGATGGGTTTGCCCGACACCGCGTCGGCAATGCTTCCCCTCACCGAGCCCGCCGCGGCAAGACCCAAATGCCCCGTGGTTTCCGGGGTTTCACCGGTGATGGTGACACGCTGCCATCCCGGGGTGGCCATGCCCGATGCGGTGGCCTGGCACAGGTACACGCCCGGTTTCAGCCGCAGGCTGTACACGCCGAAACCGTCTGTTTTCACCAGCGACGAGTCATGGGGCGGCTGGGCGTTCCGCACCACCACGGAGGCCCCGGAAACAGGCGACTGGTTGGCGCGCGTCCTCACCTCCCCGCGCAGCAGCACACCCCTGTAAAGTGTAATCACCGCGTCCGAAGCGTTGGAGGCAATGTTTTCCACGGCCTCCTGGGCATAGTCGGGATGGACGGCCTTCAAGGCGACCCGTGTGTTCGCGGGCAGATTCCCCACGCTGAAAGAGCCGTCCCTCGCGCTGACGGGCTCTGAAAACCCGAATTCCGCCAACTTCGAGAGGGGAATGCCCACCTTGCCGGAGGAAAGCACGGCCACCCGGGTGATGCGCGCCCCCGCAACGGGAGTGTTCTTGTCCGCCACGACCCTGCCGGAGAGGGTGCAGGCGGGGGAAAGGATGATGCGCAGCCCCGCCACGGTTTCGCCAAGCGCCGCGTTGACATGCACGCCGCCAAAGCCGAAACCCTCGGCCACGGCAAAAATGCCCACCGCGCCCTGGTAGGCACCGGTGAAGGAGAAGGCACCCGCGGCGTCCACGGTTCCGGCGGCGACATCACCGGCCGCGCCGGGCTCGATGAAAACACGGGCCGAGGGGATGGCGCCGCCGGACTCGTCGCTGATGACGCCGGTGAGGGTGGTGGTTTGGGCGAAAACCGCCGTGGAGAACAGGAGCACCGGGACGATACGCGGCAACCAGCACATGGCAGACTCCCCGTGAAAGGTTTCAGGCGCACGACTAAGGCACCATGGTAACGCAAGGGCCGCCGCCACACCAAAAAAAGCGGCGCAACAGGCGGATATGCTATTATAAACGCGGTGCGGCGTTCGCCGCCATGAACCAGGGCATTCCCCCCAAACAAAGGGCACGCTAATTATGGAACCACTCACCAGCGCACAGCGCAAATACCTGCGCGGACTGGCAAACCGCCTGGACGCCCTGGTCATTGTCGGCAAGCAGGGCGTGACGGACAACCTCATTCAGGCCGTTGACGACGCGCTGACGGCGCACGAACTGATCAAGGTGCGGTTCAACGAGTTCAAGGACGAGAAGGACGCGCTTTCGGAAACCATCGCGGGCGCGACATCAAGCCACATCGCGGGGCGCATCGGCCATGTGCTGATTCTCTACCGCGAACAGCCGGACCCCGAAAAGAGGGCCATCCGGCTTCCCTCCTGAGCCCGCAAAAAAAAAGCGCCGGACACTGGGTGCCCGGCGCGGGTAAAATCTTCCGGCCTACGAGGCGGCGCCGCCGATGGTGGCGCCGGTTTTTTCCTCGATCAGCTTCTGGAGCCCGGTGATCTTGAGATCCATCATGATTGCCGACTTGTCGGCGTCCCACACCGGCTCACCCTCGATGATCAGCCCCTGCTTGGCCCTGGCTTCAGCAACAATCTGAGGCCAGAAGCCCGCAAGTATGAACTGTAGTCCGGGGCCGCCTTCCGAGGTGGTGTCCAGCCGGACCAGCGCCTTGAGGGTGTCAAAGTCAAGCAGGTCGGCGGTAAGGCGCACGTCATGAATCAGCACCAGGGTGTTCAGGATCATGTTGCCGTACTGGCCGTTCAGCAGTTCCTCCCAGTCGTTTCCTGAAGCGGCCGCGGCGCAGGCCACCAGCGTGAGGGCGTCGCCGTTCCGGTTGTCCAGCACCGCCTCCAGATGATGGCCGCCCTCGACGAGCAGGGGCTCCACCGCTGCCTTGTTTTTCCAGTTTTCCATGATTTTCTGTTCAAGCGTGTCCGGAATGGCCAGCGTGCCAGCCGCGCGCATAACGCCCCGTTCCGGGATTTCCATGCCGTCTGTGGTCCACTTGATCTGCGTGATTCCGGCAAGGATGTTGTTTCTGTTAAACTCCGAGACTAACGCGGGTCCGCCCCGTTTTTCGTTGACAAACAGGGAGAGGTTCAGCACCCCCTTGGAAAAGTCGGGCGTGCCCAGCAGCGCCGCCTCGCGGGGAAGGGCCATGTCTAGGATGTCCTCCAGTTTAAAGGAGGAGGCGAGCGAGGGGGGCATGTTCTCCGCGTAAATCTGTTTAATGCCGGCCAACTGTCCCAGCATGTCCTTCAACAATTCAGGACGGAGCACGACCCTGAGACGGGTTTCGGCAGTGGCCTCCGTCTCATGGCTGAAGGGGGGGGCCTCGGAAATGCCCATTTCCTTGTCGAATTTGGAATATGCGGCCACGGCGGCCACGGCGGCCATGGCAAGAAGCGCCACAAACAAGCCGATTGCGATCAAACAGCCTTTTTTCACTTTACAAAACTCCCTTGATTTAATGTTGACTTCAATGCGGTCCCGGTAATGCTAAGCATCCGGACCCGCCATGTCAAAATCGTGCCCGGTTTAGCCGCCCAGCGCACGGCGCAGTTTCGCCTCAAATCCCGACAGGACAAAGTCGCCCGTGACGGTGGAACCCGAGACAGCCCAGCCGCCGGACAGATAGAACCCCTCGGATGCGGAGAGGTGGGCCGCCAATGCGTCGCTGAACAACTGAAGCGCCGGTTGGGCCCCGGCGGGGTTGGGGCATTCCACCGTGACGGATGCCGCAAGCTCATCGTCCCGGACCAGGTCCAGCGCCAGGTGAAAGGCGGAAAGGTCCGCAATCATGCCAAGCAACTGCTCCTGGGCGGCCACATCGAGCCAGGGCACCACAAAATCCGACAACGCCCCGTACAGTTCCATCACCACGCCGTTGGAGTTGTTTATACCCACCTCAAGAAAATGGTTTCCGTCAACATCGGGCGGGGGGGAGGGGGAATAGCCTGGCCAGTGCTGGCGCACCGCATCGCGGAAGGCGGGGGGGATGTGCAACTGTCCGGAAGCCTGAAAGCGCCCCCTTTCCTGTGACGCCAGCCGGTCCGAATCCCAGCGGACGGCGGAAATTTCGTGAAAGAAGCCCGACCCCTCCAGAGGCTCCCCGTTGGGGTGTTCCCGGACAAAAAGCCGCACGTCCAGATAATCGGGGGAAAGCTGGTTGAGAATGAACGCAAGCTCCAGCGGCATCTTGTGGATCCAGTCAAAACGGATTGCACCGGCCTGCATGGAGGTGATTTTTGGGATTCCCTTGATGTATTTCGTGGCCGTGGGGGCGAGACCGCTGACATACGACTGCACACGGGGGGGGGACAGCACCACGCGCACCGCGGTTTCAGGCGAGACAAGGGCTTCATGCTCCAGCGCCCTGCCGGGGCCGCGCAGAAGAAACCACCAGGTAAGCGCCAACGCCAGCAGCACGCCCGGCGTGGCCACCATGATGTTCATGCGGTTGACGCGCCACCAGCGGGCGAGCTTTTCGCGCCGCGGTTCGATAAACCTCGCTGATTTGACCGGTGACATGCGACAAGCCCCCTGGTTGGGGTAATTATCCAAATTAGCCCTGACAAAAGAAAGAAACTTTGGGATGCGGCTCAGGCGGAGCCAAAGTAAAGCAAGACTTTCTGCTTCATGGTGTCCGCCCACAGCATCAAGCCGGGCGCGCCGTCATGGGGGAAGTCCAGCACACGCACCACCTCCGCCCAGCGCGCAAGTTCCGGGGGCATGTCCAGCAGCCTGTTTGGCAGGCCGTCGAGCAGTTGCGCATGAAAAATGTGCCCCTCGGTGCGCGGGGAATGGGCCCAGTAGAGCATGTCCAGCTCCACCAGATCGTTGAAGAAGTGGGTTCCCAGGGAAACCTCGGGAATCAGGCCGTCATGCATTTCCAATATTTCACAAAGCGCGGAGGCCCGGTTGATTTCGGCAAAGGACACGGGAAGGCCCAGGGCGGGAATGGAGGAGCCCCAGCGCCCCGGCCCCGCCAGCACCAGGCAACGGTCCGCCCCAAGCCCGGCTTCCCCGCGGTTGATGGCACCCACAACCCTGGCCACGGCGTATTGGTCCTTCACGGAGAGCATGCCGTATGCCCTTGGGGACACCAGCACCAGCCGGTCAATTTTTGCCATGCGGCTTCTGCCGACCACCGGACCGCCGCTTTCCATGACAAGACAGCCCTCGCCGCAGCGCGCCTCCGGCAGGACGGTGTCCTCCATGCCTTTCACATGCAGGGGGCGGCACTGGAGCAGGGCGATGCGGTGGCTTCCGTCCGGCTCAAAGTTCGCGGCGAGTTCCACGTCCACGGGGTGCGCGTAGGCCTTTTCAAGGTCGCGGAGCATGCCCCGCACGTTTTGGACGAAATCGGTTTTTGTCAGGAGCGCCCCAAAATTAAGGCGCATTGCGGAGGAAAGGCTGATCCCCCGTTCGCGGGCATAGCGCACCAGCAGGGGATCCTCGGCGGCAAAGAGCCCCATGGGGACGTCTTCCAGTTCGGGGGCGAGCTGGGGAAAGTCCACCGTCGCCACCCTGTTCTTCGACAGGTCGAGCACGTCCACCTTTTGCTGGGTGGAGGAGGAGACGGAATCCGAGCGGCCGTCCGGGCGCAGTTCAGGGGCGTTCAGGGCCACCAGCCGGGTATGGTCGCCGTCGGCCCGGTCCACGGCGCGTGTGCCCAGTCCGAAAACCAGGCGCATCATGCCCGCCTTGGGGTCGATGTCGGGGCTCCACACATAAGGGTTGAATGAAAAGGCCACGGCGCTGATGTGCGGGAAGTAGGAGCCGCCGTGGTGCGCGCCGGAGACGCGCTGCACCACCAGCGCCATCTGCTCGTCACTTTCCATGAGCCCGTGCGCCATGCGGTACTCAAGGGCGTCGCGGCTCATGGCGCTCGCGTAGACCCGTTTGATCGCGCCCGTCAGCTCCGCAAGGCGGACGGCCTTGGACCCCTGGTTGGCGCAGAAAACACTTTCATATTTTCCGGAAAAGGCGTTGCCGAAACTGTCCTCAAGCAGGCTGCTGGAACGGACCACAAGGGGGGATTGCCCGAAATAATCCAGCAAATCTGAAAAGCGCTTGACGAAATGGGGGGGAAATTCCCCCTCCAGAATGCGCTGGCAGGCCTCCCCGGCAAAGTCCAGGCAGTCCTCCGCGTGCAACTGCCTGCGCCGCGACTCCCAGCAGCCGTTCTGCACAAGATAGGTGTAAAACACGTCCGACGGGATGAAGAAGGAGTCGTGCATTTCCAGAAGACCGCCCCAGCGCGGGTTGGCGCGGCAGAGTATGGCGCGCGCAAGGAGCAGATCCACGGCCTTGCCGCCGACAAGCCCCGTGCCGAGCATCCGGCTGCCCAGGTAAACCAGGTCGGACAGGGAGAAATACCTTGAGGCAAGCTCGAGCATTTTTTGGTCGCGCGTCACCGCCATCCGCAGGATGCGGGCGCGCATGGCCTCCGCCGCCTCGGCGGTGTCGGGGGCCTCCCTGTCCCGCTGCAGCATCGCCTCCGCCTCCACAAAGGTGCGGCTCCAAATGCCGAGGTGGTGCCGGGCAAGGCCAAGATTCTCCTGGCGGCTCGCGTTGAGCACCTCCGCGGCCGCATGGCTGGCGGACACGGGGCGCACGGCGCCGCCGCCCCACTCATGGAGGGTGAACATGCGCGGCCCGAAGCGGTCCTCCACCTTGAGCGGCTGGAGGAAGGCGCGGCCCCCGTGGTGGTAAACGTCAATCAGGATGCGGGCCGTTTTGGCGACGGGGTCCAGCGCGTAATGGGAGTGCTGGTTGCGGAGGATGGAAAAGTAGGCCACACCGTCCGTCTGGTGGATGTAAGGGCAGACGATCATGAAAAAGTTGCCCACCATCTGGTCGCTGTACCAGTCCGCGGCCAGCGGGGAAATGTTGTCGAAAAGATAATTTGCGGGGGCGGGGTTTTCCTGGATGGTGTGCAGGATGCGGTCGATGAAGGACTCAAAACCCGCCTGGGGGCGAATCTCCACGATGCGAACGCCCGGACCCGCCCCCACCAGCGGGGGATGATCCGCAAAACGGAAATAGACTGTTTCCCTGCCGTTTTGGGTGGCGGCGGAAATGAACGGGGGAAGGAAGGGGATGTAATGGTCCACCTGGGCCACCTGCCAGAGGATGGTGTCGCCGGGGTGGATTCCCCCAAGCGTGCGGTCCAGTTCTGCGGAACCAGTGGAAACTAGGGTTTTCATGGGGAAATTGTACACGTTCCGCCGTGGGAAAGCCTATTTTGCTCGGTCCGGCTCCTTTCTCAGATCCACCACGCGCACCGCCTTGCCGGCGGATCGCTCGATGGTTTTCGGGGCGACAAGCTCAACCCGCACATGGATGCCGGTGTAGGCCTGGATTTTCCTGTCGATACGGCCGCGGAGTTCCTGCATTTCGCTCATCTTGTCGGAGAAAAACTCCGGCTGCACCTCCACCTTCACCGTCACCTCGTCAAGGGAGGCCGGACGATCCACTTCGATGAGGTAGTGGGGCGCGGTGCCCTCAACGGCCAGCAGCGCCTCCTCGATCTGGGAGGGGAACACGTTCACCCCGCGGATGATGAGCATGTCGTCCGAGCGGCCCATGACGCGGCTCATGCGGCGGGTGTTCCGTCCGCAGGGGCAGGGGCAGGGGTCAATGGCGGCAATGTCGCGGGTGCGGTAACGGATCATCGGCATCGCCTCGCGGGTCAGGGCGGTGATGACCAGTTCGCCGTAGGCGTAGTCCTCCACCGGCTCGAGCGTCTCCGTGTCGAGGCACTCAACGAGGAAATGATCCTCCTGAAGGTGCATCCCGTCGCGGACGGCGCATTCACCGCTGACTCCGGGGCCGATGATCTCGGAGAGCCCGTAGTTGTTGAAGCACCTGATGCCCAGCTCCTGCTCAATCTGCGCGCGCATGTCCTCGGTCCACATTTCCCCGCCGAAATGGGCGTATTTCAGGTTGAGCGTGTGCGGGTCCACGTCCATTGACCGGCACACCTCCGCGATGTTGAGCGCGTAGCTGGGTGTGCAGATGAGCACTTCGGCGCCGAGGTCGCGGAGAAGCATGATCTGCCGGGCCGTGTTCCCCGAGGCGGCGGGAATGATGGACGCGCCGATTTCCTCGATGCCGTAATGCAGTCCGAATCCGCCGGTGAACAGGCCGTAGCCGAAGGACACCTGCACGGTGTGCTCCGGCCTCAGCCCCCCGGCGTAGAGGAAGCGCGCGCAGAGCTTCGCCCATATGGCCAGGTCCCGCCGGGTGTAGCCGACAAAGGTCGGGGTGCCCGTGGTGCCGGAGGAGCCGTGTATGCGGGCGAGCTCTTCGCGGGGCACGGCGCAGAGGCCGAGGGGGTAGTTGTCGCGCATGTCCTGTTTGGTGGTGAAGGGGAGCCGCCTGATGTCGTCAAGACTGTTGATGGAGTCCGGCGTGATGCCGTCCCGTTCAAAGAGGTTCCGGTAAAAGGGGACGGCGGCCGCGCGCGCCACCGTCTCCCGGAGGCGCGCCAGTTGGAGGGCCTGCATCTCCGGGCGGCTGAGGGTTTCCTCCTTCTCATAGATGCCGTTGGGACAGACGAAGTCTTTCATGGCGTCATCCTTTCACCCGTAGAAAACGCGCAAAGTCAGCATTCCCCGTCCAGCCCCGGGGCCGGACGGGGAGAATGAAAACCATTTTCCGGAACGGTCGGAATCAGCGGTCCGTCCGCTCGTAAAGCTCAACGCTGTCAATGACGTTGACGCCCTTCGACTGGAGCACCCTGACCGCCTCGTCGGGATTGTTGAAACGGAACACAAGCACCGCCTTGTCGCCGGAGCGGAAGGTGAATGCGTACATGTACTCGATGTTGAGCCCCGCCGCCTCGATAACCTCAAGGATTGCCGCAAGACCGCCCGGCTTGTCCTCCACCTCGGTGGCGACCACCTCGGTGACGTTCACCACCGCACCGGACTCCTGGAGCACGGCGCGCGCCTTTTCCCAGTCGCGCACGATGAGCCGCATGATGCCGAACTGCTGCGTGTCCGCAAGGGAGAGGGTGAGGATGTTGATTCCCGCGGAGGCGAGGAGCCTGCATGGCTCGCTCAGGCGGCCGGGCTTGTTCTCAAGAAACATCGAAAGCTGCTGTATCTTCATGTCCAAATCCTCCTGCGCGCGCGGCGCGCAAATTGGGACCCCTATTTTTTCCGCTGGTCCAGAACGCGCCTGGCCTTGCCCTCGCTGCGCTGGATGGTGTTCGGCTCGACGAGCTTCAGCTTGACGCGGATGTTGATGATGCGCTCGATGGAATCGGACAGGCGCCGCTTCAGCGCCTCCAGCGCGCTGATCTGGTCGCTGAAGAATTCCGGCCTCACCTCCACGAGCACCTCGATGTCGTCCATGGTGCCGTCGTTGGTGAGCACGATCTGGTAGTGGGGCTCGGTGCCCTCCACCATGAGGAGCGCCTCCTCGATCTGGGAGGGGAACACGTTCACGCCGCGGATGATGAACATGTCGTCGCTGCGGCGGGAAATCCTGCGGATGCGGCGGATGGTGCGGCCGCAGGGGCAGGGTTCGGCGAAGATGGAGGTGATGTCGCGCGTCCGGTAGCGGATCATGGGCATGGCCTTTTTGCTCAGCGTGGTGAGCACAAGCTCGCCCTCGGAGCCGTCCGGAAGCGGTTCAAGGGTCTCCGGGTCCACAATCTCGGGATAGAAATGGTCCTCGAAGATGTGGAGCCCGTGCTGTTCGCGGCACTCGTTGCCGACGCCCGGCCCGACGATTTCGGACAGGCCGTAGATGTCGTAGGCGCGGATGCCGGAAACCTCCTGCACGCGCTTGCGCATCTCCTCCGTCCATGGCTCCGCGCCGAAGACGCCCGCCTTGAGCGGAAGGTCGCGCATTTCAATGCCGAGTTCCGCGGCCCGCTCGATGATGCGCAGGAAGTAGCTGGGCGTGCAGCAAATCGCCGTGACGCCGAAGTCCTTCATGACCATGATCTGCCGGTCCGTGTTGCCGCCGGAAATGGGGATCACCGTCGCGCCGAGGGCCTCCGCGCCGTAGTGCGCGCCCAGGCCGCCGGTGAACAGGCCGTAGCCGTAGGCGTTCTGGATGACATCGCCCCGGTCAAGGCCGCAGGCGGCGAAGGAGCGCACCATCACGCTCGCCCAGACCCGCAAATCCTCCTCGGTGTAGGCCACCACAATGGGCTTTCCCGTGGTGCCGCTGGAGGCGTGCAGGCGCACCACCTCGCTCATGGGGCTGGCAAAAAGGCCGAAGGGGTAGGTGTCGCGGAGATCCGTCTTCACGGTGAAGGGAAGCAGCGCGATGTCCTTCAGTTCGGTGAGGCATTCGGGGGTGAGGCCGCGCTCCTGCATCCGCGACCGGAAAAGGGGCACGTTCTCATAGGCGCGGGCGGTGATTGCGCGAAGCCGGTGAAGCTGCAGTTGCCGGAGCTGGGTGGGCGGCAGGTAGTCAGGCGCGCTGACCGGATGAAATGCGCCCCCCGCATCATGCCAATATTCCGTCATGTTACTCCCTTTCGTTGACCGTTGTGGGCGGCGGAAAGATCCGCGCGCCGCTTCATTTTCTGGCAGGAAAAGAGTATATATTTTCAATTGCGCAAGGGCAAGAAATTCTGCGCACAACTGCGCATACTCCGTAAAGATGGGACGGTTAACAATGGATTTCAGCAATATTTACCCTCCGGGGGCGTATTTTGCCGGGGGTGCGGATTCGGTGTACAATTGACGCATATTTTGGAAAAAACCAGACTGGAGAACGCTTTAATGAGTTATATCGCCGACCGGATGAACATGATTGACGCCAGCGGCATCCGCAAAATCTTTGCCCTGGCCGCGAAAATGAAAAATCCAATCAACTTGAGCATTGGCCAGCCTGATTATGACGTGGACCAGGTGTGCAAGGACATCGCCGTCGCGCAGATTCAGGCCGGATTCAACTCATACACCCAAACCTGGGGCATCGAGGAACTGCGGGAGGCCTGTTCCGAGTATTATGAGCGCAAATTCGGCGTGCCCCTGAAAAATGTGATGATTACTTCCGGCGTGTCGGGCGGTCTGTTCCTGGCGCTCATGGCCACCCTCAATCCGGGGGACGAGGTGATTTGCGCCGATCCCTATTTTGTCATGTACAAGCACCTGGTCAACCTGCTCGGCGCGGTTTCCGTGCCGGTGGACACCTATCCGGACTTCAAGCTGACTCCGGAGCGGGTGGAAAAGGCAATCACCCCCCGCACAAAAATGATCATTGTGAACAGCCCCGCCAACCCCACCGGGGTGGTCATGTCAAAAGCCGAACTTCAGGCCCTGGCGGATGTGGCGAAGAAACACAACCTGCTGGTGATCAGCGACGAGATTTACGAGTCCCTGCTCTATGACGACGAGCCCTCGACCATTGTGGGCATGCTTGACAATGTGATCTGCCTGAACGGGTTTTCAAAGAACGCGGCCATGACGGGGTGGCGCGTGGGCTTCGCCTCCGGACCGGACGACATCATCCAGGCGATGAACACGCTTCAGCAGTACACCTTTGTGTGCGCGCCCTCCTTTGCCCAGAAGGCGGCCGTGGCCGCGCTGAAGGCGGACATGGGCGGCAAGGTGGCGGCCTACCGGACCAAGCGCGACCTGGCCTACGAGGGATTGCGGGATCTTTTCCCGGTCACAAAGCCGGGCGGCGCGTTTTACATTTTCCCCCAGGCACCCGGCGGGGACGGCGACGAGTTTGTGCGGCGTGCCATTGAAAACAGTGTGCTCATCATTCCGGGAAGCGTCTTCTCCGAGCGGAAAAGCCATTTCAGGATTTCCTTCGCCGCGCCTGATGACACCATCAGGCGGGGGTGTGAAGTGCTCCGTGCCATCGCGGAAAAGGGCTGATTTCCGCGGGGTCATTTTAGCGGTTTTACGAAAGAGCCCGGGGAAGCGTGTTCCCCGGGTTTCGCATGTGTTCCGGCATCAGGAAAGACAATGAAGAAGATTCTGACAATCATGGCAAAGACAATCCTCGCCACCATCCTTGTGGCCCTTTTCTCGGCGTTGTTTGTGTACATGCAGGGGGTGCAGTACGCCATCGCGCTGGTGACCAATTCCTGGGAAAACCCGCTGTTTGACTCGTCGGCCCTGTCGCCCGAGAAAAACTGCGACGCCGCGCAGGCCTGCGCCAGCGGCCCCATCCGGGTGCTCACCTTTAACGTGCTTTGCCGCATCTGCACCAAGGACGAGGAGAAGGCAAAGGTTTATGAGGATTGGTACCAGCGGCTTCCCCACCTGAGGGCGCTGGTGGCGGACTATCAGCCTGATCTGGTGGGGTTTCAGGAGCTGGGTGGCTGGAAGGACGTGAACGAGATGAATCCCGACCCGGCGCTGTATGAACCGCTGGGGCATGAGTTTGGCCCATGGATCTACGCCGATGCGGTGCTGTTTTACCGGAAAGACCGTTTTGAGGCCCTTGAAAGCGGTCAGTTTTGGCTGTCCAAGAAGCCGTCCCTTCCCTTTTCCTTCGCCTGGAAGCCCCTCTCCATGCCGCGCCAATTGAACTGGGCGCATTTGCGGCAACGGGACAACGGATTTGAGTTCCTGTACATGAACACCCATTTTGACAACAACACGGACAACAAGGAACCCACGGCGGTCCTGGTGAACAGCACCTTCACCCCGCATGCGGCGCGGCTGCCGGTTGTTTTCACCGGTGATTTCAACACCACCCATGACACACAGCGCTACCGCAACCTGCTTTTCGGACCGGGGGAGGAGAATGCCCGGGACCTTTACAACACCGCCGACCTCGCCGCACAAAAAGAGGAGTTTTCAATCACCTCGCAGGCGGGGCCGGATCAGCCCGGCGAACCCCTGGCAACCCTTGACAACATCATAGACCACGTCTTTGTGGCGGCCCCGGGGGAGGTCAAGGTAAACCGGTGGGTTGTGGACAGGCGCGGATATGGCCCGGATTCGAAACCGCCCTCCGATCATCCCGCCGTGTTTGCGGAGGTGGAATTTTCGCTGCGCAAATAGGCGGTCACACGGGCGAAACAGCCATGACGGCCAGGAACGCGGACAGGATTACCGCAAGGAAGGTGCCCCAGAACACGGTCCCACGATCCTCCGACTGCTCATAAAAGGCCCGAATCTCCCTGATTGTCCTGGGAACGCTGAAAAGGCTGGAAAACTTGAACTTCCTGTCCTCCCCCAGGGACATCCAGAATTTTCCGTCGCCCCCTCCCGGAACATAACCCACCAGATAATAGGCGCCTGTGCCGGGAAGCAGGATGTTTTCGCTTTCAAAGATCCAGCTTGTCGTTCCGGAAAAGCGTTCCTTCTCCGTGGTCACATTTTTTTCGGCGCAGTCGTAGAGCACCGCGCCGTAACCGGCGGGAAGATCAAAGGGGAGGGGGGATGCGGGCACGGGCAGTCCCGGACCGACCACGGCGGCCACGGGCCGCAGCATCCTGTAACGCTCCAACTGGGGCACCCCCATCCGCACCGTGATGGAGTCGTGGTAGACCGCGTCAAAGCCGAACCACAATTCCGGTTTTTCCGGTGTCGCATGGTGATAGGCAATGCTCGCCGCGGTAAAGTCGGGGATTTCATAGGCGCTGGTGATGCCGGTGGCGGGGCCGTCCACCACGATGTTGTCATACACCCAAGGATTCTGGGCCGCCGAAACGCCGGAAACGAGAACCGCGAAAAAAACAAAAACGCCCACTCTGCTCAAAAAATGCATGTCTTCGCCTTTTGTTGTGCGGTCCGCCGGCGCCGGGCCCTTACTGCGCGGATGCGCCGACGGAAGCCTTTAATTTCATGCCTTTCTCAATCACCGCGCCGTCCCGGCGTTCTTTCACCCTGGCGACGCCGTATTCGGCCTCCACCGAGGTGACTTCCAGAACGCCTTTCGGCTCCTGGCGGTGCGCAATGACCCTGCCGCCGACCTCAATCGGGGCGCCATCGGCAAGTACTATAAACTGCATGCCGGGCCTGACGCCATGTTTGGCGCCCAGGTTAATCACCACCGCCTCCTCGGAGGATGCATCCGCAATAAGGCCCTTGAGTTCCCGGTTGGCGGAAAAATGCCCCAAAACCGCCTCTGTCAGGGCCTTTGCGGCATCGGCGGGGTTGTTTTCATCAATTACGGCTTTTGTCTGAAATTCAATGGCGGTTGTCTCCGTGTTGACCAAGCGCAAATGGGCGGCAATCTCCGGGCCAATCCGTCCATATTCGACAAAGCCCAGCATTCCCGCGGAGAGCACCTGCCCCAGACTGCGCTGGGTTTCCGCCGTGGCAAGTTCGGAGGAGCCAAGGTTCAACTCCTGCAGCAGTTTGTCCAGCATCGCCCGCTCAACCACCCCAACCTTGCCCGATGCGCCCAGTCCCGCCTCGACTTCGCGCTGGACCAGCACATCGGTGCCCGCGCGCTCAAAAAACACCGGGGAGCCGGAGCCGCCGGGAAGGAGCGCCATGACCAGGGGACGGGTGGTCCATGCGTCGGTCGCCGCCGAAGCGCCGGACTCCTTGAGCTCCTTGAACCGTTTGCCAAGGCTCTCAATCTGGCTGCGGACAAGTTCGGCCTTCTGTGTGTCATTCGCCTCCTTGAGCTCGGCCATCACCTGCTGGAGAAGAAGTGCGGAAGCCGGATCGGGCGCACCCGTTCCGGCAGCCTTTTCCAGGGCCTTTTTCGCGCCTTCGAGATTCCCCGAATCGCGCAGGGCGGCGCCTTCGTTGCTCAGGGCGACCACGTTGTAGGGGTCAAGGGCGACCGCCTGGCCGTATTTCGCGGCGGCGTCTGCGGGCCTGCCCTGTTCATGGGCGATGCGCCCCTCCAGGTTGGCCGCGTCCGATTTTTGCCAGTCGGACGCGGCGTCCGATGCGGAAACGGCGGCGGCGGCCTTTCCGGCCTCATCCAGTTTGCCCTGGCGGGCAAGCGCCTCCGCCTTCACCACACCGGCGTATCCGCCGCCGGCCTCCGAGGCGAGTGCCGTCGCGCCTGCCGCGTCACCGCGCTCCAGCGCCACCTTGGCAAGCCCCGTCTTGGAGCCAATTTCCCCGAATTCCTTTTCAGCCTCGTCCAGTTTTCCCTCGGCGGCCAGCACAAACCCGCGCAATTCCCGGGTTTCAGCCGTGGGGGCGGCTGCCACCGCGTCATTGGCCATCTGGAGCGCCTCGGTCCTGCGCTGGCGGAAAAGGTTTTCGGCCAGGGTGGAGAGCAGTTTGGCCGTGGTCGCACCGCCGCCCGACAGAACCTGATCGATTATTTTTTCCTCGCTGGCGCGCACGAAAATGGTCATGGGAAGGGTGTTTACCTCGGAAAGCCATGCCGCATTTTCCACTTTTCCCGGCTCCAGAAGATGGTAGGAAATGCCCATTCTTTTGGAGAAATCCACCAGCGCCGCCTCGTCTTCGCGCATGCCCACCGCGACTATCTGGAATTTGTCCTTCCCGTGCACGGTTTGGAGTTGTTGAAGTTTGGCGGCGAGTTCGCCGCCCGTGTCAGGGGTGAAGAAGTACAGGATCACCACATACGGGCCTGCCTGGACGAGAGTGTCCAATGTCACCTGCGTGCCTGTGATGTCCACCCCGGCGAGCGGGGGGGCGGGGCTGCCCTTTGTCAGTTCCGCGGTTGCCGCGTCAAAGGGGGCAAACATCGAAACCGCGAACAGGGAAACAGCCCAAAAACAACGCATTTTCATAACACCTCCCTTTTCACCGGTCGAAAATCTCCGGGGAAAGAACCATATTTGTAATTGATTATATCATTATTTTTGGATTAATGCCGGGTGATGCGGCCATGGGTTAACAAAATTAATTCACAAAAATGGGCTTGGCGGCGTCCGGAGTCAGTCCTTTTCCGAGAGGAATCCGTAATGACGTCCCATCCAGTAAGCCAGCAGATAGTCATGGCCGTTGTATTCGATCAACTGATCTTTGTCCCGTTCGCCCGCGCTGTGGTAGGGGTCCTGGACCCATGCGGACCAGGTTTTCTCACGCCGATCCATGGGAACAGGCTGTCCGTCCACGTGTTCCGGACTTTTTTGCGCCGGCACCCATTGCAGGCCTAGGGTGTTCAGGTGCCTTTCCAGGGTGTCACGGTTCCATTTCATGTCGGGCGAGAAAAGCCGGAGGCTTTGAATTCCCGGATGATGGGCGTCGGGCACCCCGCAATGGCGGGCCATGACAAACGCGTAGAAGGGATTGCCCTCCGGTTTCACCCCGGGAAAGCGCTCATTCCCACCCCAGGATCGGTGGATGCTTTTAAGGTATTTTTCCCGTAGGGCCGGTTCTTTTTCCAGCAGGAGGAGCGGAACATAGGCCAGGTAAAGAAGCACATCGTCGCTGTGGTTGACAGCACCGCGCATCGCCGGATTCAGGAGGCGGCGCGCCTCAACCGCCGCGTCCGCGTAGCCCTCGTCGACGGCGTATTGCCTGTACAGGGCGGCGTATTTTGGATCCCCGGTGACATGCTCCGCCACCTTCAGCGCCTGAAGCCAGAGAAGGGCGTTCATCTTTTCCCGCCGCTTCACATGCGCCGCGTCATAACGGCCCCACCGTGTGGGGGTGCCGTCGCTGTCCACTATGCGCAGTCCGTTGGCGGTGATTCGGTCAATGATGGCGGCGACATCCCGCGCGATAAGGGGGCGCTCCTGCTCCCCCGCCACCAGATCGAAGGCGTGGCAGAAGCCGAACATGATGCCGTCCACCTGGTCGGTGCTCACATCGCCCCGCCAGACATGGACACCGTCGGGGGAGTCGCGCCACACACCGTCGTCGCCGTGGGGGCGGTCCTTTGGCCAGGCGGCCCTGGCGGGAAGGCCGGGGACACCGCTCACGTTGCATAGGAGATGGAGCGCCTTCAGTGATGCCAGCGCCGCCTCACGGTCGGCGGGCGCGCCCGTGACGGCATACTTCATGGAGAGGGTCGCCGTGTGGATGCCGGTCATGTAGGCGTTGTCCGGCATGTTGTAGGACACATAATCCCGGCCGGGCCCCGGAAGCTGGCGCTTGCACAGCGCCTGGCCGTCCAGCAGGAAACGTTCCACCATGTCCGCCTCGAAAAGCCGCGCCTTTTCGGCGAGTGTGGTTTCACACCGCCCCTCGCAGCACAGTGCGGCCATAAGCAGTGACAGCGTAATCAGGATGCGGTGAAGCATGGCGCGGCCTCCTGTTGCGGAAAGGATCTCAGGGCATGGGCTCCAGGGGTGCGGCGTTGCCTTGGACATAGCCGCCCGCAATGCGGGAGGGGGCCGCCCAGCGCACGCCGTTGGTGATGACTTTCAGCACGGTTTCATTGTGATAGATGGGGAATGTCTCATGTCCGGGCCGGAAATAGAAGATTTTGCCCTGTTCGCGGCGCCAGCAGCAGCCGCTGCGGAAAACCTCGCCCCCCTGGAACCAGCTGATGAACACAAGGTCGTCCGGTTTGGGGATGCCAAAGGGTTCGCCGTACATTTCGGTGTTGGGCAGCTCAAAATAACCGGGTATCCCCTCCGCGATGGGATGGGAGGGCTCGACGACCCAAAGCCGTTCCTTCTCCCCGTTCTCCCCGTGCTCGCGCCATTTCAGGTTGCAGTTGGTTCCCATGAGCCGCATGAAAGGCTTGGACATGTGGCCGGAGTGAAGCACAACCAGCCCCATGCCCGCCAGCACGCGCTGCTGCACCCTTGCGGCGTTTTCATCGGTCACCTGGTCATGGGCGCAATGGCCCCACCACACCAGCACGTCCGTGTCGTCCAGAACAGCGTCCGCCAGCCCTTGATCGGGGTCGGCGAGTTCCGAATACCGGACTTTTCCAATACCCGGCCGCCCTTCCAGGTGGCGGCCGATGGCGCGGTGCATGCCGTCGGGATAGATGGCCTGGACGCGGGGCATTTCTTTTTCATGGATGTGCTCGTTCCAGAGCGTGACGTTGATCGTGGATCCCATAATGCAGCCTTCCTTCGGACATGCCGTTGTGGTTGTGTGAAAGCGCCCATTTTAAGGGTCGGCGGCGGCGGGATCAAAATACGGCGTCAGCGGATGCGGCGGTCCTGGTATATTCCGTCGGCGGAACGGACGGCCAGTTCGCGAATCTGCTTCAGCGTCTCAAGGCATGACTTCGCCGTGAGGATGGAGTCGCCCCGGTTGTGGGTGTAATAGAGCAGCGAGTTCACGGGGGGGACGCCCTTGGAGGCGCCGCGCGAGGCCTCGTACTCCGAGACGGAACGCGTCACGCCGAGCGACTCGTAAAGCTCCTTCTGGTGGTCGGACCAGGTGCGGCGGATGGACGCGCAGAAGGGATCCGCAAGGTCGGGACTGACCAGGCAGATGAAATAACCCGCACCCATGTGGGCGGGCCTGTACATGTCGTCCTTGATCTTTCTGCCGTAGGCCTCAAGGATGCGCGCGGCGTGGCGCAGCGCCTTGTTTCTGGCGGAAATGCTCGTCTTTTGGCCGAATTCGACAAGGTTGACCAGTTCCATGCACACCAGCGCGAAGGGCTTCCTCGCGCTGATGTAATGCTGGAGCATGTAGCGCGCGTGCTGGTGCCCCGACAGAAGGGTGAGCGGGTCCGGTTTCTCAACGGAAGGGGCGCCGTCCGCAAGGGACTGGATGCAGGAGGTGAAATGATTAAAGTCGTAGGGCTTCGGAAGATAGAAGTCCGCGCCCTGATCGATGCCGTGCTGGATTTCCTCCTCCGCGCTCATGGTGGAGACAAGCACGATGGGGGTGGTGAAACGGGACGGGTTGGCGCGAACCCTGCGGCAAAGCTCAAAACCGCACATGTCGGGAAGCATCACCTCGGAGACAACAACGTCATAGCCGTTCCCCTCGGCCATTTCACAGGCCAGCCTCCCCCGCACGGCGGTGTCGCACTGGTGTCCTAGCGACTCAAAATGCTCCCTCACCACCGCTGAAAGCCGCTCATCCCAGTCGGCGTACAAGAACCTGGCCACGGAAACTCCTTCCTTTTTACAAACACAACGCACCTTGAAACATCCACCCGGATGAAATAATACCATAAGGCGGATATTTGTCAACAACAATTGAAAAGCGTCGAGTCAGCCACAGATTGGCCGAAAAGATCCGGGGTTGACTGCGCGCCCGCCTTCATGGATGATGAACCCAAAGCAACAAGGAGTCATCCATGCGCCCATACCTGCTGGTTTTTTTTGCCGCCTTCCTTACGGTGCCTGCGGTTTTTGGAAATGAGACGGTTGTTTATGATTTTTTGTCCGGCGAAAAGGTTCCAGAAGGGGTCGTTTTCAACCACTGCACGGCGGAACCGTCACAGAAGGACGGGGGCGGGCTGAGGGTGCTCTTTTCCACCGCGGAATGGCCCAATGTCACCTTTAACGCACCCGGGGGCGTCTGGGATTGGAAGGATTATTCGGGCATTGCGGTGACGCTGCACAACCCCGGAACACACCCGGTGGAAACGGCGCTGCGTGTGGACAACGCCGGCGCGGACGGATGGAACCACTGCAACAACGCCAGAACCACCGTGCTGCCGGGCTCGGAGGCAGTGTTAAGGATGCGGTTCAAGGACGGCAGCCCCGAAAAGTTATGGGGTATGCGGGGTCTGCCGGTGTTGGCCCCGCTTGGCGAGGGTGACGTTCTTGACTTGGCCAAGATTAGTGCTTTCCAGGTTTTCCTGCCCCGGCCCCAGGAGGAGAGGGTGTTGTGTGTAAAAAAGGTGGCGCTTTTCACGGGGGATTCCGATGAGGCGTCGGTGAAAATGCCCTTCATCAACAAGTACGGCCAGTACATGCACCAAGACTGGGCGGGAAAAATCAAATCAGACGGGGATTTCACCGTGCGCAGGGAGCGTGAGGCGGCTGAGATCGCGGAGGCCCCCGCCCTTTCCGGGCGGGACCGGTTTGGTGGATGGGCTGAAGGGCCAAAACTGGAGGCCACAGGTTGGTTTAGAACGGAGAAGGTGGACGGCAAATGGTGGCTGGTCACCCCGGAGGGAACCCTGTTCTTTTCCATGGGGGTGGATTGTGTGGGCACCTGGGAGCAGACCTTCGTGGAGAAGCGGGAAGAATGGTTTGAGGAACTCCCTGCGGAGGGAACCCCGGAGGCGGCCTTCTACGGGCATGCAAAAAACGCCCACAGCATGGCGGAACCGATTGGGGGGGAGGGTAGAACCTTCAGCTTTTACCGCGCCAACCTTTACCGGAAATACGGGGAACAATGGGCCGATGAATGGCGCAGGAGCGTTTACACCCGGCTTCGCCATTGGGGGTTTAACACGATTGGAAACTGGAGCCAGGAGGATGTGATGCTGGGGGGTGACATCCCCTACACCTGTTCCACCGGATTGTGGGATGTGCCGAAGATTGCCGGCGCAAAGGGCTATTGGGCGAAGATGATGGATGTTTACGCCCCTGAATTTTCAGTTGCTGCGGAGCGGGCGGCGGCGGCGGTGACGGAAAAGCACAAAAACAATCCCCTGTGCATTGGATATTTTATTGACAATGAACTGGCGTGGGAGGGGGTCAAGGAGGGTGTTCTGGCAAGCCCCGCGGGGCAGCCCGCCAAAACCGCCCTTGTTGACATGCTCAAAAAAAAACATGTTTCCCTGGAGGCACTGAATAATGCTTGGTCCGCCTCTTTCGCCTCGTGGGAAAACATTGCCACGCCGCCCGTCCGCACAACCGCCTTTGAGGCGGACATGTCAGAGTACCTTAGGGAATTTTCCCTGCGGTACTTCATGGAAATCCGCAACGCCCTGAGGCGGCACGCCCCCAACCAGTTGTATTTGGGGTGCCGCTTTTCCGGCGCTCCGGACGAATCGGTGAAGGCCTGCGCCGAAGCGGCGGATCTCGTTTCGTTTAACCTGTATTATCCGGGCATTCCAGCCGACAAATTCGCCGGCCTTTTTGACAAACCCGCCATTATTGGAGAATTCCATTTTGGCGCACTGGACAGGGGCATGTTCCACACCGGACTGGTGGCCGCCAGGGACCAGCAGGACCGGGCGGACGCATATTGCAGGTATGTGGAAAGTGTGGCCCGGCATCCCTTGTTTGTGGGATGCCATTGGTTCCAGTTTGTGGATGAGCCCACCACGGGCAGGTGGTACGACGGCGAAAATTACAACATCGGATTTTTGGACATTACGGACACCCCTTATCCCGAGATGGTCAGAGGCGCGCAAAGAATTCACCGTCTTGTTTACCAGATTAAAAATGATAATTAGCAATATAGCAGGATTTTAAGGCTGTAATTCTGTCCATATTAACAAAGTATTCATAATTTTTATTGTCCAATGGACGTTGTGGTATACTGAAACAGCAGGTTGTTGGACAAATTTGTTTTCAAGGGGGAAAGGATTTAAATGGACAATAAGGTACTTATCGGGTTTGTGGCCGTATTGGTCGCCTTTCTTGGATTCCCCGTGGTGATGAACAAGGTAAACCAAGGGAAGACGGCCACTACTGTGGCACCGGTGGCGGCATCTGT
>JBHEKP010000161.1:0-4076 GCA_041859375.1 Candidatus Hydrogenedentales bacterium | reverse complement strand
GTTCATGATGCCGATGCCGCCGACGATGAGGGAGATGGCGGCGATGGCCCCCAGCACGGTGTTGAAAATCTGCTTGGTGCGCTCCGCCTGCCGGAGCAGTTCAAGGGGCACCACCAGTTCGTAGTCTTTTTTCTTGTGGTTTCTTGCGAGGATTTCGGAGACCACCTTTGCCGTGTCCTCCACCTCCTCCTGCCTGTCAACGCGCACGGTGAGCTCGTGCAGCTCCACCAGTTCGGCTTCCATGCTTCCGGAGGTTCGCCGGACGAGCACCTCGCCAAAACGCGACTTGGCCGCGGTCAGGGGAATGTACATGCGCGGGGTGTTGGTCGCGCCGGCCCCGGTGATTTGGCCGCCGCCGGGCTGCGCCAGCCCCCCCTGCGCCGCGGAGGGGTTGACCGAGGCCTCCTGGCTGATGACGCCGATCACCTTGTAGTAGTCGCCCGCGATGCGCACGTTCGCGCCGATGGCGGGGGTCAGCGGGAAGAGCTGCGCCACCATGGGGGCGCTGAGGACGCACACGTTTTTGCGGGTTTCCATTTCCAGTTCGGTGAAATAGCGGCCCTGGAGGAGGTCGAGGTTGCGCATCTGCGGATACCAGGGGACGGTGCCGACCACTTCGGCGTCCATGCTGCGGGTGGCGTTGTAGATGCGCTCGCGGATGATTCTGCCGGGCACGATGACCGTGACGCCGGGGATGGTCTGGCGGATGCGCTCCACGTCCAGGTAGGTGAGCCCGTACTCGATGACGTAGCTCTGCTGGGTGGTCATCTTCTGCCCGTCGGTGGGCTTCACGCTTTTCAGGATGATGTTGTTGCTGCCCAGCCGCTTGATCTGCTCCTGCGCCTCGTGGCTGGCGCCCTCGCCCACGGCCAGCATGGCGATCACCGAGCAGACGCCGAAGACGATGCCCAGCACGGTGAGCAGGGAGCGCAGCCGGTGCAGCCAGAGGCTTTTCACGCTGAGCTTGATGGTGAGGCCGGTGGCCGCCAGGGGCAGCCGCCGCCGGGGGGGCGTGTTTTTGGGGTGATCAGCCATTGCGCACGTCGGACTCCAGAAGCCCGTCGCGCAGGCGGATCACCCGCTGCGCCCTGCGGCCGATTTCATCATCGTGGGTGACCATGATGATGGTTTTTCCCTGGCCGCGCAGTTCGTCGAAAAGCGCGAGTATTTCCGTGCCGGACTTGGAGTCCAGGTTTCCCGTGGGCTCGTCGGCGAGAATCACCAGCGGGTCGTTCACCAGCGCGCGGGCGATGCCCACGCGCTGCTGCTGGCCGCCGGACAGTTCAAAGGGCTTGTGGTACAGCCGTTCCGCAAGCCCCACGCGCGCGGCGAGGGATGCGGCGATTTCCCGGCTGGTGTCGGCGGGGTAGCCCTGGTAAAAAAGGGGCACCTCGATGTTTTCCAGCACGTTCAACTGCTGGATGAGGTTGTAGGACTGGAAGATGAAACCCAGCCGCGCGCCCCGGATTTCGGAAAGGTCGTCGTCGTCCAGCCGGGACACGTCCTCGCCGCCGAGAAGGTACCTTCCGGAGCTGGGCCGGTCCAGGCAGCCAAGCAGGTTGAGCAGGGTGGACTTGCCGCAGCCGGAGGGGCCCATGATCGCCACGTACTCGCCCTCGGTCACGGTGACGGAAATGTCCATGAGGGCGTTCAGCGTGACCGAGCCCATGTGGTAGGTCTTGCGGACCCGCTCAAGCTCCACTATGGCGGGGGTGGCCGTCATGCGCCGGACTCCGGGGCCTTTTCCTCCGGCGCGCCCTGCTTCTCCTTTGGCGCGCGGTCCTTCTTCTTCTTTTCGCCGTTCCCCTTTCCCTCCGGCGCGCCGTTGCCGTTCGTTTTTTCCGGTTGCATGCCGTCGGGCGTCCTGAGGAGCACCCGTTCACCGGGCTCAAGCCCCTTTGTGATTTCAATCATGGCGGTGCTGTAGCTGCCGGTTTGAATTTCGCGCTTCTGCGCGCCCAGCGCGGTGGAAACATAGCAGACCTGCCGGTCCCCGTCCAGGGAGACCGCCTGCAGGGGTATTTGAACGACGTTTTCGAGGCGGTCCACGATGATTTCCGCCTCGGCGCTCATGCCCGGCTTGAGCCACTCGTACTGGCCGTCCACATAGATCGTGGTGGTGTAGATCTTCAGGTCCGGGTTCATCCACCGGTTTTGCGCGTCCGGCAGCACCGCGATTTGGTGGACTTTGCCGTCCAGCTGGATGTTTGGATAGGCGTCCACGCGCACATGCGTCTCCTGGCCGGGCTTGATCTTTTTCACGAAGGACTCGTGCACCTTCACCTTCACGGCCATGGCGCTCGTGTCGGGGATGGTGATGAGCACCTGGCGCTCCCGCACCATCGCGCCCTCCTCGATGGGATCGGAGCGCCAGGAGCTTTCCCCGGTGCCGTAGACCACCAGTCCGGTCTTTGTGGCGCGTATGACACACTTTTCAAGCTGTTCGATGATTTCATTCCGCTCTTTTGTCTGCAGCAGGTGCCGGGCCTCGGCGGAGCGGCGCTGCGCGTCCATCTGTGCGATTTTTGACACGCAGCGTCTTTGGGACCGTTCCAGTTTGCGCAGGGATTCCTCATAATCTGAGACCAGTTTTTGGGCCATTTTGGGGAATTCATACTTAAGGAACAGGTTTTTGCTTGTTTCTGCCTGTTGCCTGGCGATGATTTTCCGGTTAAAGGCGTTCTGGTCACTTTCAAACTGGGTTTTGGTGACGAAATCTTTTTCAAGCAGGCGTTTTGTGCCTTCCAGTTTGGTGGTGGCCAGGCTCACATCCTGCTCCGAAAGGACGAGATCGTTTTCCAGTTGGCGGATTTTCTGCTGTGCCTCGCCGTCACCGAGTTTGGAGGGATCCGCCTCCTTCAGCATGTCAATGCCTGGGATGATCTTTGGGGGTTCGGGTTCGGCGGGAGCGTCGGAAACCAGACTCTTTGCCCCCTCCGCTTCAAATATGGTGGCGTTTCCCTCCGGTTTTTCGTCATTCTGTTCCATTGTCGGCGTTGTGACGCCGGTATCAGCCGCATTTTTTGCGTCTTCTTCAGAAGGCGCGCCATTCGCCGTCGGGGATTCCGTCTCCGCCTCAAGCGGGATGCTTTCCCGGTATTTCGTGGTGTTTTCATCCACTTTGGCAATGATCTCCGCCGCCAGCGACTCCCCGAGGTATTTTTCCAGATCCATCCGGGCGAAGCGCACCGCCAGTTCTGCCGCTTTTGTCTCGCTCTCATTTTCATTGAGCTGGATGTCATATGCCTCTTTTGCGTTGGTGAGCGCCGCCAGCGAATTTTGATACTCAAGCTCCTGGGAAACCTGCATGTCCAGCAGGTTTTTTGAGTCCAGCTCGATCAGCACAAGGCCGTTCGTGACGTCCTCCGGCGTTATCATGTGCCCCTCGTCAATAAGCGTCAGGATTTTGGTTTCGCCCTGCACCTCGCATTTGATCTCCTGGGATTCGCGGGCCTCGACGCTGCCCCCCTCAAGCACCGTTATCTCCAGCGGGCCGCGCATGACCGTGAAGGTGGAGCCGGAATTCTCCTGGCCGCCGGAGGGGGCGGAAAAATAACGCCACGCCGGATATCCAGCAGCCGCAACCAGCACGGCCGCGGCCAGAATGCGCCGCAGGCGTTTACTGCGTTTTGGTGTCTGAGGACGCGGCGTTGTCATAGGATATTTCCTCCCATAGGCCGTCTTTCTTTATGTGCAGCAGTCCCATGTCGCGCCAAAAGCCCAGCCGGGCGATGGTGTGGCCCACAAGGGCCGCGGTGAGGCTGTTCTGGGACTGTATGAGGTCGTTTTGCGCGTCCACCTGGTCCTTGGCCGTGGCGAGGCCGAGCTCGGCAAGCAGCTTCTGCTCCTCCACGCGGCGCTCGCTGAGTCTCACGCTTTCCAGGGCGACGTCATAGTTGCGCTTTGCCTGATCCAGATCGCGCCATGCGCCGCGGACGTCGAGCTTGATGTTGTCCTCGGCGAGGCTCTGCTTGCGTTTGGCGCTTTCAAACTCAATCAGGCTGGTTCGGTACGCGTTGCGCAGCGCCTTGCGGTCAAAAACAGGGTCTATGTCCAGCCCGACATTCCAGGACATC
>JBHEKP010000025.1:0-3943 GCA_041859375.1 Candidatus Hydrogenedentales bacterium | reverse complement strand
TTCACCTGGGGTTGGAGCCGAACGCCGCGATTGAGCCTCATGTCGCGTTTCTGCCCAAGCCCCAGGCGGAGGGTTACCGGCTTGTGGTGGACGGGGATGCGGTTTACCTTCTCGGAAACGGTTCGCCGGGCCTTTACCACGGGCTGACGACATTGCGGCAGCTTGTGGACACACGGGGGCGGATTGCGCGGGTTGCCGTGTCGGACTGGCCGGATTTTCCCCTGCGGGGGGTCTATATGGCGGGGAGCGACGGACTGGAGGCGCGCATCCTGCGGTGCGCGGAACTGAAGTTCAACTTCATGCTTTTCGAATGCGGTGACTTCTTCAACCTTGAAGACGACACGAAGCGCGCCCGCTGGCAGGAGGCCTTCGCCTTGTGCCGCGAGCATTTCATCGAGCCGGTTCCGGAACTTCAAAGCCTCGGTTGGGGCCAGTTTGTGCTGGAGGCCCATCCGGAGGCGGCGGAGGGGGTTTATGTCGAGGGACGGCGCTTTGAGGTGGCGGACGGTGCCGTCCAGTCGCCCACGCCGCCCCCGCCTCCGGACGCGTCGGTGGCCAATGCGGGCTTGGACAACGCGAACGGGGGTGCCGTGGAAGGCTGGACCGCGGAGCCGGGGGATGTCGCCGTGGACCCGGACGGGGCGCACGCGGGCGCGGGTTCCCTGCGCGTCACGCGAAGCGAAAAGGGGGTGACACGCGTCTGGCAGGACGTGGCGGTCCAGCCGCGCCATGACTACGAGCTGGCCCTTTTCATGAAAACCAAGGGCGTGACGCCCGGCACCGCCTACGGCGAGGTTTACGGCCTCAATCCGGACGGCGGCCTGGGCGCATGGATGGGCCAGGCCGGAATGCTCCGGGGCGACCAGGACTGGCAGCGCATGGCGCTGGCCTTCAATTCCGGCGACCACGCGCGGGTGCGCGTTTATCTGCGGATTCAGGATGCCGCCGGAACGGCCTGGTTCGACGGGGTTTCGCTGGCGGGGCTTCCCGGCGCAAATCCCCTGGGGAACGTGCTGATATCGGAGGCGGCGCCGGTCGTTGTCCGGGACGCGTCTGACACCGTGACCTGCGAGGAGGGGCGGGATTACCGCCTGGTCCCCGCGCCCGCCGCATACCCATTCACCGGGACCGCCGCGCCCCTGGGGATCGAGATCCTTCCCGGCGGCCGCCTCACGGGCGCGGACGCCGTGCTGCTCAGCTACCACCAGGCGCCGCCGGACAGCATCACCTGCTGCCCCTCCGAGCCGCTGTACCAGGAATTCATGCGGGACACCATCCGCCGCGTGATGGAGGCGCTGAAGCCCGCGTATCTCCACATCGGCCACGACGAGCCCCGCGTGCTCAACCGTGACCGGCGCTGCACCGCGCGCGGACTGTCCAACAGCGAACTCTTCGCCGATGACATCACGCGGATGCGCGCCTTCGCCCGCGAAGCCGATCCCGGCGTCCGTGTGATGATGTGGTCCGACGCGGTGAACCCCCATCACAACGGGCCAAGCCTGGGCATGAACGACGCGGCGGCGCTGCTTCCGAAGGACATCATCCAATGCCTGTGGTGGTACGACTGGCCGGACACCCAAAAGCGGATTGAGAACTCGGCGGAGTTTTTCCTGGGACTCGGCGTCGACGTGACCGGCTCGCCCTGGTTCGATCACCGGAACGTGAAGCAGTGGGCGGACACGCTGAAGGCGCGCCGCGCGGAAAGCGCCCATGTCCTGGGGCCAATCTACACCACATGGTCCGACACGACCGAGGATCCCTGGCAGGCGCTGGAAACCGCGGCGCAGTTCTCCTGGATTACGGACAAGGTCTCCCTTGAAGAGTTCCTGAATGGGCGCACCCCGTAAAGGGCGGCGGTGCGCTGGAACATGGGAAATCACGGGGATGCCCCCCGGCCACCGGGAATCCGGGTGCGTGAAGAAAGGAAAGGGTATGGCGCGGTGTTTTTCGGTGTCCTTGGCGGTCGTTCTCTCCCTTGCCGCGGCGGCGGCGCATGCCGGGCCCGACATATGGGGAAACAGAAACAGAACTGAGGTGGTGCGCCTGTCCGAAAAGGGGGTGACGCCCGGGGACGGAAAGGATGATCTTCCGGCCATTCAGGCGGCGTTGGACGGGGCGGCAGAGTGGACGCTCTTTGAGTTCCCCCCCGGAGTGTGCGAGATCTCCGGCACCGTCAAGGTGCGTCCGCGCACCTGCCTCAAAGGTGCTGACGAGTTGAACACGTCGGTCCTGCGCTTCACCGGCACGGCCCCCGCCCCCATGATCGAAGCCGTTGGCGTTTCCGGCCTGACCCTGGAAAATTTTGTCCTCGACGGGGCGGACAATCCGATGGCGACGCAGGGGGTGGTCGTGTCGGACGCGTCGAGGGTGGGAATACGGGAGCTTGTGGTTCGGAATTTCACCGCGAAGGACGGCTTTGGCCCCCACGGCGTCTTTTTCGCCGCCAATGTCACCATTTCCTCCATCGTCGGCTGCCGCATCGAAAACATCAGCCCGGAACACCCGTGGGGCGCGGGCATCCGGATTGCCAAAGGCTCGTCGGGCAACATCGTGTGGGCGAACACCATCCGCAACACGGGGCGCGGCGGCATCCTGTGCAACGAATCCCCCGCGCTGACCATCATTGAGAACCGGGTGGAGGGTTCACACGGGGAGGGGCTGGGCATCGAACTCTGGGGCGGATGCCCCAAATCCCTGGTGGAGAACAACACCATCGATCACTGGCTGAGCGTGGACAAGTCCCCCCTGACGGCGGTGCGCCACAACCGGATAGCCGACGCCTCCGGCGTCGTCAAATACATCGGCATGGAGCTGGTGGATTCGAGCGACTGCGTTTTCACCGACAACACGGTGGACGGCGGGCAGCAGATCGGCATTTCCGTTTCCAACACCGGCCCGAAGGAGCGCATTTACTGGGCGCGCAACACCCTCCGCAACTGCGTCACCTGGAACACGCAGATTCAGGGCGAGGCGGGCGGCGCGACGGCCCATGTCTTCCGCCGCAACACCTTCTCTGGCGCGCCCGCGAATGATCCGAAAGCCCTGTATCCAAACCAGGGCTTCGGCTTCCGGTTCAACGGCGACTGCCGCAACCTGCTGCTGCTGGAAAACACCATCGAAGGCAACGGCGGCGGCGGGATACAGGCCTGCGGCGCCAACCTCTCGGGCCTTCGCTTTGCGGGCAACACCATCACCAACAACACGGGGCCGGCCTTTTCCGGGGATCTGGGGAAACAGACCTTTTGGAAGGACAACACAGTCAGGGGCAACGGCGTTGACAACCGCCCGGAGGCCGCCGGGGAATCGGGCATGTTTGAACTCGAAGTGACCGCCCCCCAGGAGGTCGCGGAGGGCGTGATAGCCGCCTTTTCCTGCCGGATAAAGGACGACGCGGCCCCGCCCGCCCATGTGCTCTGGGATTTCGGACGCGGTCTCCCCGCCACCGGCGCGGAAACCTCCGTTCAGTTTGAGCAGTTGCCCCCGGAGACGCTGGAGGTCACCGTGCTGGCCTGGGACGACGCGGGAAACGTTGCCGTCGCCGATGCCAAGGTGAAATGCGCCGCAACGCCCACGCAAAGCCGCTGAAACGCGAAGGACAAACAGCTCCTGAACCACAGAGGCCACCGAGGAAGCACAGAGGAAATATAGGGAGGCACTGAAACATTTTTCTTGTAGGGGTGGACCCCTGTGTCCACCCATCCGGCATGCTTTTTGTGTTTCTTGTGCCTTTTGTGGCCAATTTACTTCCCCTTACGTGGTTCCCTTCGTGCCGTTGTGCCTTCGTGGTGAAAAATCCGGATGGCTCACACAGAGGCACGGGGGCACGGAGGAAAAGGCATGCAATGGTCCGGGCGGACACGGGGGTCCGCCCCTACAAGATTCCATCTACCCATTCCGCATGTTCTGTGTGTTCCGTGGTTTCCTCTGTGCCTCCTCCGTGGCC
>JBHEKP010000279.1:0-11717 GCA_041859375.1 Candidatus Hydrogenedentales bacterium | reverse complement strand
TCATGAGCGGGACGCCGCCGCCCCCGCGCTCGGGGACTACGCCGAGCTGCTCTTCGGCCAGGCGCTCCTCGCCGAGGGGGGGCAGCTTCCCAACCCCGGCGAATTCGCCCGGCTGGTGGCGGACCTCATGGTCCGCGCCGCAGACTGACGCCACCTTTCAGAAAGGTCCAAGCGATCCGTTAGTAGTAATATGTCGTGTTATTAATATTATTTATATTGACAATAAAGAATTTTTGTGGTAATTTGTTTTTAGAAAGTAGGTTGACAATTAATAATTGGTATTAATTGATCGTCTACATGGGAGAAACAGTCAATGTTAAGAATTTTTCTTGTTTTTACGTGCCTTGTATTCACAGCAGTGACCTTATCAGGATGTCCAAGCAATAGTGCCGTTAAGGTTTATGTTGTGCCAAGCAATAATGGAGTCCAAGATGGCACTTCATGGGCAACAGGATATACCAGCATCCAGACAGCAATTGACGATGCTTATGCACGGGAGATTGCATCAGGGAATACAATCCAGTGTGAAGTTTGGATTAAGAAGGGCACCTATTCTGAACGTGTTATTCTTAGACCAGCAATTTCAGTTTTTGGAAACTTTGTTGGAAATGAAACATTGGCTGAATCTTGGGTCAAACCTGATCCTACTACCAAAATAGACCCACAGACGATAATAAGATGGAATGGTTATGAGACAGATTATGTTGTTCAAACCACAACCGCTTCAATTTTATGTGGAATTACAGTAGATGGAGACTATAACTCTAGATGTATTTATATACAAAACGCAGGAGCTCCTGGAACTATACTAAAAGATTGCGCAATTAAAAATGGTGCGCCTGATTATGGAGAGCAAGGCGGCGGTATATACGGAATAAATTCTCAATTGCAAATGCAAAAATGCCGCATATACAACAACACCTCTACAATTCAAGGGGGTGGTATTTTTTTGGATGTAGATGACGAAGAGCTAGAGATTGAATATCAGATAGATCAGTGTTTATTCGATCACAATCAAGCCACTTTTGGTCCGACAGATGGCCAAGGGGGCGCGGGAGTTATTTTTCATTTTGCAAACTTAGTAATAAATAACACATTATTTGAGTATAATTCTGCAAAAGATATGGGAGCATTACGTATCCACGGAATCAGTCAAAGTACTGCATCAATAACTGGATGTGATTTTAAAGTAAATACAGCAGTCTACCTTTATGGCGCTATTTATTCAGAATTTAACAACACAACAATTGAAAATTGTAAATTTTTAGAGAATACATCACGATATGGAAATGGAGCTGTAAGCTTTGGACAATCAGCAGGGTTGATGTTAAAAAGGTCGTTTTTTTATCGTAATGTCGCAGATAACGGCGGAGCTCTATTTCCAAGAAAATCTGCGATAATTGAAAATTGTGTCTTTGCACAAAATCAAGCGTATAATTCCGGTGGTGCCATATTAAGCTCATCGCTTTTCGGAATCACAATAAATAATTGCACTTTTACCAAAAATAAATCAAATATTGATGGAATAAATGGTGGTGTCGGTGGAGCAATCGCAACCGCAGGATCTTTGCTAAATATAAATAATTCTATCGTTTACGATAACTATATAACAGAAATAGTTAAAGACCAGACAGCCACTGTAAATATAAGCTATTCAAATATAAAGTATGGATGGACTGGTATTGGTAATATTAATTTAGATCCACAATTTGTTGATCCACCATCAACATTATTAGATCTGACATTTGATTTAAAATTAAAAACAAGTCCGTTATCTCCATCAATTAATTCTGCATCAGCGAGTCATGCACCAAGTGTTGACATATTAAATATTACCAGGCCATTGGGCGTTGCAGATGATATGGGCGCTTATGAGTGTATGTGACTAATAAGGTTTTTACCCCCATCACCGCTAAATGTGATGGGGGTAGAAATAACATTACCGAGCCAGCAGGCCGATGGCGTTCGCGATCAGCTCGTTGCACGGCCCGTCGCCGTGGCGGTCGTACTTCTGGAACTCCACATGGCCGTCCATGTACAGCACGTTCGCGCCGCCGGGGATGTGGTTGAACAGGGAGTCGGCGCCCGTGTTCGAGATCAGGTCGGACGCGACGATCACATCGCTCTGGGCTTGGGCGGTGGCGGCGGGGTTGTTGATGTCGGTGATAATGAAACGTTCAATACCCTCTCGAAGCCGATAAATTACTTTTCCTCTTCCGTTCCCGCTCCTTGGATAAAGTGGGTTCGTCACGTCCGCGTCAAGCATTTCGGGGGAGGGCTTCCAGTCCTCGGCCACCAGGTTCACAAACATGTAAATGGAGATGAGCTGGCACGGGACCTGGAGCACCTTGCCGTTCACGGGGAGATCGCGCACCTCGTCGGAGCGCAGTTCCGGCACGTCGATAAGGTCCACCAGATACCCCCAGTACGCGTAGCTCATGTCCGTCTGGGTCAGCATGTTCCGGTACGGGACGCATCCGGGCTCCGCGGCGACGATCTCGTCGGTGATTTGGCCCACGCCCTCCTGCCGCGCGTTGGACGGGCAGTTCAGCACGTTCACGTCGGTCAGGTACTCGGGGTACAGCGCCTTGCCCGAGAAGCCGATGGCGGGGTAGTCATAGTGGCCGTTGCAGTTGGGGTCCGGGTCGGTCACGCCGTCCCAGGCGGGGAATCCCTGCATCGGCGGGAACATCTGCCCCTTGGACTCGCCCGAGTACATCTTGAGCACAATGCCCATCTGCTTTAAGTTGTTCTGGCAACTGGACCTCCGGGCCGCCTCGCGGGCGCGGGCCAGCGCCGGGAGCAGAATTGCCGCCAAGATGCCGATGATGGCGATCACCACCAGCAGTTCGATGAGTGTGAAACCGCGACGGGACTTCTTCATGACACGCCTCCTGTTGGAAAGGAATATAACCGCGGACATGCGCCTCACATGCCCCTGACACAATCCTAATCAAAGTCCCGCGAACTGTCAACAGGTTTTTTGGCAAATGCTTTGATATGGAAAGGGGGAATCGGCTACATTTTTCACGCGCCGGCTTGGAGGGGTTCTCAGCGCCGGGGCAAGGAGGCGTGGTGGAATACTATTACATGGAAGGCGGGGAGCGCGTCGGGCCGCTCACGGCGGAGGAATTCAACGGTGCGCTCCAGGCGGGGAAAATCAGGCCGGACACCCATGTCTGGCGCACGGGCATGCAGGACTGGGTGCTCCATGCGGATTTCGCCGCCCTGGCGGCTTCGGCCTCCGCGCCCGGGCAGGCGCAGGCCGGGGAGTCTCCGGAAAACAGGCACGCCTGCTCCGAATGCGGCGGTGTTTTCGACGGCAGCGCGATGATGCGCTACCGGGAGCACTGGATTTGCGCGGGGTGCAAGCCCGTGTTCCTGCAGCGGGTCCGCGAGGGGGGCGCGCTCCCCGGCACGATGAATTACGCCCCCTTCCTCACGCGCTTTGCGGCGAAATTCGTGGACAACCTGCTGGTGGGCGCGGTGAACCTTGGCGTGGGCTTTGCCGTGGGGATGCTGATCCCGGTCCAGGAGGCGGGGGACGGGCCGAGCCCCGCCGTGCTCGCCCTTGCCATAGTGAGCAACCTTCTCTCGTTTGTGCTCTATTTCGGCTACACGACCTTCTTCATCGGCCGTTTCGGCGCGACGCCGGGCAAGATGGCCTGCGGCATCCGGGTGGTCATGGCGGACGGGGGCCGGGTGACCTACCTGCGCGCCTTCTGCCGCGGCCTTGCGGAGATGGTCAGCGGCCTCACCTGCTCCATCGGCTACCTCATCGCCGCCTTTGACAAGGAGCACCGGTCGCTGCACGACCACATGTGCAACACGCGCGTGGTGCGGAAGTAGCCCATGGCCACCTTTCCCCTGGTCTGCGCCAACTGCCGCGCCGCCATCCACCCCGCGCTGGCCGCGCCCCGCACGGACGGCGCCTGCCCCGAATGCGGCGCGGCCTTCCATGTCGCGGTGTTTCCCGCGCTGTTCCGCGAGATCCGCCCCGGGGCGGCGGGCGGCGCGGTGGTGCTTCCGGACGAGGCGGGCTGCTTCGACCATCCGGCGAGCCGCGCCGAGGCGGTGTGCGACTCGTGCGGCCGCTTCATGTGCTCCCTGTGCGACATCCAGCACGAGGGCGGGCACCTCTGCGCGCCCTGCTTCCAGGCGGGCATCGAGAAGGATCCCGCCGCATCGGGCGGCAAAGTGACGCGGTATGACCTGCTGGCCCTGAGCCTTGTGGTCATCCCGCTGGTTCCCCCGCTGGTTTTTTTCACCACCTACCTGATTCCCCTGTTCGCGCTGCCCGCCATTTTCGCGGCGGTCCTCTCGCTGCGCCGTCCCCGGGGGCTGGTGCCCAGGGTGCGCTGGCGGCCCTGGGCGGCCATTGTGCTGGCCCTGATCGAACTGGCCGCATGGCTGGGTTTCGCGGGCCTGATGGTGTATGTCGCAACACTGGCGTGATGAGGGCCTGAGTGAGGACGGAGAACCCGGATGAAGGATGGTCTGGACAGCAGGAGCGGCCTTGTGAAACTGGCCTCCTCCGTCAATTCAAACCTGCTGGTGCGCAGCACCCACGAGCTTTGGCTGGGGGGGGACCGGCTGGTCTGTGTGAAGCGGGAAGGCTACCATGAGGGTTACCGCCAGTTTCCCCTGGCCGACATCCAGGCCTTCACCCTGTCCAAAACGGCGCGGGGGACGATCCTCTGCATCGTGTGCCTCGCCCTGACGCTGCTGTTCGGGCTGGCCACCGCGGCGCTGCTTGCCTTTGTGATCAACACCCTCGAATTGATGAGCGACAGGGAAATAATGACCTATGTCGTGGGGGGCTGTGGGGGGCTGCTTACGCTGGTGAGCCTGGCGTCGCTGCTCATTCAGTTGTGGCGGGGGCCCACATGCCGGATGATGCTGCACACGGCGGTGCACTGCGAGGAAATCGGCGCGGTGCGCCACCTGCGCCGGGGGCGGGGGGTGATTGACGATTTGGAGCCCCGCATCCTCCGCGCGCAGGAGGGGGACTCGCCGGAGCTGCTGCTGCGGGCGCGGGAATCGCTCAGCCCCTCTTCCTTTGCCCGGGAGTCGCTCAGTCCGTCGGCCTTTGCGCTGGAAAACCCCGCGGCGGCGGAGGCGGCCCCCACGGTGGAACGGCTCCGCTGGGCAAAAATCACCGCGTGGGTGATGACGGCGCTTGCGCTGTCCAGCGGAATCCTGACACTGGTCCAGATGGCCGCGGGGGCCGATCCGGATTCGGGCAATTTCCTGTTTGCTGCGGTTGTGATTTTGTGCGTCACCATGATTTGCGTTGCCACCCGGCGCGAACGGAACGCCGGCCTGGTGAGGATCGCCTGGGCCCTCCTTGTGCTTTACGGCGCGCTTTTCATGGTCACCGGCCTGGGCACGGGGATTTTTATTGCGGGCGGTTTTGTCCAACCCGAAATGATGAATTCCCCGCTCCAAATGCCGGGGCCCGCCGGGATGTTTATTTTTTCCCTCGCGGTGATTGGCTCCCTCTTTGAGCTGGCCTTCGGCCTGTTCGGGCTTGCGGCCTGCCTGCGGCTGAACGCGCCGGCCGCCGCCGCGCCGCCCGCCGGGGGCGACGCATGAACGGGGGCCTTTCCTTCCAGCGGTGCCACCACCACGCCGGGCGCGAGGCGGCGGCGCGCTGCCCCGACTGCGCGCGTTTTTACTGCCGGGAATGCGTGACCGAGCACGGCAACCGGATGCTCTGCGCGTCGTGCCTGAGGCGGCAGGAGCGCCGCGACGCGGGCGGCGGGGGCGCGGGCGAGGGCGCGCTGCTGCTGCTGGGTGCCCTCGCCGGGCTGGGCGCGGCGTGGGGCGTGTTTCTGCTGCTGGGCGAGCTGCTGATCCAGATGCCCGCCGCCAGCCACGGCGACGCGGTGTGGGACGCGGGCGGCCCCTGGGACGGGGGTGTGGAATGAGCCTGCGCGCGGGAACCCCGGAAGGCGGGCGCGAGCCCGGCCTGGTTGAGCTGGTGGACGAGTCCTTTCACCTGCTCCACGCCCTGCCCGCCGCGGGGTGGGCGTGCCACCTGGCGGGCATGGTCCCCCTGATTCTCGGCGTCTGCCATTTCACCGGGGAGATGAGCTACAGCGCGGGGGCCGGGGACGGTCTTGCCGCGGCGGCGCTGATCCTGGCCCTGCTTTACCTGTGGATGATCGCGTGGCGCGTGCCCGTGGCGCGCATGCTCCACGCCGCGGTGGAGGGCCCCGATCCCGCGGCCTGGGACCGCCGCCGGGCCGCGCGGGCCGTGCTGCGCCAGTGCATGCTGCAGCCGTGGGCGCTGCTGGCGCTTCCGGCGGCGATGGTGCTGGTGTTTCCGGCGGCGGACACGGCCGCCTTTTTCCAGAACCTGCTGGCGCTTGAGGACGGCCGCCCCCGCAGCCTCCGGGGCATGTGCCGCGAGGCGGCGCAGCTGGCGCAAATCCGGCGCGGCCAGGTTTTTTTCCTGCTTTGGTCCTTCTGGCCCGGCGCGCTGACGGCGGCGGCCCTGCTGATGATGGCGGTGCTGCCCGCCGTGGAGCCGCTCATGATTGGGCCCATGGCGGAATTGGCGGGGTCCGCCCTTGCCATGGCCGCGCTCGCGCTGGTGCTGCTGAACCCCTTCTGCCTGGCGCTGGCGGTGAACCTTGCGGCGGCGGCGGCGATGCTGCCCGCCCTGGCCAACACCCTTTTCGGGGTGCAGACGGTTTACGTGCAGGCGGGGGGCGCCCTGGAAAACAACGCCTTCCAGATGCTCGTGGTGGGGCTGGTGTGGCTGTGCGCCGCGCCGGTGCTGGCGGCGGCGCACACGCTGCGCTGCCACTACGGCCGGGCGCGGAGGAACGGCGCGGACCTGCTCGCGGAACTCCGGCGCGGGGGCGCGGGGGTGGTGCTGGCGGCGTGCTGCCTTGCGGCGTTTTGCGGGGGTGCGGCGGCGCAGGAGCCCCCGGCGGCACCCGCGCCGGGGAAGACGGTGGATCCCGCGGCGCTGGACCTGGCCGTGAGGGGGGAGCTGGCCGAGTCCATCTACTCCTGGCGCATGCCCAAGACCCGGAACGAGGCGGACACGCCCCTTGAGTCCGGGCTGGCTTCTTTCTTCGGCGGCGTCCTCGACGCCACAAACCGTGTGCTGGACGCGGTGGACAAGGTTTGGGAGAGAATCCGCAAATGGTTGTGGCCCGACCGCGAGGGGGAAGAGGGCGGCGGCGCGGGCGGCAGGGGCGGCGCGGGGGCGCTGTTCGCGCGGCCCGCGATGATCCTTCTGCTTGTCCTGCTGCTGGCGGCGCTGGCGGCGGCGGTGTGGCTGCGCCTGCGGGCGCGCCGGGCCGCCGCGCAGGCGGCGCAACCCCCGGCGTTGGCCCCGGCGCCCGACGTGGCGGACGAGGCGGTGGGCGCGGAGGCGCTGCCGGAGGATGAATGGGTGGTGCTGGCGCGGCAGCTTGCGGCCCGGGGCGAATTCCGCCTGGCGCTGCGCGCCGCGTTTCTGGCGGTGCTGGCGGGGCTGGCGCGGCGCGAGCTGGTGCGTCTGGCGCGGCACAAGTCCAACCGCGAGTACGCCCGCGAGCTGGACCGCTACGCCCATGTGTCCCCGGCGCTGCCGGGCCTTTTCCGGGACTGCCTGCGCCCCTACGAGTCGGTGTGGTACGGCGCGCATGCGGCGGACGGGGAGATGGTGGAGCGCATGATCGCCGCGGCGTTGTCGGCGGGGGGGGGGCCGCCATGACGCGGCGCGGGCTTCTTTGGGCCGCCGTGATCGCGCTGGCGGCGGCGGCGCTGCTCGCCGGGGCGGACTTCATCCTTCGGCGCGCGGGCCAGCGCACGGACAGCCACCCGCCCGGGTCCACGCTGCGCGCGGACGCGCTGGGCGCGGCGGTGCTTCACGGTGCCTTCGGACGGATGCCGGGCGTGGCCTCGACCCGCAACCTTGCGCCGCTCCAGCACATCACGGGCGGGCCGGGAAAGACCCTGTTCCTGCTGGGCGAGCCCAACGGCTATTTCAGGAAGAAGGAGGTGGACGCCCTGACCCGCTTCGCCGGTGCGGGCGGGCGCGTGGTGGTCGCCCTTGCGCCGGTGATGAGCCGGGACCAGTTCGACACGTTCACCCGGAACCCCTTTGAGCCGGAGGAGGAGGAGGCGAAGCCCGACAAGGAAAAGAAGGGGGAAAAGGGGGAAAAGGAGAAGGAGAAAAAGGCTACGCCGTTCCCCGAGCCGGAGGGGGAAAAATGGGTGACCCTCTTTTCGGAATGGGGGGTGACCCCGGTGTTTGACATGCCCGGCGACGGGAAGGGGCGCTCCGGCCCGGAGGGGGAAAAGCCCCCCGTGGAATATCCCGTCAACGCCGCCCCCGGTTACGGGGACATTCTCCCGCCGGTGCTGAAATGGCACGGGGGGGTGCATTTCCGGATAAAGGAAGGGGAATGGACGCCCGTGTACCTGCGCGGCGGCCCCGTGAAGCCGGCGGCCCCGCCGCCGGAGTCCAACCCGCTCAAGTTCCTGGCCGGGTGGCTTTCGGGCCTGGCGGACGGGGGCGCGGCGCGGGCGGCGGAAGCGGCGGCGGTGGTGGTGGAGCGCGGAGAGGGCGCGGGCACCATCGTGCTGGCCTCGGACTCCTACCTTGCGAGCAACGAGGCCATGCGCGCGGACCGGAAACCCCGGCTGCTGGCATGGCTGGCGGGCCCGGCGGACACGGTGATATTCGACGAGACCCACCTGGGCATCCGCGACGCCACGGGCGTGGCGGGACTGATGGCGCGGCACCGGCTTGCGGGCTTTGCCGTGGCCGCGCTGGTGGTGGCGCTGCTGTGCGTGTGGCGCGGCGCGTCGAGCCTGGGGCCCCGGCGCGATCCCGTGGAGGAGCGTCCGGGCGCGGCGGGGGCGGGGCGCGACGCGGCGGAGGCGCTGGTGAGCCTGCTGCGGCGCTCGGTGCCGAAAAAACAACTTGCGCGCGTGTGCGCGGAGGAATGGCTGCGGTCGGCGCCCCCGCCGGACCGGGAGGCCTGGCCCCTGCTTCGGGCGGCGGCCGAGAACCCGGACAGCGGCGCGGCGGAGGCCTGCGCGGCGATGTGGAAAATCGTCAAGGAAAGGAAAAAGGCGTGAGCAACGGACTGGACGAACTGAAGGAAACACTGGCCCGCGCCCGGGCCGAGGCGGCGCGGGTCATCATCGGCCAGGACGGGGTGATAGACCTGGCCCTCATCGCCGTGTTCAGCCGGGGCCACGCCCTTGTGGAGGGCGTGCCGGGCATCGGCAAGACGCTGCTGGTGCGGACGCTGGCGCGGGTGCTGGGGGGCGAATTCTCGCGCATCCAGTTCACGCCGGACCTGATGCCCTCGGACATCATCGGCACGAACGTGTTCAACCTCCAGCGGAACGAGTTTTCGCTGGTGCGCGGGCCGGTGTTCACCTCCTTCCTGCTGGCCGACGAGATCAACCGCGCGCCGGCCAAGACGCAGTCGGCGCTGCTCCAGGCGATGCAGGAGCGGCGCGTCACCATTGACCGGGAGACGCACGCGCTGCCGCCGAACTTCACCGTCTTCGCGACGCAGAACCCGGTGGAGTACGAGGGGACCTACCCGCTGCCGGAGGCGCAGAAGGACCGGTTCATGCTGAAGCTGAACATGGACTGCCCCGACCGCGCGCAGGAGCTGGCGCTGGCGGGGCGGATGCTGGGCGGCGACGCGCCGGAGACGGCGCTGGACCGGGGCGACGTGCGTTGCGTGCTGCCGGAGGCGGAGATTGGCCGGATGCGGGGGCTCTTTGACGGGGTGCTTGTGCGCGGGGAGCTCGCCGCGTACATGGTGGACGTGGTGCGCCGCACCCGCGAGGACGACGCGGTGCTCGTGGGCGCGGGGCCGCGGGCGACGCAGGCGCTGCTGCTGGCGTCGCGGGTGATGGCGGCCATCAACGGAAACGACTTTGTGACGCCGGACGACGTGAAGGCGCTGGCCCGGCCGGTGCTGGAGCACCGCATCGTGCTGAGGCCGGAGCACGAGATCGAGGGTGTCACGCCGGCCGAGGTGATTGCGCGCATCCTGCGCGAGGTGCCGGTGCCGCGATGATGACGCCGGGCCGCAGACTGATCCTGCTTGCGGGCGCGGCGGGCGCCGCCTGCGCGGCGGCCTTCGCCGCCGGGCCGGGTTTCTTCCCGCTGTGGGCGGGTCTTTTGGCGGCGGTGGCGGCGGTGGCGGTGCTGGACGCGCTTGCGGGGCGGCGTCGGCTGGCCCGGCTCAGCGCGGAAACCGCGCCGCTGACCCGGATGTTCCTCGGGCGCGACGGGGAGATCCCGCTGCTGCTGCGCAGCGGCGGGCCGGGGCCGCTGCGGGTGCGCGCGGCGCTTTCGCTGCCGCCCGAATTCGAGTCGCCCCGCGCGGATGTGACCGCGGAGCTGGCGGGTCCGGGCGTCTTCGCCCTTTCGTGGCCGTGCCGGGGGCTGCGCCGGGGCGAGTTCGCCTCGGGCGGCGTGTGGCTGGAGACGCCCTCGCCCCTGGGCCTCTGGGACATGCGCGGGGGCGGCGCGGACGGGGGCGGGCGGATCCGGGTCTACCCCGACATGCTGCGGGACAGGCGGGGCATGGCGTCGGTGTTTTTGAACCGGGGCGCGGCGGGATCGCACGCGCGGCGGCAGGTGGGCCGGGGCCGCGAGGTGGAGAAGCTCCGCGACTACATGCCCGGCGACGGCTACGAGGACATCCACTGGAAGGCCACGGCGAAGCGGGGCCGGCCCGTGTCGAAGGAGTACCAGATTGAGCGCACCCAGGAGGTGTACGTGTGCATAGACGCGTCGCGCCTTTCGGCGCGGGAGGTGCTGCTCCCCCCCGCCGCGCCCGGCGGGCCGGAAACGCGGACCACCCAGCTGGAGCGGCAGATTACGGCGGCGCTGCTGCTGGGGCTGGTGGCGGGGCGGCAGGGCGACCTCTTCGGGCTGGCCCTGTTTGACGACCAGATGCGCGCCTTCGTGCGGGCGCGGTCGGGCGGCGCGCATTACGGCGCGTGCCGGGACGCGGTCTACGCCGCCCAGCCCCGCATGGTCAACCCGGACTTTGCCGAGGCCTTCTCGTTCCTGCGGCTGCGGCTGCGCCGCCGCGCCCTGCTGGTGTTCCTCACGTGCCTGGACGATCCGGTGGCGGCGGAGCAGTTCGCGGCGCACATCCGCCTGCTTTCGTCGCGCCACGTGGTGCTGGTGAACGCCGCCACGGACCCGCTGGTGGCGCCCCTGTTCACGGGGGAGGCCCCCGCCGGGGAGGACGGGGCGTACCGGCGGCTCGGCGGACACCTGCTGTGGCGGCGGCTGCGCGAGACGGGGGCCGCGCTCCAGCGGCTGGGCGCGCCCGTGGCGGTGATGCGGAACGAGACCCTGTGCCCCCAGGTGGTGGCGCGGTACATGGAGACGCGGCGGAGGCAGCTCCTATGATAGCGGATCTGCAGCGCTTTGCCCGGTCGGAGGAGCCCTATTGGCGGGAGCTTTCCGGGATGCTCGACGCGCTGGACGCGGACGCGGCGCGGACCCTCTCCTACGGTGAGGCGCAGCGGCTGCACTACCTTTACGAGCGCGCGGCGGGCGCGCTGGGCCGCCTTTCGGGGCTGCCGGAGAATTCGGTGGCGCTGGAGCGGCTGGAGCCGCTGGTGGCGCGGGCCTACGCGGAAATCCACGAGACCCGCGCGCCGCGCAGGCGCGCGCAGCCGCTGCGCTGGTTTTTCGGCGAGTTTCCCCGGGCCTTCCGCCAGCA
>JBHEKP010000066.1:0-11797 GCA_041859375.1 Candidatus Hydrogenedentales bacterium | reverse complement strand
CTGCGGGTGCGCGTGCTGGGCGACCAGCTTGAGGACGGGGCCGGGCCGACGGAACTGCTGGAGGTTGTCTCCGAACCCGTGGAAAACGGGTTGCGCCGCCGGCACAGGATGCGCCACGGCGAAAACAGTTATGACCTGGTGATCGACCTTGCCGTCGCGCCCGGTGACGCGGCGCTCCAGGCCGCGCTCCGCCTGGAAAACACGCCCGCGCCCGCGCCCTGGTTTGACGTGCACATCGAGGATGCCGCGCTGGGGCCAATGGACAGGACACCGCACCAGGTCTATGCCGGGGTGGGCAACGTGCTGCGCGATCCGGAGGACTTCAACCTGTGGCACGACGGCCACCAGATGGCCACCTCCTACGCCGGATTCGACTTTGACGGCGGCCTGTCGCTGGTGCACGGCGTGAGCGCGCCGCCGGTGCGCCTTGAGTTCAGCCGGGGGGCCAAATGCTTTGCCATGCACGCCGGGGGCGACCAGACCATCTCGGTGATCCCCTGCGCGAATGTCTGGGACGGTGTCGGCGTCTGGGCGGAAAAGATAGACACGCGGCCCGCGTCGCCGGGGGTGGCGGCGCTTCGCGGCAAGATGGTGCTGGACCTCTGGGGCGGCCGCTACGCGGAGACGGCGGCGGCGCTGGAAAAGACCTTTGCCGAGGTGGGCGGCGACAACTGCGTGGTGCTGTGGCACAACTGGCAGCGCTGGGGCTATGACTACCGCCTGCCCGACATCTTCCCGCCCAATCCCGAATTCGGTTCGGGGGAGGACTTCAAGAAACTTGCCGAGACGTGCCGCGCCGCCGGGGCGCTCTTTGTGCCCCACGACAACTACATTGACCTGTATCCGGACGCCGACGGGTTCACCTACAAGAACGTGCTCTTTTCCGCGTCGGGCGGGCCCGTGCGCGCGTGGCTGAACGAGTACCGGGGCGCGCAGGCCTACCGCTGGGCCACGGACGGATTCTGGCCCTTCATGGACCGGAACCTGGGGCTGATCAAACTGTTCTGCGAGCCCACGGGTTATTTTGTGGACGTGTGGTCCTCCATCGGACCCTATGACGCGTGGACCTGGGACGGCAGGTACCAGACCCGCGCGTACACCCGCGCCGCATGGGAGCGGGCCTTCCGCCGGATCAGCGAAAGTCTCGGCGGCGTGCCCGTCATCTCCGAGAGCGGCACGGACCAGTTGATCGGCGCCCTCGACGGCAGCCAGTGCAACCACCTGCGCGTGGATCCCGACCCGCCAAAGGAGGGGGCGGGCATGACCTGGCGGATCAAGTGCGCGGACGCGGAGCGCATCCCATGGTTTGACGCGGCGCACCGGCACCGCTTCGCCGCCCACGGCGCGGGCTACGAGTCCCGCTACGCCGCCGGGCTCGACCCGCGCCTGCACGGCATGTACAGCGACGACTACATCACCGCCGAGGTGATGGCGGGCCACCCGCCCATGGTGCGGGAGCCGCACAGCCGCGACGTGCTGCGCAAATGGCGGCTTTTCTCCCTCACCGCGCCCGTGCTGGAGGGAGCCGTTCGCGTGCGCCGGGTGGAATTTGCGGACGGCGACCCGCACCGGCAGCACATCCTCTGGACCGGCGAAAACGGCACGGAGGCGTGGATCAACCGGGGCGCGGCGGACTGGACCGTGGACGCGGGGGGACGGGAGCGGGTTCTTCCGCAGTACGGGTTTGTCGCCCTGTCCAACGGCGGCGGCAGGGACGGGCTCATTTCGGGCATCACCCGCATTGACGGGGTGATTGTGGAATGGGGCGAACTCAGGGGCGGGGAGGGCCAGCTTGTCGTCGGCTATTACAACGCGCGGCCCGTGCCCGTGGAGGCGGAGGCTGTGGCGGTGCGCGCCGACAGTGTGCAGGCCGCCCCCGACGGCGTCGTCACGGTGGCGCTTGCCTGGAGCGCGGAGAGCACGCCGTCCAGCGACTGGCTGCCCTTTGTGCATTTTGTGGACGCCGGCGGGAAGATCGCCTTCCAGGCGCACCAGGCGTTTGCCACACCGCCCACCCAATGGACCGGCCCGGCGGCCACCACGGGGGCGGGGCGGATACCGGAGGGCACGCCGCCGGGGACGCGGTTTGAAATCCGGGCGGGGCTCTTCCTGCCGGGCGGCGCGCGGTGCCCCATGGCGGGCCCGTGCGACGGGGAGCGGCGGGTGAGGCTCGGCGCGCTGGTCACCGGCGCGGATGGCGTCGCGTGGGAGCCGCCCGCGGCGGAGTCGGATCCGCTGCTGGCCCGGATGAACCCGGAACGCCGGGTGGTGGACTTCGGTCCGGTGCGCACGAACGGCGCGGTGACCGTCAACCATGTGCTCGGGGAGGACAGCCCCCTGCGGGTGGAACCCGCCGCGGAGGGCGGGCCGTTGTTCACCCTGCACCTTTCGCCCTCCCTGTTCGGCGGGAAGGTGGCCGCCGCGCAGGCGACCTCCGGGGGCGGGGGGGAGGGGGCCGTGTCGCTGTCGGAGGAGGGGGGCTGGCTCGTGATGGCGTGTGACCCGGCGGTGGACTCCTACGCGGTGGCGGCGGAGTGATCAGCGGCGGCGGAGCGCGGCGTCATAGGCGGCCAGGAGCTGCGGCTTTTGATGGTCCCAGGCGAGGCCGTTGAGGATGCGGTCCCGGCCGGTTTGGCCCATGCGCTCCCGCTCCTCCGGGTGGTCCAGCAGCCATGCGATGTTTTCGGCGAGTTCGCGCTCGCTGTTGGGCGTGGCGTAAAGCGCCGCCTCCCCGGCGGAGGCGCGGGTTTCGGCGAGATCGAAGGCGGCCACGGGCTTGCCCAGGCCGATGTATTCCAGCACCTTGACCAGGGTGGAGTGGGCGTTCATGCCCACGTCGGGGTCGGGGCAGACGCACACGGACGCCGTGGCCACGGCCTCGAACACCTTGTCCTGCGCCACCAGACCGGTGAAGGTGACTCGGTCGGCGAGGTTGTTCGCCTCCGCGAAACGCTTCATTTCCGGCATCACCGGCCCGTCGCCCACAAGCATCAGGTGGAAGTCCTCCCGGCCAAGGTCGCGGCGCAGGATGTCCACGGCGCGCATGAGGTAGTCGAGTCCGTCCTGGCCGCCCATCATGCCCACGTAGACGAGCAGGTGCTCCCGGCCCTCTTTGAGGGCGGGGTTGGGCCGTGCCTCACGGATGCGCGCGAGTTCCGGGCCGTTGCGCACGACAAAGACCTTCTCGGGGGCGCGCCCGCCCCGGCCCGTGGCGACGGCGCGGTAGGACGCGTTGGTGGACATGACCACGTCGGCGGCGCGGAAGGTCATGCGCTCCAGCAGCAGCAGAATTTTGTACACCCGGCCGCCCTGCCCGCCGCCGGTTTTGGAGACATAAAGTTCGGGAAAGAGATCGTGGTGATCAAAAATAACCCGCTTGCCAATAAGTTTGAAGGGCAGGGTGGTGAGGAACAGGAGGTCGGGCGGGTTGCAGATTTGGATGACGTCGAAGCCGCGCCGGATCCACACCCCGAGGGCGAGCAGAAACATCATCACCAGCGCCTGCCCGTACTCCACGGCGTAGGCGGCGGCCCCGCCCTCCGCCTCCCAGAGCCGGAAGCGGCGCACCTCGATGCCGTCAATCGTCTCGCGGGACTCGGTGTCGCGGTCCTTCCCCTTCGGGGAGATGACGGTGACGCGCCAGCCGGCGTCGCGCAGGCATTCGGCCTCGCGCCAGACGCGCCGGTCGAAGGGCACGGAGAGGTTTTCCACCATGAGCAGCGCGCCGGGCTGCCGCTTTTTCGGCGTGTCGGTCACGTCGGGGTGCGTCCCATGGGCGGCTCAGCCGCCGGGGTTGAGTTTCCGGATGAAGCGCGCGGGGTTGCCCGCCCAGAGCTCGCCGGGCGGCACGGTTTTGGTGACCACCGAACCCGCGCCCACCATCGCGCCCGCGCCGATTTCCACGCCGCAGAGCACGGTGACGCTGGATCCCAGCGAGGCGCGGTCGCCCACCACCGTGGGCTCCACGGCCCAGTCGGCCTCGGTCTGGAGGGATCCGTCGGGGTTCACGGCGCGCGGGTAGCGGTCGTTGATGAAGGTCACGTTGTGGCCGACAAAGACGCCGTCCCCGATTTTGACGCCCTCGCAGATGAAGGTGTGGCTGGAAATTTTGCAGTCCGCGCCGATTTCGGCGTTCTTCTGGATTTCCACGAAGGCGCCGATTTTCGTCCGGTCGCCGATGCGGCAGCCGTAGGCGTTGATGAAGCAGGCGAGTTTCACGTTTTCGCCGAGCGCCACGTCCGGGGCGATGCGGTTGTGTGATTCCATGGTCGGTGTGCTCCTGTGCCTACAGTTCCACCACCCGGCCCTGGCCGCGCAGGGACTGGTCGGTGGCCTCAAGGAGGCGCACCATGCGCAGGCCGGCCTCGCCGTCGTGGAAGGGCCGCGCGCCGGTGTTCATGCATTCGACGAGGTAGTCGAGCTCCGCCTGGAGCGCCTCCCGCCCCGAGACGACGGGGGCGTGGACCTCGCCGTGGCGCGGCGTGGCGAGCACCTGGTAGAGGCCCTCCTTGGTGGTGACCTCCATGCCCTTGTCGTAAATCTTGATGCGCTCCTCCATGTTCAGGTCGTCCCAGAGGAGCATCTTCTTCGATCCGCCCAGGATGGTGCGGCGCACCTTCACGGGGGAGAGCCAGTTCAGGTGGAAGTGGGCCATGAGGTTGTTGTCGTAGTAGACAATCACGTAGGCCACGTCCTCCATGCCGGTGTTGAAGTGGCCGGACCCGTGGGCGGAGAGGGCGCGCGCGGTGGGGCCGAGGAGGTGGTCCATGATGGCGAAGTCGTGGGGGGCGAGGTCCCAGATCACGTTCACGTCGTGCTGGAACAGCCCGAGGTTGATGCGCACGGAGTCGTAATAGTAGATCTGCCCCAGCTCGCCCGAGTCCACCAGCTCCTTCATCTTTTTCACCGCGCCGGTGAAGAGGAAGGTGTGGTCCACGGTGAGCGAGAGGTTCCTCTCCGCCGCCAGCGCCACCAGCTCGCGGGCCTGCTCCGAGTTGGAGGTCATGGGCTTTTCCACCCAGACGTGCTTGCCGTTGAGGAGGGCCTCCTTCGCGAAGCCGTAATGGGTGAACACCGGCGTGGCCACGACGACGAGGTCAATGTCCGCCGCCTTGGTGACCAGGGAGGGATCGTCCACCACGTCCACGGCGGGGTAGTTTTTCTGGACGATTTTGCGCCGTTTTTCCAGCATGTCGGCCACGCGCACGAGCTCGCAGCCCTCGTGGGCGTTGATGTTCCGGGCCAGGTTGGGCCCCCAGTATCCGTATCCGATCAGTCCAACTCTCAGCATGGGGAAAATCCTTGGTGTGTGGTTGGGGCGGCCTCAGCGCAATTCGGCCATGAACGCGCGCAGCCTGGGCACGCCCTCGTCCTTGGCGTAGGCGAGGGAGCACACGAGGGCGAAGGCCAGCAGCGTGGCGGCCAGCACGCGGCCCTTTTTGCCGAGCAGGCCCTTGTCCTGGACGGGGTAGGTTTCCGTGGTGAGCCGGTTGAGGCCGACGGTCTTGTCCCGGTCCGTGCCCTGGCCCGAGGCCAGCTTGAAGGCCGCGGTGGCGGACGACTCGGTGGTGGCGATGTCGGTGAAGATTTTGCTCGCGATCTCCTCGCGGGTCTTCAGCCGGGTCTGGATCATGGTGTGCTCGGCGAGGTCCGCCTGCAGGTCCGCCTGCTCCCTGCGGAGCTGTTCGATCTGGCGGTTCAGCGCGGTTTTTTCGACCTCCGCCCCCTTCATTTCGAGCAGGGCCTCCCGCTCAAGCTGGAGCAGGGTGAGGCGCTCGTCGGCGCCGATTTTCTTGTAGCGGCCCTCGGCGGTTTCGAGGGTGGTGGTGAGCGCGCCCTGCATCATCTTGTGCCCGCCGAAGGCGGCGCGCAGGGCCTCCATCCGCTTGTCGTTCTCGCCAATCTGGAGAACCACCGACTCCAGTTCGGCCTTCCCCTGGCTCAGGGCCTCGGAGACCTCGTATTCGGACTTTTTGAGGTCCTGGTAGACGGGGTTGATCTCCTGCGAGACCATCATCTTGCCGGTCAGGGTGTCCATCGTTTTGGGGTTTTCGGCGCCGGAAATCCAGTACGCGGTCTCGCTGGGGGAGCGGCCCAGCTCAAGGAGGGGCTTCTCCTTTTCCAGGGAGGCCCGGACGGTGGCCAGTTTCTGCTCGTAGCCGCCCATGGTGCGCTCCAGTTCGAGGCGCTCCTTCTGGAGCTGGGTGTTCAGTTCCAGCAGGTGGCCCATTTCCTGGAGCATCAGCTCCACATTCGCCTGGCTCATCTCCTCCTTCAGCCGGTCCCGGAGCCCCTGGGATTCGGTCTCGAATTTGGCGCTTTCCGCCTGGACCAGCGCGGCCACGTCGCCCCGGATGAGGGCCAGTTTCTCCGTGGCCACCTCAAATTTGCGCTCGGCGTCTATGCTCTTTTCCAGATAAGTGTTGAGCAGGGCGACGCGGCTGTCCAGTTCCGCCTTGAGCACCTCAATGTTCCAGAGGGCGGTCTCGGTGCTCATTTCCTTCCAGACCTCCTCGAGGGCGGTCTCATAGCCGGCCTTCTCTTCGTTCAGCGCCAGCGCGGGTCCGCCGACCTTGACCGTGGCGGACCGCTGCGCCTGGGTGACGGCGACGCCGGACCAGGTGTCGATAATCTGCCCCGCCAGCTCCGCCGTTTCCGCGAGGGCCGTGAGCCGGATCAGCGGCGAATAGCTCACGGGGCGGCTGGTCTCGTCGATGATGTCGATGTGAACCTGCACCATTTCCATGAAGTCGTCCAGGAGGGGCTCCTCGCCCGGCGGGAACGCGCCGTCCTTCACGAGCTGCGCGAGGGTTTTCCCGAGCACGGTGGAGCTTTTCAGCATCTGCTCGTAGGCTTTCGGGCTGAGCGGGGTGGGCAGCATTTCCGTGGTGCCGCTGGTGGACTCGCTTTTTTCGGTGTTTGAGAGGCCGGTGACCATGAGGATGGTGTCCGCCGAGTATCCGGCGGGGAACAGCAGCTCCTTGCCCACAGAGACCGCCCCGGCAAGCACCGTGACGGCGATGATAAGCCAGCGGTTTTTCCACAGCGCGCGGAATGCGCCCTTGAGCAGGTCGATGTTCATGCCATGTCCCCGTGAAATTGCGCGCGGACCCGCCCAACCACCGGGCGCGCCGCGACTTGCACCAACAGGTGCAACATTACCCCACGGGGGGCCGCGGGTGCAAGAATTCCGGCGGCCGCTCCGTTGTTATTGACTCGTTTCGGGCGGTATGGGGTAGAATGGGGCGGATTGACGTAGTGTCCGGACGGGCGGTACCCCGCCAACCAGGATTTGGTATGAGCACAGTGATTGTGACGGGATCCGGGGGGCTGATCGGGGCGGAAACGGTGCGCCAGTTCGCGCGGGCGGGCCACACGGTGGCGGGCGTGGACAACGACATGCGGGCGTACTTTTTCGGGGCGGAGGCGTCGACGCGGTGGGCGGCGGACCGTTTGCGGGAGGAATTCCCGAATTACCGGCACCATGACGCGGACATCCGCGATTATGGCGCGCTGGAGGCGGTGTTCCGCGAGTATGCGGGGGACGTTTCGATGGTGGTGCACACGGCGGCGCAGCCGAGCCACGACTGGGCCGCGCGCGAGCCGCTGACGGACTTCGGGGTGAACGCGACCGGGACGCTGCACCTGCTGGAGCTGGCGCGGATACACGCGCCGGAGGCGGTGTTCATCTTCACCTCCACAAACAAGGTGTACGGCGACACGCCGAACCGGCTGCCGCTGGTCGAGCTTGAAACGCGGTGGGAGGTGGACCCGTCGCACCCGTACGCGGGGCACGGGATTGACGAGACGATGTCGCTGGACCAGACGAAGCACTCGATTTTCGGGGCTTCCAAGGTGGCGGCGGACGTGATGGTGCAGGAGTACGGGCGCTATTTCGGGATGCGCACGGCGGTGTTCCGGGGGGGCTGCCTGACGGGGCCGGGACACAGCGGCGCGGAGCTGCACGGGTTTCTGGCGTACCTCATGAAATGCGCCATGACGGGGACGGAGTACCGCATTTTCGGGTACCGGGGGAAGCAGGTCCGGGACAACATCCATTCGCACGACCTTGTGCGGTGCTTTTTCGAGGTGGCCGCGGCCCCGCGCTGCGGCGAGGTGTACAACATGGGCGGGGGCCGCTTCAGCAACTGCTCCATGGCGGAGGCGATCGCGCTGTGCGAGGAGATCACGGGCCGCCGCATGAACACGGCGTACGTGGAGGACAACCGCATCGGCGACCACATCTGGTGGATCAGCGACACCCGCCGCTTCCAGTCGCATTATCCGGGCTGGCGGCACACGCGCGACGTGCGCGCCATACTGAGGGAAATACACGATGGCCTCCAGGCAAGGATCTGAGCTGCGCCCGTCGCCGCGCAACACCCTCAAATACACGGTGCTGGTGCCGGCCTACAACGAGTCGAAGAACATCACGCCCACCCTTTCGGACCTCGCGGCGGCGCTGCGCCTTGAGGGGATTCCCTTTGAGCTGCTGGTGGTGAACGACAACAGCCGGGACGACACGGTGGCGGTGGTCGAGGCGCTGCGCGGGGAGATTCCGGAGATCCGGCTGGTGCACAACACGCCGCCGGGGGGGCTTGGCCGGGCGATCCGGTGCGGTTTGCGGCATTTTGAGGGGGACGTGCTCGCGGTGGTGATGGCGGACAGCTCCGACCACCCGGCGGACGTGGTGGCGTGCTACCGAAGGATAGAGGAGGGCTACGACGCGGTTTTCGGGTCCCGTTTCCGGCGGGGCAGCCGGGTGACGCAGTATCCGCCGGTGAAGCTGTACGTGAACCGGATAGTGAACAAAATGATGCAGATGCTTTTTCTGACGCCGTTCAACGACCTGACGAACGCGTTCAAGGTGTACCGCCGCCACGTGATAGAGAGCATCAGCCCGCTTCAGTCGGCGCACTTCAACATTACCATTGAAATGTCGCTTTCCTGTATAATCCGGCGGTACAAGATCGTGGAGATTCCCATTTCATGGTCCGGACGGACCTGGGGGCAGTCCAACCTGCGCCTCCGTGAGATGGGCCGCCGTTACCTGTGCACGCTGCTGATGATTTGGTTCGAGCGCCTGCTCGTGCTGGATGATCTGATGCTTGAGAGCAAGCCGTCCCCGGACGGCGGGCCCGAGGGCGGGCGCTGACGGGACGTTCCGGCGGGGCGGCGGCTCCCGCCGCGGGCGCGCCCTCCACGCGCCGCGCCGGCCCCCCCATTCCGGGCGGGGCGCGCAACAGTTAGCAACCTCCGGTCGAGAGGAGGGAGAACCACACATGCACAAGGCGGTGGAAACCCTGGTGTCGGCGGCGCTTGCCGAGGACATAGGCCAGGAGGATTTGACGACGAACACGGTGGTTTCGCCGGATCTCAGGTGCCGCGCGCGGCTTTACGCGAAGCAGGACGGGGTCTTGAGCGGGATGAAGCCGTTCCGCTGCGCCTTTGATCTGATGGACACGGAGATCACGGGCTGGGACGCGGTCGAGGACGGGCGTCACTTTGCGAAGGGGGACCTGCTGGTCTCCTTCGAGGGGCGGACCCAGCCGGTGCTCACGGCCGAGCGGACCGCGATGAATTTTTTGCAGCACCTTTCCGGGGTGGCCACGGTGACGGCGCGGTTCGTCGCGGCGGTGTCGGGGCTGAACTGCAAGATATGCGGCACGCGGAAGACAACGCCCCTGATGCGGCAGCTTGAGAAGGCGGCGATAGTGCACGGCGGGGGCTCGAACCACCGGCACACGCTTTTCAACGGGATTCTGATCAAGGAAAACCACATCATGGCGGCGGGGGGCATCCACGAGGCGGTGCGCCGGGCCTGGGAGGGCACGCACCACCTGATGCGCATCGGCATCGAGGTGACGACGCTGGAGGAGTTCGACCAGGCGCTGAACGCGGGCGCGGACGTGGTGCTGCTGGACAACATGGACAACGACACGATGCGCGAGGCGGTGAACCGCGCCCAGGGCCACAAGGTGGTCATTGAGGCGAGCGGCAACGCGTCCCTGGAGCGGGTGCGCGGGATGGCCGAGACCGGGGTGCAGTTCGTGTCGGTGGGCGCGCTGACCCATTCCGCGCCGTCGATAGACATGTCCCTGCTGATCGAGAACCTTTGAAGCGGCCCGGCCCGCGCGCCGCGCGGGCCAACCCAGGGGAACCATGCCGATGCTGCTTGTGGTGGACGTGGGCAACTCACACACGGTGCTTGGCCTTTACGAGGGCCGGGAGCTGCGCGGTCACTGGCGTTTCGTCACGGCGAACTACCGCACGGGCGACGAGCTTTTCATCCTTTTGAACATGCTTTTGCAGGCGGTCTCCGTCGCGCCGGAGGGGATCCACGGGTGCTGCGTGTCGAGCGTGGTGCCCCAGCTGAACCCGGCGCTCCAGCAGGTGAGCCACAAGCTGTTCGGCGTGGAGCCCCTCATGGTGGAGCCGGGCGTGCGCACGGGGCTGGTGCTCCACTGCGACAACCCGAAGGAGGTCGGCGCGGACCGGATTGTGAACGCGGTGGGCGCGCTTGAGGAGCACCAGGGCCCGCTCATCATCATCGACTTCGGCACGGCCACGACCTATGACGCCGTGACGGCGAAGAACGAGTGGATCGGCGGGGTGATTGTGCCGGGGGTGCAGCTTTCGGCGGACGCGCTTTTCGAGCACTGCGCAAAGCTGCCCCGGATAGAGATTGTGACGCCGAAGACGGTGATAGGCCGGGACACGGTCGGGAACATCCGGTCGGGCCTCACCTACGGCTACGCGGACATGACGGACGGGCTGATCCGCCGGATGCGGCGAGAGATGGGCGGCGAGGCGCTGGTCATCGCCACGGGCGGCCTGGCGCGGGTGATTGCGGAGGTGGCGGAGGAGATAGACGTCGTCGATTCGCTGCTGACGCTCAAGGGGCTGCGCGCGGTTTACACGCGCAACACGCCGGGCGCGGGGGCGCACAAATGAGGATGGCGCGCCGCATCGCGCCGCTGGCGCTTGCCCTTGCGGCCGGTTGCTCGGCGCCCGCGCCGGGGCCGCCGCCGCCGCCCGCGGACACCGGTTCCGCCGCGCCGCCGGCGCAGGAGGCGGCGGGGGACGCGGGGCTTGTGATGAGCGGCATCAACCTGTACATGCACCGTTCGCGCCAGCCGGAGGGCATGGCGCAGAAGCCCCAGTTTTGGGTGCACGCCGACACCTTCAGCATCCAGGGGGAGAACGACTACCAGTTTGAGCGCGCGCGCGCGGTGATTTACGGGAGCGAGGGCGACCGCGAGGAGATAGTGATTGAGGCGCTGCGGGGCCAGTTCGAGCAGGACCGGCACGCGGTGCTCCGCGACGAGGTGCGCGTGGCGGCGGGGGCGCTGCGCATGCGGCTGGAGGACATTTCCTGGGACAAGCCGGAGGGGGACGCGCCGGGGGTGGCCTTTTCGGAGCGGCCCGTCGCGGTGGAGGACGAGGGGTTAAAACTGGAAGCGGGCGGGGTGCGCCTGTATCCTGACGAAAAGATTTTTGAGCTGACCGGTGTGACCGGCGTGGTCCGTTTTGGAAAGGAGTCCCCATGAAGATGCGCTTGATTTGCTGCGCGGCCCTGCTTGCCGCGGGATGGGCGCGGGCCCAGGCGCCCGCGGACGGCATGGGCGGCTACACCTCGATGGAGATAGACGCCGGGCTGCTGAAGGGCAATTTCGCCACGGGCACGATTGACGAGATGACGGGCGGGGTCAAAATCCGCCTGCTTTCGGACGATCCGGAGCTGAAGCCGCTGCCTATTCGGGCCCAGACCATGAAGTTTTCGTGGCGCGAGGGGCAG
>JBHEKP010000388.1:0-4395 GCA_041859375.1 Candidatus Hydrogenedentales bacterium | reverse complement strand
GGGGGAAAGGATTTAAATGGACAATAAGGTACTTATCGGGTTTGTGGCCGTATTGGTCGCCTTTCTTGGATTCCCCGTGGTGATGAACAAGGTAAACCAAGGGAAGACGGCCACTACTGTGGCACCGGTGGCGGCATCTGTCCCGGCAAACAGTTCTGTTCCGTCCGAGCTTCTTCAACCCCCATTGCTGAACGAGCAGAATCTTATCAACAGCGAATGGCAGATCACGGTCGAGAAATACAAAATCAAGGTCACTCTTGCGGCCGGCGGGGCGGTCTACGGGACCCATCCCATGGCGAAAACGCTGACCGGGATGGATTATCTTGAGGGGCGCTGGCGGGTTGAATACGACAAGCTTTATGTGAGCACCAATTTCGGCGGCAACGAGTACAATGTGAAACTGCACATCAGCGGTATGAACGTTTATTTCATCGACGAGAAGGGGCGGCCTGACCAGATCCAGCGTTTCCGGTAGGGAATCAGAGGGGGGTCCTGCCCTCCAGGGCATGGTTGAGCGTCATCTCGTCCGCATATTCCAGTCCGCCGCCCATGGGCACGCCGTGGGCAATCCGGGAAACCTTCACCCCCCGCGCGGAAATTTGGCGGCTTAGGTACAGGGCGGTGGCCTCACCCTCCGCGGTGGTGTTGGTGGCAAGAATAACCTCTGCAACCCCGCTGTCCCCACCGATTCTATCCAGCAGGGTGTCAATGCGCAGTTCCATGGGACCAATGTTGTCCAGCGGGTTCAACACGCCGTGGAGCACATGGTAAAGCCCCCTGTATCCACCCCCTTTTTCAATGGCCATTGCGGCGGTGGGATGCTCAACCACGCACACAATGGACCGGTTGCGACGGGGATCGGAACAAATCTCGCAGGGGTCGCTTTCGCCCAGATCACGGCAGACCCGGCACATCACCACGGCGTTCCTTGCCCGGGTGACGGAATCGGCCAGAGAAAAGGCGAGTTCAGGCGGGGCTCCGAGAAGCTGCATGGCGTAGCGCTCGGCGGTTTTCTTTCCCACGCCGGGCAGACGGCGGAAGGCCTCCACAAGGCGCTCAACGGAAGGTGAATTCAGGAGCATGGGGAAGGGGTATCCTTGGCCTCAGGCGCGGCGCACCGTGTTTTCGTTGAGCTGCCTGCGCTGCTCCTCCCAGTGGAGCATGGCATCCTCCCGGCTGAACACGTCCAACCGGTCGGGAAACACAACCCCCTCCAGATGGTCATATTCATGCTGGATGATGCGCGCGAGGAAATCGCGGGCCTCAAAATCCAAGTCATTGCCCAGGGGATCCTTTGCACGGACACGGATACGGGTGCACCGGGGCACTTTGGCGTAGACTTGGGGCAGGCTGAGGCAGCCCTCCTCGCCGTATTCCCTGCCTTCCTGCTCATAAATTTCGGGATTCACCAGGCACATCGGCTCGCCATCGGGCTCGCAAAGAACAAACATGCGCCGGGAAACGCCCACCTGGGGCGCGGCCAACCCAACCCCCTCGTTGGCGTCCATGGTTTCCAGCATGTCATTGGCGAAACGCAGCAGTTCAGGCCCGAATTCCTCCACGGGAGCCGCCTTGCGGGTCAGCGGCTCGTCGGGGTAATACACTATTTTAAGCTCAGCCATACCGTTATGCTCCTGAAAAGGGACATATTAACACAGGAAAACATCACTGTCTAACCGCGGCATGCGGTTTAAAAGAAAACAATGACAAAACAGGGGGGATTCCTAAAACAGCCCCGTCACCTTGCCGGTCTCGACCTCCACGTCGATGCGCCGGAAGGCCGGATCGGAGGCCGTGCCTGGCATGAGCTTGATGTCGCCCGCCACGGGAACGATGAGACCGGCGCCCCGGTAGAGCAGCACATCACGCACTGGAAGCACCCAGCCGCGCGGGCGCCCCTTGACCGCCGGGTCATGGGACAGGCTGAGATGGGTTTTCACCATGCACACGCCAAGGGTGTTTATTTCATCATCCGCCTGGATGGCGGCGATTTTGGACTCGGCCAGTTCGGTGTAGGAGACGCCCGCCGCGCCGTAGACCTCGCTGGCGATGCGGGAGATTTTGTCCTTGATGGAGAGGTCGTCCTCGTAAAGCAGGCGGAAGCGGGGGGGGGCGTCGCACAGGGAGACAACGATCTCCGCGAGTTCACCCGCGCCCGCGCCACCCTGGGCCCAGTGTTTTGAGACCGCCATGGGAACGCCCAGCGCCTCGGCGCAGCAGCGCACCACGGCGATTTCATCATCTGAGTCGCCGGGAAAATGGTTGAGGCAGATGACCGGGCGGATGAGGCTTTTCTTGACCGTTTCCACATGGGCGACCAGGTTGGGCAGCCCCTTCTCCACCAGTTCGGGGTGGGGCTCGGTGTAGACCGGATCCAGGGGCTTGCCGGGTACCACGGCGGGGCCGCCGCCGTGCATTTTCAGGGCACGGATGGTGGCCACAATGACGGAACAATTGGGCGCCAGCCCGCTCATGCGGCATTTCAGGTTCCAAAACTTCTCAAAGCCGATGTCCACGCCGAAGCCGCTTTCCGTGACCATATAGTCGGCCAGTTTCAGGCCGAGACGGTCCGCGATGATGGAGGACTGGCCGATGGAGATGTTGGCGAAGGGGCCCGCATGGACGAGAACCGGCTGGCCCTCCATGGTCTGCATCAGGTTGGGGTTGATGGCGCGGTACATCAGGGCCGTCATCGCGCCGTCCACCTCCAGGTCGGCGGTGGTGACCGGTTTTCCCGACTTGTCAAAGGCGATCACGATGCGCCCCATGCGCTGCCGCAGGTCCGCAAGGTTTTTGGCCACGGCGAGTATGGACATCACCTCGGAGGAGACGGTGATTTGAAAGCCGGAACGGAGCATGAACCCGTCCATCTTGGAGCCGATGCCGATGATGATTTCGCGCAGGGCTTGGGCGGAAAAGTCAATGGTCCAGCCGGTGGCCAGGTTGCGGGGGTCGATGTTCAGGCGGCGCAGGCCCTTGGCCGAAAGGGTTTTGTCAGGGTAGTTGTATTCATGCTGGAGCCGGGAGGTCAGCGCCACCATGGCAAGGTTGTGGGCGTTGTTGATGCTGTCAATGTCGCCCGTGAGCCCGAGGCTGAATTCGGAAAGGGGGATGCACTGGCTGAGGCCGCCGCCCGCCGCGGAACCCTTGATGTTGAATGTGGGGCCGCCGGAGGGTTGGCGGATGGCCCCCATCACCTTTTTGCCCAGGGTGCCAAGACCCTGCACCAGCCCCATGGTGGTGGTGGACTTGCCCTCGCCGAGCGGAGTGGGGGTGATGGCGGTGACTTCCACATATTTGCCATTGGGACGGTCGCCCAGCCGCTTAAGTATGCGGATGAAGTCCAGTTTGGCCACATAATGGCCGTATGGGAGCAGTTCGGGCTGTTCCACCCCCATTTCATCCGCCAACTGATACACCGTTTTCATGCCTGATTCGGCGCGTGCGGCGATTTCCCAGTCTTTCATGGTGTGTGGGGACAATTTTTCACGGCTCATGTCTGCTCTCCAATATCACTTGCCAATAACAAATTATACGCATTTATAACACTATTTGGCAAGGGATATTAACTGGGATCGACAAGGTGCGCCCAGAGATAAAGCGCTTTGGCGGCGGGGTTCATGTTGGCGGCGCACAGGTACAGCAGGAGCAGGAAATGGGGCAGGGTGATGAAGAGTTCCAACAGAAACAGGAATGCGCCATTGGGCGCAAAGGGCAGAAACGGCACAAAGAGCACTGTGGCGGCCAGCACCAGATAAGAGAAACGGTGAAGACGAATTCCCAGTGCCGACCGGCAGCGGTTGGCCAGGCGAATCACGGAAAAAACAATGACCAGATCGGCAAGGGTCCAGGCAAGGCACTGCCAGCGCGTCCAGAAAAGGTATTGTTCCGGGGAAAAATGCGCGCCCAACCATTGAATCCATTCCGGTGCAGCGTTCATGTCGGCTCTCCCATGGGAAGTAGTCGGAGTCCCCGCCACAGCAAAATGGCCGCCACCCATTCAACGGAAATCCAGACAACCCCCGCCAAACGGAGATACAAATACATGGCATTGCGGTAAGGGGCAAGAAAAATATCAGCCTCGGCACAGGCTCGTATAAACGGGTTTGATATTGACTCGATGGTATTTTCATCAGCAAAAACCACGTTTATTCCAATAAATAAAGATGCAAACAATAAAATAAAAATAAATAAGGGTATTATGAGGTGTGTTTTTTTTGATGAACTGGGCTGAAATTCAAATGGAAGTTTCGGCAATATTTGCTTCAACCGTCGAAATACCAATATCCCCTCAATCACAATAAGCACTTCCAGCAGAACCCACCCGGTAACAAAAACGGCCCAGACAGTGAGATGGCTTAGAATGGCCCGATGATACATCTGGGCAATCACATC
>JBHEKP010000386.1:0-3917 GCA_041859375.1 Candidatus Hydrogenedentales bacterium | reverse complement strand
GGCGCTGTGGGGTTTGCCGTCCACGGTGTATTCGATCTCCACCGACTTCACCACGTTCACGGCGGGATCGTCGCCCGCAGCGAGGCGGGGCACCTCGAAGCTCGTCTCGCCGCCGTCCACGATGTGCTGCACCCTGTCGCGCACGTCGCGGGTGCGCGCGGGGTCGTTGAGCACACCGTAGCGCGCGCTGGTGATGACAATCGCCGCCGTCTCGCCGGTGAGGTGGATGACGCCGCCGTCGCGGCCCGACACGCGGCCCGTCCGCCCACCCGCCTCATACTCAACCGTGAGGGTCTTCACCACGCCGAAGGCGGGGTCGCCCCCCTTCGCGAGTTCGGCAACGCTGATTTCGGACGCACCCGAGTCAATGAGCCGCTGCACCTCCTCCCGGCAGTCCCGCGACCGCGCGGGCTCATCCGCCACCCCGTAGACGGCGCGGGTGACGTTCATCCCCGGCGCGGCGGAGGCCTGGAGGATGCGTTTCCCGTCCCTCAGAACCGCCACAACGGGATCCTCAACAACCACCGCCTTGCGGAATACCACAAAGACCGACCCGGCGGGGTCGAAGAAGAGGGGCAGCGTGACGGTGCCCTTTTCGTTGTCGCGTGAGTAGACCGTTGCCGTCTCCATCTCGCCCGTGTCGGCGTGCCAGAGTTCGGGCGTCTTCCCCGCCACCCGGAAGGTGCAGGGCATCTCCACGGCGTAGGGCATGGGGTTGGCCACGAAGTAGATGTCGGCCTCGTCCGTCTTCCGGTGGATCCAGCCGAGGCGCATGCGGCTGGAGAAATCCGGCGCGACGCCCATCTCCGCCAGCACCCGCTCCGGTTGCACCCCGGTCTTGACCCTCCCCGCGCCGCCCCAAAGCTCCTCCGCGATCCGGGCCACCTCTTCGTCGCAACGGGGGTAATCCGTGAGCCCCGGCGCGCGGCGCGGGCGCGGCCCGATGACCGTCGCCCCGGCCTCCACCAGTTCCCTGATCTTCCCCAGCAGCGCCGGGGTCATGGTGTCCACATCGGGGAGCACGAGCACGCGGTACTCCACGCCGTCGGGCAGCACCAGCCGCCCGTCCCGCACGGACATGCGCTCCATGAGCGCGCGGGCGCTGATGTTGTCAACGTCGTAACCGCGCGGGTTGTGGCCGTTGTAGCCCTGCGGCGCGGCCTCCGGCTGGAGGTGGCAGATGTCGGCGGCGAAGCGGCCCTGGCGCAGCATGAACTGGCACCGCGCGAGGTAACGGTTCCAGGCGGGGGTCTCCTCCCACCAGGTCTGGGTGCGCTCGAAGTGGATGCCCCACGGGCCCATGGTCATGCCGGGCGCGCGGTCAAGCCACGGCTGCATGGCGTGGCGGTGGAACACGAAGCGGTTGATGCCCGCACAGAAGGCGCGGTCGCCCAGCGCCTTGATCGAGCCGGGGTGCTCGCGCCAGCGCTCCTGGTCCCCCGCCGTGAAGGCCTCCGCGCCGGTGATGTTCTTCCCGGTGGTGTGCGCCGCCGACGCCATCTCCTTGCACGTGGTCAGCGCGCTGCCGCCGATCCAGAACTCGCCCATGGGCTCGTCGCACACGCCCGCGTAGGGCATGTCGTCGCAGGGGCCGCCGTAGGCCTCTATGCTCAGCCGCATGCCGTGTTCCCGCGCCAGGGATGCCAGCCGCCCCGCGTAGTTCTCCACGATCAGGTCCGACACGGTCTGGCGCAGGTCCCAGAGGAAGCGCTCCGACCGCTCCAGCGAGCCCAGCACCCGGCCCGTCATGACCGGCAGCCACGGCAGCGGGTCGTAGCCGCGCAGCCGTTGGAATTCCCCGCGCATCTTCGGGGTCCAGTTCTGCGCGCCATTCTCCCAACTGTCAATGTGCGTGGCGGCGAGGGCCTTCCCCGCCTGGGGCCCGCAGTCGGCGATCAACTTCGCCATCATGCCCGCGAACTGCGCCTCGATGCCCGCGGCGGAGAGCTTGTCGCACTCCAGTCCGCGCCCGCTCTCGGGCGAGGGCATGTTCTCCACGCCGGTGCTGGTGTGGCCGAAGCGGATGACGGTCCATTTCCCCTCCGGTGCGTCCCACACCAGCCGCCCGTCCTTGTCCATCTTCGCCGTGAGGTCCGTGACCCGCTCCGGGTCCGCCGTCATCCCCTCCGGCAAATCCTTCTTTTCGGCGGGGCCCGCGCCGCCGGTCTGGTAGCCCGCCTTCACGAGGATGTTGTCGATGCGGTAGTCGCCCACCGCCGGAAGGGCCTGCACGGCGATGTCCGCATAGTGGCCCCGGACGGTTTCCGGCTGGGGCAGCACGGCGTCGAACCTTGCGGGGCCGGTGACCTCCACGGTGGAGAAAACCACCTTCTGCATGGACAGTTCGGGCGTGATCCAGGGGCCGCCACTGCCGTTCCAGCCCGCGTCGTTGTTCATGTTGATTTCGAGGCCGAGGCGGGCGGCCTCGTCCACGGCGTGTTTGAACAGCGCGCGCCAGTCGTCGCCCATGAAGGACACGGGGCCAAGGGGAACGCCCTGGTCCACCTCCATGATGAGCGCGCCGCCGATGCCCACCCGCGCCATCGCCTCCAGGTCGGCGGTGATGCCCTCGCGGGTGATGTTCCCGTTCAGCCAGAACCAGTACACCCAGGGCCTCGCCTCGGCGGGCGGGGCCATGAAGCCGCCCGTCAACGGGTCCGGCACCGGGGTGAGCGCAAGGCAAAGCGGCGCGGACATGGCCAGGGCAAGGAGGAGCGGCACAAGGAAGCGCTTCATGGGAAAACCCTCATCGGTTCAGCCTTGGGGACGGTCTTTATCCTCTTCTCCGGCCAAAAGCCAACGGGAAGATGATAAGCGATTGCCCACACGGCGGCAACAGAAGGCCGCTCCCACATGCGGGGTGTCCCTGGTTATCCGGCCTTGCCCCCCCCAAAAAGCCTTCCGCGCCTCAAGAACAGCACGGCGGCGGCAATCAGCAGCACCGCAGCCCACGGGGCGGCCTCCGCGAGCGGAAGCGCCGCAGTGACCAATATCAGGCCGGGCTTGGTGATGGTGCCCGTCTGCCCGTCGGGAAGCTCCACCGTCAGGCTCACCGAATAGGAACCCATGGCGTTGTACACATGGACCGGATTGGGATAGTCCCCCACCAGAACCGTGCCGTCGCCAAAGTCCCACCGCCATTCGGTGTCCGCCTTGGCGGTGCCGATGAGACCGGTGAATTGGACCCTGGAGAATGGTTTGCACCATTCGGACGGCACCACGAAATCAACCAAAAGACCCTCGTCTTCACCTTCACCCTCGCCTTCACCTTCAGTTTCCCCCTCACCCTCGCCTTCCACGCCGCAGACCGGGCATCCGCCCCCGTCCAAGACGATGTTCGGATTCAGGGCGGCGGCGGCGAATCCGCTGAAATTGCCCGCGGCGGCGGCATACTCGCCAAGATTGCACACGCCGTCAAGGTCCCCGTCACCGAGAACCCCCAGGTAGCTTTCCATGGAATAGTCATAGGCGTTGAGATCGAAGGGCGGGACGCCGCTGCCCGCAAGCTGCACCAGCGTGAGGATGTACTGGATGGTGGCCTTGTCCCCCATCGTGGTCAGGCCCGCGAGAAAGGCGACCATCGTCGGCTTCGTGATGATCGTTCCCAGGGTGGGGTACTTTTGGTAGACCAGATCACAGTACGCCTGGACGCCGTCAAGATTGGACTGGTAGACGGCAAGGACGCAGCAGTGGACCGGCGGGGCGGGCGAGGCCAGCACCGTGTCAAGCAGGCGGGCCTGGGCCGCGTCAACCATGCCGTTGTTGTTCCAGTCCATCGTGTCCGGGTTGAATTTCAGGTACTTGTTTGCGTAGACAACGCGCATGGACGCCTCAAATCCGGCGTTAATCCCGGCGCTCTCGCACAGGGCTTCGCAGATGGGGGACGGGACGCATCCCTCGCCCTCGCCTTCGCCCTC
>JBHEKP010000299.1:0-23049 GCA_041859375.1 Candidatus Hydrogenedentales bacterium | reverse complement strand
CGCCGCCGGTTTGCCTTGCGCGGGCAAACGTGAAAGAATACGGGGTCGCCGCCGATGGGTGCGGCGGCAGTGCTTCTATGCAGCCAATCCCAGAGGGAACATGCCATGACGCTGATGCTTATTTCGTTGCTGGTCGCGGGCACGGCGGCCGCCGCGGACGACACCCTTGCCGATCTTTCCGGGACGATAAAAAGCCCCGGCAAGGCCTACACCTCCGGCCCGCTGTGGGTATGGAACGACCTGCTGACGGACGAGCAGGTGCGGCACACGCTGGGCGTGCTGGCGGACCAGCACGTGCTCCAGGCGTGGGTGCATCCCCGTCCGGGGCTGATGACGCCCTACATGTCGGAGGAGTGGCTGGCCCGCTGGGAAACGGCGCTGGAGACGGCGCGGGAGCGGGACATGCTCATCTGGATTTACGATGAGAATTCCTATCCCTCCGGTTTCGCCGGGGGCATGGTGCCCGAGGCGATGCCCGAGTCCCGCGCCATCGGCGTGAGCCTGAAGCCCGGGAAGCACACGCCCGTCTGGAACGACCGCATCCTCGCGGTGCACAAAAAGACGGCGAAGGGCTATGAGGACATCACCAAACAGGTGAAAAAGGGGAAGGACTTCCCCGAGGGCGACTATGTGGTGGCGCGGATTGAGGAGGCCAAGACCTCGCCGTGGTACGGGGGCAAGTACCACACCGACCTGCTGCTGCCCGGCGTGACGGAGAAGTTTCTGGAGGTCACCCTGGAGCCCTACCGCAAGCGTTTCGGCGATGAATTCGGCAAGCGCATCCCCGGCGTGTTCACCGACGAGCCGCACCTGAAGGCCTGCGGCGACATCCACTGGACGCCGGACCTGGAGAAGCAGTTCAAGAAGCGCTGGCACTATGACATCCTGGAGCTGCTGCCCGCGCTGCGCGACGACACGGCGGACGGCATGCGCCTGCGCCACAACTACTTCCAGCTCATGAACGAACTGTTCATCGAGCGCTGGGCCAAGCCCTATTACGAGTACTGCGGCAAAAACAACCTTGAATTCACGGGCCACTACTGGGAGCACGAATGGCCCAACTGCGCGTCCGTGCCCGACAACATGGCCATGGCCGCGTGGCAGCACCGCCCCGGCATTGACATCCTCTTCAACCAGTACCGCGAGGACGTGCGCGCCCAGTTCGGCAACGTGCGCTCCGTGGTCGAGCTGGCCAGCGTGGCAAACCAGACGGGCCGCGCCCGCACCCTCTGCGAGGTCTACGGCGGCAGCGGCGCGGAGATGACCTTCGCCGACTACAAGCGCATCGGCGACTGGATCCAGGTGCTCGGCGTGAACACGCCCAACGAGCACCTTTCCGACGTGACCCTGCGCGGCGCGCGCAAGCGCGACTATCCGCCCACCTTCTCCTACCACTCCCCGTGGATGGCGGAGTACCATGTGCTGGCGGACTATTTCACGCGGGTGAGCCACGCCCTCTCGCGGGGGAAACAGATCAACCCCTGCCTCGTGCTGGAGCCGACCACCACGGCGTGGATGCACCACTTCACCGGCACGGAAAAGATGAAAACCCTCGGCGACACCTTCCAGTCGCTGGTGGTGGCCCTGGCCAAGGCGCAGGTGGAGTTCGACCTGGGCAGCGAGTCCATCATCCGGGAGCGCGGGGCGGTGGCGCAGGCGGTGGACGGCAAGGCGGCCTTCCGGGTCGGCGAACGGGACTACACCGTGGTGGTGGTGCCGGAGGGGACGGAGAACCTCAACAGGGAAACCTTTGAACTGTTGAAGGCCTACCTGGACAAGGGCGGTCTGGTCCTCTCCTGCGCCGGGCCGGAGCTGCCTTCGCATGTGGACGGGCGGGCCGGGGATGAATGCGCCGCGCTGCGCGCCTCCGCCAACTGGAGGCAGATTGCCTCCGGCGCGGCGGCGGAACAGATTACGGCGGCGGTCAACCCGGCGCTGCGCGTGGTGCCCGCCCCCGACAACAAGGGCATCGTCTACCACCACCGCCGCCAGCTTGCGGACGGGGAGATTCTCTTCATCACCAACACCAGCAACGACGTTCCCGCCTCCGGTTCCGTCCTCACCGCAGCGAAGGGCGTGCGCGTGGTCAACCTGAACACGGGCGAAATCCATGCCGGTCCCGCCCTTGCGGACGGCGCCTTCCCCTTCACCCTTCCGCCCTGCGGCAGCGTGCTGCTGCTCCTGGACCGCGAACCCGTGGCCGCCGCCCCGGCGGCGGCGCCCGCCGGGGAGCGCCAGCCCGTGGCGGTGTCGGACATCACGGCGCGCCGCCTGGACGACAACAACCTGATTCTGGACTATGTGGACGTGTCGGCGGGCGGCGAGACGGCCTCCGGCATGTTCTGGCAGCGCGCGGCGGACCTCACCTTCAAGAAAAACGGCCTGCGCGGAAACATCTGGGACCATGCGGTCCAGTTCCGCGACGAGCTGCTCAAGACCCCCTTCGCGCCGGACAGCGGCTTCACCGCCACCTACCGCTTCACCATCGAGGGCGCGGTGCCGGAGCGCCTCTTCGCCGTGGTGGAACGGCCCGACATCTACACCGTGGACTGCAACGGCACGCCGCTCGCCGCGCCCGCGGGCGAATGGTGGCTGGACAGGGCCTTCGGCAGGATGGACATCTCCAAATGCGCCCGCGTCGGCGAAAACACGCTCACCATCACGGCGCGTCCCATGAACGTGTTCCACGAGCTGGAGGCGGCCCACATCGTCGGCGACTTCTCGCTCAAACCCGCCGCGAGGGGCTTTGTCATCATTCCCTCCGCGCCGCTTGGCCTCGGCGAATGGAAGGCGCAGGGCCTGCCCCTCTATGGCCACCGCGTCGCCTACACCGCCACGGTCACCGCCGCCCCCGGCGGCCGCCACGTGCTGGCGCTGCCCGCATGGAAGGGCGTCGTGGCGAAGGTGCTGGTGAACGGCGCGGACGCGGGGCATGTGTGCGCGCCGCCGATGGAATGCGACATCACCGAAAAGCTCAAGCCGGGCGAAAACACCGTGGAGGTGGTGGTCTACGGATCGCTGCGCAACACCCTCGGCCCGCACCTGGGCGACAACAGCACCGGCCTGACCCATCCCGGCTCGTGGGGCAAGGCCCCCGAAACGGGCCAGCCCGCCGGGGCGGATTACTTCTCCATGGGCTACGGCCTGGAGAAGCCCTTTGAGGTGTGGCATCTGGCCGGTTGAGCCTTTCGCGCCCGGACATAGCCCTTGTGGAATAGCCCCGCCCGTTGGGGGTGTTTACCAACAAATGCGCCCCCGCGCCGCCCGGTTTGAGGCGGGGCGGGGGCGGTGGTATACTTCGCGTTTTTGCGCCGCAGGTGGAGGCCCGGAGGGGGCGTCCCGGCGGCGCGGGTGCCAGACTGAAAAGAGGGTGAACAAGCGTGTCCCTGTTGCATTGCGGCATAGATTTCGGCACCACCAACTCCAGCGTGGCCGTTTTTGACGGACGGCAGGCGCGGGTGCTCCCCCTTGATCCCGCGAATGACCTGCCCGCCTCGCTGCCGTCCCTGCTCTACATCACGCGGGACGGCGAGACCATCGTGGGCCGCGCCGCGGCGAACGCCTTCATCGAGCGCAACGTGGACCGCGAGGTCATCATGAAGCGGGTGGACCTGGGCGTGTCCATCGAGGCCTATGTCATGTCCGAGCCGGACAAGAGCGAGAGCTACCGGCCCGGCCTCCAGGACGAGAACATCCGCGAGGCGGTGCGCGCCAGGGCCATGGTCGAGGTGAACTCGCCGGGGCGGCTGTTCCAGTCGCTGAAGACGCTCATGCGCCACCGCGGCTTCAAGGGCACCGAGGTTTTCGGCACGCCCTACCAGATTGAGGAGCTGGTGTCGCTGGTGCTCAAGCCCATGAAGGCCGCCGCCGACGCCGCGGCGGGCGGACCCGTGGAGCGCGCCGTCTTCGGCAGGCCCGTGCGCTTTTCCACCAGCCCCGAGGAGGACAAGACGGCGGAGGAGCGCCTGCGCACCGCCGCCCACCTGGCGGGGTTCAGGGACGTGGTCTTTTTTTACGAGCCCGTGGGCGCCTGCGTGGAGTACGCCGTCGCCTCCGACAGCCACCAGCGCCTGATGGTGGTGGACATCGGCGGCGGCACCTGCGACGTGTGCGTCATGGAGTTCGGCGGCGCGCGGGGCGTGGCCGAGCGCCTGGCGGAAAGCCGCATCCTCTCCGTTTCGGGCGTGCCCGTGGCGGGCGACGCCATCGACCGCGAGATCATCCGGGGCAAGCTGTTCCCCGTCTTCGGCAGCCGCGCGCGCTACGGCCCGTCGCGCCTGCCCATGCCGCAGTACCTCTACAACCAGATACTTGACTGGCAGAACCTCTACAAGCTGAACAAGGAGGAGACCATCAACTGGCTCCTCGCCGCCGAGGCCAGCAGCGACCAGCCGGGCGCGATCCGGGCGCTGCGCTGCCTCATCCAGCGCAACTTCGGCTACCCCGTGACGCGCGAGGTGGAGGCCGCAAAGAAGCGCCTCTCCTCCGTGACGGGGACCGACATCGATCTCCGCTACGAGGACATCCGCATCCACGAGCACCTGGAGCGGGATGAATTTTCCCATATCATCGAGGAGACGCTGGAGTCCATGATGGAAAGCATTGTGGAGGCCGAGCAGGCCGCCGGGCTGGAGCCGGGACAGATTGACCTCGTGCTCACCACGGGCGGCACCAGCCTCATCCCCGCCATCCGCGACATGCTCCACACCCGCTACGGTGCGGAAAAGGTCCGCCAGCGCGACACCTTCACCAGCGTCGCCACGGGCCTCGCCATCGTCGCCCAGTACCTCTAACCCCTTTCGCCCCGAAGGATTTCCCGCAGCGCCTCCGGGCTGGCCACCGGCGGAAGGCAGGTGTTTCCCCGGCACACATACGCGGCGGTTCTGCCGCCCACGGCAACGCGGTCGCGGAAAAGCGGAGCCTGCGCGAGGGGGTGTGTTTCGCCTGGATGCACGGCGAGCAGGCGGTGGGGCAGGAACACCCCTGACGCCGCGCCGAGGAATTGTTCGGGATTGCCCTCTTCCCCCGGAACCACAACCACCTCAACAGCGCATTCTTGCAGGCCGTCTGCCACGCACAGCATCTTCAAAAAGGCCTGGGGAACGCGCCCCATCATTGTGGCCTGTCCGCGGAGTATGGCCTCCCCGCGCTTCTGCCACTCCTCCCGGTCTGTCACCGCGCCCAGTTTCAGCAGCAGCGACGCCGCGAGCGTGTTTCCCGAGGGTTCCACGCCGTCGTAACAGGGTTTGGCCCGCGCGGGCAGCGTGTCATGGCGCGCTGAAGTCATAAAGAACGCCGGTCCGGCGGGGTCGGAGAATTCCCCGGTCATGGCCTCCGCCAGACGCAGCGACTCCTCCAGCCAGATGATCTTTCCCGTGGCCTCAAACAGGTCAAGACAGGCATGGGCCACGGCCGCATAATCCTCCAAAAAGCCCGGCGGCCCGCATTGCCCCCCCCGCCAGGTGCGGTGGAGCGCGCCGCCGCGCACGGCGTGTGTCAGCAGGAAATTGGCGCAGGCCTCGGCGGCGTCGAGATACCTGGGCGTGTTGAGCGCCAGCCCCGCATGGGCCAGCGCCGAGACCGCCAGCCCGTTCCATGCGGCCACCACCTTGTCGTCCCGTCCGGGACGGGGCCGCCGCGCCCGTGTCTCCAGCAGGACGGCGCGCGCCGCCGAAAGGCGCTTTTCCATCATGTCCGCGTCCACCCCCAAACGCCGGGAAAGCTCTCCGGGCGGCTCCGTCCGGTGGGGGATGTTCTGGCGGTCATGATAATGCTCATGGGAGGGGAAATTGCCCGCAGTCTCGATATTATATGCGGCGCAGAACAGGGCGCCCGCCTCCGGCCCCAGCACATCCATGATCTCCGCCCGCGTCCACAGGTAAAACATGCCCTCGCCGCCGGCGCTGTCCGCGTCTTCGCTGGCGCAGAAGCCGCCCTCCGGCAGTTGCATGTCCCGCAGCAGGTAGTCCAATGTGTCTTCCGCCGCATGCCGGTGCCGGGCATGCCCCGCCGCCAGCCACGCCTCCAGAAAGGCCCGCGCAAGCTGGGCGTTGTCGTAGAGCATCTTTTCAAAATGGGGCACCAGCCAGGCGTTGTCCACGGAATAACGGTGGAAGCCGCCGCCGATGTGGTCATGCAGGCCGCCGTCGGCCATGCAGTCCAGCGTGCGCAGCGCCATTTCCAGGGATTTTGTGTTTCCCGTGCGGTGGTGGTGCCGCAGCAGCAGTTCCACCGCGCCGCTGGAGGGAAACTTGGGCGCGCCGCCCCAGCCGCCGTCCACGGGATCGTATTCGCGCGCCAATTCCTGCGCGGCGGCTTCCGTGAGTGACGCGCCCGGCGGAGGTTCCCCATCCCCCGGCGCGGGGGATTCAAACCGGGCCCGGAGGTTGGCGGCCATGTCCGCCGCGCCGGACAGAAGTTCCTCCCGGCGGTTTTGCCACATCTCCGCCAGCGCCTCCAGCAGCCTGCGGAAACCGGGCCGGTTATAATGGTCCTCCGGGGGGAAATAGGTGCCCCCGTAAAAGGGCTTCAGGTCGGGGGTGAGAAACACGGACATGGGCCATCCGCCGCCGCCGGTCATTGCGGTCACCGCCGCCATGTAAATTTCATCGATGTCGGGGCGTTCCTCCCGGTCCACCTTGATGCTGACGAAATGCCGGTTGAGCAGGGCCGCGACGGCGGGATTCTCAAAGGATTCCCGCTCCATCACGTGGCACCAGTGGCAGGCGGAATAACCGATGGACAGAAAGACGGGCTTGTCCTCGGCGCGCGCCTTTTCAAGCGCCGTCTGATCCCAGGGATGCCAGTCCACGGGGTTGTGGGCGTGCTGCAAAAGGTAGGGGCTGGTGGAATGGATGAGCCGGTTGTGCCCGGCGGTTTTTGGCTCCGGTGTTGTCATGGTTGAGTCAACACCCGGCGCGGTGCCGCCCTTCCCCCGGCGCAAAAAAAAGGCGCGGAGTCGCAACAGGGGAAGGGGAGGGGAGGAAGTGGGGGGAAACCTGTTACGACTCCGCATTGTCCCGGGGTTTGCTGTTCACAGCCAGACCCGGGTCTGATGCCGCCGCGCAAAGCGCCTTGGCAATATCGGAGACCACCCTTTCGGGCGGTTGCTTGTCTTCAACTGTCTATTGATTGGAACCACTGCCAACAGGAATCAATTCCTGGCACCGGCCCAAATCTTTCAACTTTGCTTCATTGATTCCGGAAGCCGACATCTTAATGATTTTGGCTCTTGTTATCAACTGCATCGCCACGCATCCGAATCCGAGATTCACATTACGTATCCGATGACTCCCCGGAACCACTGCAACGAAATTGTAGCACATCCATCCCCGAAGATCAAGTGTTTGGTCCAACCCTTTTCAGGCGCTTTTTTGCGCATGTCACCGGTGCTGTCCGGATTTCAAAATGGGCCTGATGCGCCAGTGGGCCTCCTCGCCGAAACGCTTGTGGTTCACCGTGGGCCCGCCGGTGGGCGCGTTGCCGTACACGCCCCGGGACGCCAGCGCGAAGAAAACCATGAGTACCACCACCACCGGCGCCGCTATCAGCCACAACCGGCGAAGGGAGGGCGCGCGCCCGTTGATTGACGGCGCATCGTTTTCACGCGGGACCAGCAGCACCAGCACGGAGGCCAGCACGGCGTTCATGAAGACCACCCATTCCGTCACCAGCCTGGACTCATGGAAATTCGGCAGGGCCCGCTCAAAATTGGCGATCACCATCATCCAGAGCAGGGCCAGGAACAGGAACTGTCCCCGTCCCGTCCAGGTGGCGGGCATCAGCGCCACGGGCCTGGAGAGATGCCGCCGCAGGACAAGCACAAAGGCGGCCGTGGCGGCGAGCCACACGGCCATGAACCATCCAAAGGCGGATATTTCCCACCCCACAAGGGGGGCCTTCATGATTTCAGGCACCACTTTGCGCGCGCCCTCCGTCCATTCGGGCACGTTTTTGGAAATGTTCAGCCAGGTGAGCCCGAAGAGCACCGCGGCCACCGCGAACACATCGGTCCAGCGGCGGACGCGCGGCGTGTTCTCCATGGGTTTGATCCATGCCGCAAGCACGGCCATGGTGACCGCGATGGCGATGCCGTGGCCGAATCCGTGGCTTTGCTCCAGGATGCTGTGCCAGTTTGCATGCTGGAAATGGGCCCATTCCGGCGGGGTGCCTCCGGGGGTGCGGTGGGGGTGCCCCGGTATTTGGGCCATGGAGCGGATGAAGGGCACCGCCGCGAAGGACACGCCCCCGATGATCCCGCTGAGTGAACCGGCAAAGGCCACCGGCTTGAGGCCGTGGCGCAGGCAGTACAGGGTCGCCGCGATGAACACGCCGGTGATGCCGGCCCAGTCGTCGCTGCGCGGCGGCATCAGCCTGAACCCGCCCACGGACCGGAGCGGGATGGTGCCGAGCACCGGCATCGCCACAAAGGCGGCAAGCCAGCCGAGGGAGAGGTAAAGCAGCAGCTTGGAGTCGTTGCGCCACGCGCCAAAACGGTAAAAATACAGTCCCGCGCCCAGCAGCAGGCCCAGCCCCCAGCCCAGATGCTGCGGGTAGTCATGGGCAAAGCCGGGCCAGTTGGTGATGAAATCCGCGTTGCCGTAGGCCTGTCCGGTGTCGGGGTTGATTGCGGCGGGATCACCCAGCGGCACCACCAGCAGCGACGCCAGGGGGGCGGCGAGCCCGGCCATGTTCAACAGCCACTGCGTTGCCAGTCCCAGCAGCGCGCCCGCGCCCGCCATGGCGGGCAGCCAGGGCCATTTTCCAAAGCGGCGGCTGCACAGGTCGTAAAAGCACACGCCCGCGAGGGCGACGAAAGCGGGAAACCAGTCCGCGTCGAGCCAGTAAATGGGGCTGCGCTGGCGGTTCCAGGTGCCGTCGGCGCCCGCGCTTTTTATCCAGTTTTCTATCACCTCCGAGAGGGGCAGGTTCACCGCCATGAAGGCCAGCACAACACAGAGCGGCGTGATAAAGGCGGTGATTCGCTCCCGGTTCATGGCGGCGGGCAGCGCCGTGCCCGCGCCGCCCATGCCCGCCCACAGCCCGCCGGTGATAAACGCGGAAAAAAACCCGTATATGGCGGTGGGGGTGTGTTCCGAACCGGAAAAAGAGACAACATACATATAGGCGATGGAGCCGCCGAAGGCCCAGCCCAGCCCCCCGAAAAGGCCGAAAAAGTGCACCCGCTCCCGCCAGTCCTCCCGTCCGGAGACCAGGCAGGCGGCGATGGCGGCCAGCGCGCCGGGGAGCATGGCGCCCGCCTCATGGCCGAAATTGCCCCGGATGCCCCAGCCGATGGAAAGGGACAGGGCCACCAGCAGGACGGCGGCCGCGCGCGCGCCGGGGGTTGAACGCCAGGAGGGATTGGGAATCATGGGCATGGTGCTCCGGGGATGGTTGTGAATTTCTGACTTGTTGGACACGATGGTCCGGGGCGTGGTTTCCCGGGATTCAATTGGCTCCCGGCACCGGGTCGCCGCCCTGGGCTTCCCACCAGTCCAGCCTGGAAAGGGACTCCCAGTAGTCGCGCTCAAAGACCAGCGAGAATTTTCGGAGGCTGAAGGGCTTGTTGATATAGCCGTCGGCCCCCGCGCGCAGGGCTGTGGAAAGGGGGTAGGCGCTTTCGAAGGCGGTCATCAGCAGAATGCCCATGGAGGGGTGGGCGTTTCGTGCGGCACGGGTGAGTTCCAAGCCGTCCATGCCTTCCATTTGCGCGTCGGTGATCAACAGGCTGAAATCCTCGTCGCGGAGCAGATCCTCCGCATCCCGGGGATTGCCGCAGGTGGTTACCCGGTGGCCCAGCCCGGTTATATAGTTGCCCAGGGTTTCCAAAATGGCCGGATCATCGTCCACAACCAAAACATGGAGATTTTTCAGCATGGAACGGTCTTTTCCTATTGGCTGGAAACACCATACCAAAAGCATCCGGTCAAATGCCAGAATTGTCATCTTTTGCTTTTTTGTGGGGATAACGCATGCGGGACCGGGGCCTGGGGGGGCTTTTTTCGGATGCCCATAAGGGGTTTTAACGGAGAAGAACGTGGAAATAATGGGAATTTATCCGCTTGTCCCGGCGTGTTTGGGTAAAAAATTTACATGGCCGCCCGAAGTTGCTATACTTAGCGCGCTTTTCCCTGAAAACCGGGCCGATGGGCGGCAATTCCGAGGGCTTGTCAATAAGACAACCCTGCCCATGCAGGCCGTAACGCAGGATAAAACGTCATGGCGTCTCTGATAGAAAGTGTGCTGTCCCTTGAACAGCAGGCCGGTGGCGTGGTTGCCGAGGCGCACGCCGGGGCCAAGAAACTGGAAGCCGAAACAGCGGAGCGCATCGAGGCGATTCGCCGCGAGGTTTCCGCCGCGGTGGAGGCGCGCACGGCGGAATACCGCGGCCAGGCGGAGGCGAAACTTGAGGCCGATTTGGCTGCGGCGGCTGCGGAGCATGCGGCGGCCATGGCCAAATTGGGGGGGCTTTCCCAGGCGCTTTTGGACAAACAGGCCGCGCTGGTGGTTGACCGGTTGCGCGGGAAGTGACCCATGGCCATTGATCGGATGAAAAAAGTCACGGTGGTCTGCGAAAAAAGCGCCACCAGCCGCCTTTTCAAGCGGCTCCATGAAATGAGCGTCCTTGAGGTGACCAACACCTCGCGCCAGCTCAATGATGAAACGGGCTGTTTCCGCGCGCCCGAAGTTTCCACCGAGGACTGCGACGTTCCCCTGCAGAAGATTGCGCTGGCCCTGGGCCTGCTGGACCAGTTTGCGCCGGAGCAGAAATCATTCATCCAGGGCCTTGCCCCCGTTCCCCTGCTGGTTGAGGCCGCGGAGCTGGACAAGGCGCTTTCCGGGTTTGATCTTGACGGGGTCTTCACGGAGGCGCGCGAATTGGATGAGACCCACCGCGGCGCGGAACACCGCCGGGGTGAAATCGCGACCCAGCTTGCGGAACTGGCCCCCTTTGAGCGGGTTCCCTTTCCCGTGGCCGGGTTGCGCAAGCCTGAGCGGGTGCGCCTGGTGTTCGGCGCGCTGCCTGCGGCGCAGTTGGCGCTTTTGGGCCAGGATGCCCGCGCCCGCGAACTGATGGCCTGGGAGGAAATCCCGGCCGGCCCCCTGGCGCTCGAACTGGCGAAAAATTCCAACAGCGGCGCGAAAAGCGCCCCCCGCAGGATGGTTTTCGCCTTTCTTCCGGAAGACGCCGAGGAGGCCGCGCGCATATTGGCGGCCCTTTATTTTGAGGAATGCGCGCTGCCCGCCATCACCGGCCCGGTCGCTGACCGGATCCGCGAACTCCGGGAGGATTTGGCCGAGATAGAGGCCACATCGTCCAAAGTCAGGGAAAAGGCGGCCGCTTTGGCGGTGCACCGCCGCTCCCTGCAGGTGCTCAAGGCCTTTTGGGAAAGCCGCAAGCGCCGTTTGCAGGCGCAAACCCAGAGCATCCAGGGCGAATGGGTGTCCGTTGTCACCGGCTTTGTCCGGATGGCGGACCTGCCCTCCCTGGAGTCCGTGCTGGCAAAGGAATTCCCCGGCGCGTCCCTCGTGGCGGAGGACCCCGCCGCCGATGACGACGTTCCGGTGAACCTCACCGAGGGCAGGGCGGCGCAGCCGTTGAAGCTGCTCACGAACATGTTCGGCCTGCCTGCCTACAATAGTTTTGATCCCTCCCCCTTCATGCTGGTGAACTTCTACGTGTTCTTCGGCATCTGCTTCAGCGACGCGGCCTACGGCATCATCCTGATGGCCGCCGCCCATTATCTTGCGAAGCGGACGCGGGACTACGAGGGGGTGAACAACTTCGCCCGGCTGCTGTTCTGGGCGGGTGTGTCCACCACGTTTTTCGGATTTATCATGGGCTCGTTCTTCGGCGACCTGTACAAGGCCAGCTTCGTGCCGCAGGACAACCCGCTCGCCCGGCTCATGTCGGCGGTCACCATCATTGATCCGCAGGAAAAGACCATGCCCGCGCTGCTTATCGCGCTGGTCATAGGCATTGCGAACCAGTTTTACGGCATCGGCCTGAAAATGTACGGCGCCTGGAAAAACGGCGACAAGACAACCGCGCTGGGCGACGGCCTGACCTGGCTGATCATCCTTCCCGGCGCGATTATTCTGGTGGCCAATTATCTGTCCTCGGTGCCGGGTCCGGTGGTGGCGCTGGGGGCGGTCCTGTTCGTCTTGGGCGCGCTTGGCCTCATTCTCACCCAGGGGCGCGACTCCGAGGGGATTGGCGCCAAACTGGGCGTGGGGGTGATGAGCATTTACGGAATCGTCGGCTCCTACGGGCTGACGGCCTTTTTGGGCGACGTGATGTCCTATTGCCGCCTGCTGGCGCTTGGGCTTACCACGGGAATTCTCGCCCTGTCGTTCAACCTTATCGCCGGCCTAATGTGGGACATTCCGGTGGTGGGGCCGGTGCTGACGGTGGTGCTGCTGGTCCTGTTCCACGCCTTTAACTTCCTGATTAACGTGCTGGGCGCCTTCGTGCACGCGATGCGCCTGGTGTTCGTGGAGTGGTTCGGCAGGTTCTATGAGTCGGGCGCGCGGCAGTTTGAGCCGCTTGGCTTCGACTCGCCCTCGGCGATCATGAAGAAGTCTTGAGCCGCGCCCCGGGCGCGGAGCAGCCCCCGTTCCGGCGTGGACGCCGGCGGGGGGCATTGTTGGATTAGTGCGCGAAACAACGCAAACTGGGACACACCTGTAGCGGAGGCTGAAAAATGGATTTGCAAACGTTGAGCATGGGGATGGCCGTGGCGGGCGCCGGACTGGCCGTGGGCATGGGTTGCGCCGGTTCCGCAAAGGGAATCGGCATCGCCTCCCAGGCGGCCGGCGGGGTGCTGAGTGAGAAGCCGCACCTGTTCGGCCGGCTTCTGGTGCTGCTCGCGCTGCCGGGCACGCAGGGCTTCTACGGTTTCATCACCATGATGATGATGGTGAACAAGCTCTTTGCGCAGCAGGGCGCGCTGGTGGCCGATCTGCGCTGCGGGCTGGCCCTTCTCGTGGTCGGCTTCGGCGTGGGCCTGGCGCTGTTCGTGTCCGCGGTCTGGCAGGGCCAGGCGTCCTCGGCGGCCATCGCCTGGGTGGCCCGCCGCGAGGGCGACTTCGGAAAAAGCATCCTGCTTCCCGCGATGGTGGAGACCTACGCGGTGGTCGGCCTGCTGGCCGGCATCATCGTGCTGGGCCAGTTGCCTGTTGCCCAGTGATTTGATCCCCCGGGCAAACCGACACAAGGAAGGCCTGACATGGCTTTAGACGCAATAAACCGGGCGGTGCTTGAGGCGGCGCAGAAAGAGGCCGCGCGCATTGCGGACGCGGCGCGGGCCGCGGCGGAAAACCGTGTGAGGGCGGCGCGGGCGGCGGCGGAGGAGGAGGGCGAGCGGCGCTGCCAGGCGGCGTTCCGCGCGGTGGACGAGGAGTGCTCGCGGCGGCTGATCAGCGCGCGCGGCGCCCAGGGCAAGGAGCTCCTCGCGGAGCGCAACCGCCGGATGGACGGGGTCTTTGCCGCGGCCAGGGCCGCGGTGCTTGCCCTGCCCCCCGCGGACTACCAGGAGGCGATGGCCGCGCTGCTGCGGCAGGCCGCCGGGGCCGGAGCGGGCATGGTGCGGGTCCATCCGGACGACCGCGACCTGTTTCTGCGCGTGCTGATGGATGTGAACCGTGACCGCGCGCTGGACGCCCAGCTGAAAGTGGATGACGCCGCGCCGCTGAGGGAGCGGGGCGGGTTTGTCTTTGTCGGCGGAGCCTACCAGGTGGACCAGACGCTGGACACGCTGCTGGCCGAGCTGCAACGCGAGCTGGCGCCGGGCATTGCCGCGGCGCTGTTTGGCGCATGACCGGAAATGAAACCGGGCGGAGCCTGATGTGATTACCTTGACGACAGAACAGGAAAACTGGGGTTTTGTCTCCGGGCAGACAAGCGTGCTCGAGGGCGGCCTGCTTCCCAAGGACTTTTTCGTGTCCCTGGCGTCGGTGGAAAAGCTGGAGGACATGCTGCACCGCCTCCAGGACACGCCCCTGCGCGATTTCATCACGCCCGGCGCGTCCTGGGAGGAATGGAACGACATTGTGGACCAGCACTTCTGCCGGCAGATGCGCGAGGTGCGCGCGGGCAGCCCCGACGGCGCGCTCGCCGCGCTGTTTCTGCTTTCCGGCGACTACCTCAACCTGAAGCGGGCCGTGCTGGGCCTGGGTTCGCACCCCTTCGAGAAGAACCTTTTTTCCGAGGAGCGCCTTGCCGCCGCGGCGGCGGGCGATTTCAGCCTGTTTCCGGCGGAGACGCGCCAGGCCATGGCAAGGCTCGGCGGCGCGGCTGCGGACGAGGCTTCGGTGCGCGCCGGCATAGACCTGGTGCTTGACGGCGCCTACCTGCGCCACATGCTCGCCCTTGCGGCGGGCCTGGAAGTGCCGCTCGTGTCGGCCTATGTGTCCGATTTCGTGCTGGCCAAGGGCGTTGCCGCCCTCTGGCGCATGTCCCTTGCCGGCGCCGGGTTCAAGACGGTTGAGGACCTGTTCCTGCCCGTCGGCGACCACACGCACACGCTGCGCGCCCTTGCGGCGGCGGGCGACCCCAAGTCCTGGGGCGCGCTGGTGCCCGGCCGGGTGGGCGATCTGTTCCGCCAGGCGGCGGAGCAGACGGAGGAGCCGCCGGTGCAGGCCTTTGAGCTGCTGGTGGCCAACCACCTGATGGAGGTGGCCCGCCGGGGCAAACTGCAAACCATGGGTCCGGAGCGCGTGGCGGGCTATTTTGTCGGGCTGCGCGCGCAGGTGTACAACTTCAAACTCGTCATAAGCGGCCGCTTCAACGGGATAGACCCGGAAATGCTGAAGCGGCGTTTGCGGGAGTGTTATGTCTAGAGCGGTTGTGATAGGAGAGCGCGGCCTGATTCTGGGCTTCAAGGGCGTCGGCGTGGAGGTGATCCCCGGCGACACCGCCGAGGATCTGCGCCGCGAGCTGGGACGGCTGTCCCGCCAGCCCGACGTGGCGCTGGTGATGGTCACGGAGAGCATCGCCGGGCTCGCGCCCGACGCGCTGGCCGATTTCCGCGCCGTGAGCGCGGCAATCCTCACCACCATCCCCACCCACCGTGGGAGCACACACTTTAGTTTCAATGAAATGCGGGGCGCCGTGGAGCGCTCCATCGGCGTTGACATGCTAGGCAAGGACTGAATCTATGAGCAATCAGCATGGAGTGGTGGTCAAGGTGTCCGGACCCCTGGTGCAGGCGCGCGGCCTGAGCGGCGCGCGCATGTACGAGATGGTGCGCGTCGGCGAGTTGAAGCTCTTCGGTGAGATCATCGAAATCCGGGGCGATGTCTACTCCATCCAGGTGTACGAGGAGACCGAGGGCATCGGACCCGGCCAGCCGGTGTACCGGACCAACGAGCCGTTGAGCGTGGAGCTTGGCCCCGGCCTGATCCGCTCGATTTACGACGGCGTGCAGCGGCCGCTCGACGCCCTGAGCAGGGACTTCGGCGACTTCATCATGCGCGGCGCGGAAAGCCCCGCGCTTGACCGCTCCGCCGTGTGGGACTTTGAGCCGGTCGCGAAGGCCGGCGACGCCGCCGCCCCCGGCGACGTGCTGGGCACGGTGCGGGAAAGCATCCTGGTGGTGCACAAGATCATGGTGCCGCCGGGCGTCTCCGGAACCGTCCGCAAAATCGGCCCGGTGAAGGGCACGGTCGAGTCCGAGGTGGCGGTGATTGACACCGCCTCCGGCCCCGTTTCCGTCACCATGGTCCAGCGGTGGCCCGTGCGCATGCCGCGGCCCGTGGCCCGCAAGCTGCAGCCCTCCGTGCCGCTCATCACGGGCCAGCGCGTGGTCGACATGTTCTTCCCCCTGACCAAGGGCGGCACGGCCTGCGTGCCCGGCCCCTTCGGCTCCGGCAAGACCGTGGTGCAGCACCAGCTCGCCAAGTGGTCCGACGTGGACATCGTGGTGTATGTGGGCTGCGGCGAGCGCGGCAACGAGATGACCGACGTGCTCATGGAGTTCCCGCACCTCAAGGATCCGCGCTCGGGCGAGTCGCTCATGGAGCGCACCGTGCTGGTGGCGAACACGTCGAACATGCCCGTGGCGGCCCGCGAGGCGTCGGTGTTCACGGGCATCACCATCGCCGAATACTTCCGCGACATGGGCTACTCCGTGGCGCTGATGGCCGACTCGACGTCGCGCTGGGCCGAGGCCATGCGCGAGATGTCGGGCCGCCTGGAGGAGATGCCCGGCGAGGAGGGCTACCCCGCCTACCTCGGCTCGCGCATCGCCGCGTTCTACGAGCGCTCCGGCAGCGTGGTCTGCCTCGGCTCCGACGGCCGCGCCGGAACCCTTTCGCTCATCGGCGCCGTGTCCCCCGCGGGCGGCGACTTCTCCGAGCCCGTCACCCAGGCCACCCTCCGGGTGGTGAAGGTGTTCTGGGGCCTCGACGACAAGCTGGCCTTCGCGCGCCATTTCCCCGCCATCAACTGGCTCACCTCCTACTCGCTTTACCAGGCGGTGGTGGACGACTACGCGAACAAGAACATCGGCCCCGAGTGGGAGGCCGTGCGCAAGCGCGCCATGGGCCTGCTCCAGCGCGAGGCCGAGCTCGAGGAGCTGGTGCGGCTCGTGGGCATGGACGCGCTGGCCGCGGGCGACCGCCTGCTGCTCCAGACGGCCAAGATGGTGCGCGAGGACTTCCTGCACCAGAACGCCTTCGACGACCGCGACACCTACACCTCGCTGCCCAAGCAGTTCCGGCTGCTCCAGCTTATCCTGCACTACGAGGACACGGCGCGCCCCGCGCTGGCCGAGGGCGCGTCCCTGAACGCGCTGCTCACCCTCGACGTGCTTGAGGACATTTCAAAGGCGCGCCTGCTCCCGGAGGACGACCCCTCCGCGTTCGACGCGCTCAAGGCAAAGGTTGCGGCGGCCGTTGCGGCGCTGCCCAGGCACTGACACTGCGGCGCAAGCCCAAACGATAGAGAACGGGAAGCATGGTTACCAGAGAATACCGCACAGCAAGACAAATCATCGGGCCCCTTGTGATGGTCGAGGGCGTCGAGGGGATCACCTACGGCGAGCTCACCGACATCAAGCTCGACGGCGGCGAGATGCGCCGCGGCCGCGTGCTCGAGGTGAGCGGCGACAAGGCGGTGGTCCAGGTCTTCGAGGGCACCAGCGGCCTCGCGCCCGAGGCGCTCACCGTCAAATTCCTGGGCAAGTCCCAGGAGCTCGGCGTGAGCGAGGACATGCTCGGCCGCATCTTCGACGGCGGCGGCCGCCCCATCGACAACGGGCCGGAAATCATCCCCGAAAAATGGGTGAACATCAACGGCAACCCGATGAACCCATTCGCCCGCGACTATCCGAACGAGTTCATCCAGACGGGCATCTCCACGATTGACCTGCTGAACACGCTCGTGCGCGGCCAGAAGCTGCCCATCTTCTCCGGCTCCGGCCTGCCCCACTCGCGGCTCGCCGCGCAGATCGCCCGCCAGGCGCAGACCCGGAAGGGCGGCGAGAAATTCGCCGTGATCTTCGCCGCCATGGGCATCACCTTCGAGGAGGCCGAATTCTTCCAGGCCGACTTCCGCCGCACCGGCGCAATCGAGCGCGCCGTGCTATTCATCAACCTCGCCGACGACCCGCCCATCGAGCGCATCGCCATTCCGCGCATCGCCCTGACCGCGGCGGAATTCCTCGCCTACGAGAAGGGCATGCACGTGCTGGTCATCCTCACGGACTTGACCAACTACTGCGATGCCTTGCGCGAGATCTCCGCTGCTCGCAAGGAAGTCCCCGGCCGCCGCGGCTATCCCGGCTACCTCTATACCGACTTATCGACCTTGTACGAACGCGCAGGGCGCATTAAAGGCAAGGGCGGATCAATCACGCAAATCCCGGTCTTGACCATGCCCGAGGACGACAAGACGCACCCTATTCCCGACCTTACCGGATACATCACGGAGGGCCAGGTAATCCTGAGCCGCCCGATACATACCCAAGGCATCTACCCGCCGGTGGACGTCCTCCCGTCCCTGTCGCGCCTGAAGGACAAGGGCATCGGAAACGGCAAGACGCGTGAAGACCACGCGGACGTGATGAACCAGTTGTACTCGGCTTACGCCCGCGGCAAGAACGCCAAAGAGCTTGCTGTTGTGCTGGGTGAATCCGCCTTGAGCGAAACGGACCTGCTGTTCGTGAAGTTCGCCGATGAGTTCGAAGCAAAATTCGTGACCCAGGGCGAAGACGAAAACAGAACCATCGAGGAAAGCCTATCGATAGGATGGGATCTCCTTGCATTGCTTCCTCGCGGCGAACTCAAGCGCATTCGCGATGCGTGGATCGAGAAGTATCACCCCCACGCAAAGACCGCAAGCGCATAGGCATGGATGTGCTAGAGTATTTCTTGGTTCAATATTTGGAATGTGAGACGTAAGAGATCATGGCTACTCGCTTGGCGGTAAATCCGACCCGAATGGAGCTGCTCCGGTTGCGGCGCAGGCTCGTCGTGGCCATTCGTGGGCACAAACTCCTGAAAGACAAGCTCGATGGGCTTATGAAAGAGTTCATGCAACTCGCCAAGGCCTACAAGGAGGCCCGGCTTGCCGTCGATGCCGAACTGCCCCAAGTTCTGAAGCTCTTCGTGCTGGCGGAAGTGACTTCGTCGCGTCTCGTTATCGAGGACGCCCTCGAGCGCACGCGGCAAGAACTTGAGATAGCGCAAAAGCCCCGGCGCATCATGAGCGTCGTCATTCCGCATCTTGAAGTGGCATTCGGAAAATCGACCGGGGGATACTCGCGCATTCATACGCCTCTGGAATTGGATACCGCAATTGACGACCTAAAACAATTCTTGCCCAGCCTGTTAAAGATGGCGGAGCTCGAACAGACTGTGCGCTTGTTGTGCGAAGAAATCGAAAAGACGCGACGGCGCGTGAATGCCCTTGAGCACACGTTCATTCCGCGCATGTCGGATACCATCAAGTACATCAAGAGCAAGTTGGATGAGATGGAGAGGTCGAATACGAGCCGCTTGATGAAAATCAAAGAACAACGCCTCGCGCAAGGTGGCTGACGCAACGGTATGATTAAGCACCTTCGCGTACTTGTCGTCGACGACGATCCCGAGATCCCGGAGCTCCTGGGGAGTTACCTTGAGTCCCGAGGGTATGCGGTCCGCACATGCTCTAGCGGAGACGAGGCCGTCGCCGCGCTTCGCGAAAGCGAATTCGACTTGCTTGTCAGCGATATCAATATGTCTGGGATGAACGGCTTCGAATTGCTCCGCGTCACGCGCGCGACCTATCCCCGGATCGGCATCCTCCTTATGACGGCCTACGATGGCACCCACCCGATACAAGAGGCCCTGAAGGCCGGCGCGGACGGCTACATCCCGAAACCCTTTAGCCTGCGAAAGTTCTCCCGCATCTTCGAGCAAGCCTACTGGCAAGCTCTCTCCCGCGAAGACTGGTGGGAAGACGTCAACGCCCCCGACGCGCCCAAGCCGTAGCCCGTCTCAGGAACCGTTGTTCTCCGCGATGTAGACCGCGGGATCGATTCGCACGAAATGGTGCAGCACGAGTTCCGCCAAGAGACCGAGGCTCACCGTGAGCGCCCCCGTGGAGCACACAACCATCCCCGCCGCACATAGCCCCGCCCCTGCCGCTTGCGACCACGCGAACCACGAGACGATGCCAGTCAAGACGGCTAGCGACCCTGCAACGAACTGCCAGAACCCCAACTTTCCGAAGAAGTGCGCCGGCGCCTGGGAGTGGCGCCGCAAGAACCACATCGTCAAAACATCAATAGCACCGCGCGAAAACCGCTCAAAACCATATTTCGAAACTCCATACTGGCGGCGGTGGTGTTCGACCGGGATTTCGCCCACGCGATAGTTCAACGTGTGCGCCATGACGGGAATGAGCCGGTGCATTTCTCCGTAAACTTGAATGCGCTTCACCACATCCGCGCGAAATACCTTGAACCCGCAATTCACGTCGTGCAACGGCACATCGAAGAGCCACGACACAAACCGATTGTAGAGGTGCGACGGAAACGTCTTGTGCCACGGATCGTGACGCACGGCCTTCCATCCGCACACGACGTCGTACCCTTCTTCCAGTTTCGCGATGAACCGCGGAATCTCTTTGGGTTCATCTTGCAGGTCCGAATCCATGGTGAACACCAGGTCGCCGTCCACATGCGCAAACCCCGCGGCTAGCGCTGCCGACTTCCCGAAATTGCCCCGCAACCGGAGAATCTCGATGGCCGGATACTTCTCGCGCAACGCGCACATCGTGTCGTACGAACCGTCCCGGCTTCCGTCGTCGACAAACAGAATCCGATGTTCATGCGGAAGCACAAACTCCGTGATCCCCGCGACCAACGGTTCCAGTGTTTCCCGTTCGTTATATACCGGTATGACGAATGTGATTTTCATAGGCTCAATTGCCCCCCGCGCATTCTAGCGCATTTGCACTTTTGATACATACGCGCCGGTTCATATTCGTTCTCCACGGAAGATGCGCTCAACAGAGTGCCGTAGGTATGAGAAGTCAAAAGACGCAAGCATGGCAGTTGCTGCTCGCTCATGACCACTCACGACCCCGCGATGCCTTGCCTTTTACCCGATCGTCTGCTACCCTTGTTTTAAGCTGAGGGTTCTCGTCTACTCGCGCGAGTCGTCAAACCTGGACCGTGCGCCCGAATGGGCGACCATCAGCCATGTCGCCAATCGTGTTCCAGCAGGAACATCTTGCCGGGCGTAGATGTTTACTCTCTGGCCCTTAGTTGCCTGCTCGGGTCGTGCCCTGTGTCGTCGCAAGTACTTATTTCGTAAGAGCATATAATGTATTGAGGGAGGCGAAAGGATGTCGACGGAAATCGCGCCAGCGGAGCAGGCACTATCCGGGGAGAAGCATTCCTCCACCGGGAATGGCCATAAGACGCATCTGAAAAAAACCCGCAAGCGGGTCCTAACAAAGCGGGCCGTGATGTGGCTCGGCCAGACCTGCAATCTCAGATGCTATTTCTGCTATTTCCTCAATCGTATCGACAACGCTCACCATCCGGAACACCCGTTCATGGATATCGAAAAAGCAAAGTCGATGTGCACGATCCTACACGACTTCTATGGGTGTACGGCCATCGACATCCAGGGCGGCGAGCCGACGATCTATCCGCAGATCCTCGATCTGATCTCGCATTGCCGCAAGATAGGCTTGATTCCCACGCTCATCACCAACGGACTACACCTCGCAAAACCCGGCAACCTCGAGAAATTCCGCGACGCCGGCGTCCGCGATTTTTTGTGCAGTCTGCACGGGATTGGCGATATCCACGACGAAGTCGTATGCAAGAAGGGCGCATACGAAAAGATCACCACCTCCATCGGGCTCATGAAAGATCTGGGCATTCCATTTCGATTCAACTGCACGATGTCCAAACCCGTCACGCCGATCCTTCCGCAGATCGCTCAGAAGGCAATCGACTACGGCGCGAATGCGGTCAATTACCTCGCCTTCAATCCATTTGAAGATCAGGAAACCGGTATCCGCACCCACGACAATGTCGCCCGCTACTCCGAGATCAAGCCCTATCTGACCGAAGCGATGGACATGCTCGAAGCAGCGGGCATCGAGTGCAACGTCCGTTACCTGCCGTTGTGCTTCGCCGAAAAACGCCATCGCAAGAACTTCTACAATTTCCAGCAGCTCTCCTACGACCACCACGAGTGGGACTATCAGAGCTGGATGTGGACCGGACAGCAGCCGCAGCGCATGAAGGAAGGGGGCCTCGTCCCTGCATTCCGCATGGGCCCGAAGGACCGCCGCATCATGTTGTCTGCGCATTCCATCAGAGATTGGGCCGCCCAGCACCCCGTGCTTGCCCGTTTCGGATTCGGAGGTCAGCACGTCCTGGCTCGCATCGAACAGGCCGTTCGCGGCAAAGAAACCATGTATCGCGAGGAAGCAATCATCCGCGCCAAGCACGACGCCGGCTACCAATACCACACCGCTTGCGAACAGTGCTCCGCGCGCGGCATCTGCGACGGGTTCCACGGCGACTACGCCAACCTATTCGGCATGGACGAGGCAAAACCCATCACCGATATCCCCAGCACAACCGACCCCACGCTCTTCATCAAAGAGCAAGACAAAGTTGTTGAAATTGAGGACGAAGCCTGGGCGCTGTGACTCTACGATAGCGAGTTTTCTCTTCCGAGGGCGACGCACCGCGCCGCCCTCGGTTCTTTCTCGCCCGATCTGAAAAACTAGTGGGACGCCGCACGCATCGATTGCAGTGGTATTCGAGATTGGAGACCCGAAAGCCCCTTAGATGTTTGCCTCGCAATAGGTAATCCGCATATCGGGCTTCGTGGAAAAGTGCGCATACTCTCCGATAATGAGTAACGGGTTGTCCACCCACTGCACGAATCGCGGGAACTTTTTCCCTCGCATCCGTGTTCATTACCCAAAGCATGTCATCTGGGCTATAAACCTTTTTTGCAGGAAATTCGTCCTATTGGCGATCGCTGCAAGCAAGGTGCGAGACGCAACTCTTAGCCCGGTGAAGGGATTAACGAAGTTTCATGAGGCCACTGGTGATTTTCGATTTCGGGGACTCCGGCATTCGTGCCGAGCTTATATATATGAACAAACACAACAAAACAGAGCAGCGGCGCCACCAACGACGGCGAGTCGGCGTGTGCGCTTGGCTGCAATTCAACGGCGATGACGCTACGCGCGGCATGGTGTCCGTGGATATGGCTCCGGAAGGCGCCCAATTCAGTAGCATCAAGCCCGTGAACGTCGGCGAGCGCGTACTCGTGCGTCTTCAACTTGGACCTTCGCACCCGACTGTCGAGTGTAAAGGGACGGTATGCTGGGTGGCTCCAATGCCGAACCGGTTGCACCACTTCGGTGTGCGCTTTCTGGACTTGCGCGATGACGAACGGGCCAGCATTGACGGCTTCCTGCACCGCCCCAGCGCGCGGCCAACGCTCGCGGCCGTCTAAGACTCCGCTTTCTCCCTCAGGGCGCTTCATGCGCCCAGTGATCCCCAACCCACAGGTCGAGGA
>JBHEKP010000267.1:0-7675 GCA_041859375.1 Candidatus Hydrogenedentales bacterium | reverse complement strand
CCCGCCCGCTTTGACCCCATGCACCAGGTCTACGACACCCTCGACCTCAGCGGCTTTGTGGGGAAGGGGGAGAACGTGGTGGCCGCGCTGGTGATGTACTGGGGGCTGGAAACCAACCGCATCCCCTATTTCCAGTGCAGCGCCCGGCCCGCCTTCCTCTTCGACTCGCCGGAGTTGAAGTCCGACGCGAAATGGAAGGCCCTCATCAGCCCCGCCCACCGGGGTGGCGGCGAGGAATACAACCGCCGCCACGGCGCGGCCTTCTGGTACGAGCATGTGGACGGCCGGGCCCTTCCCCCGGGTTTTGAGAACAAGGATTTCGACGACAACACCTGGCCCAAGGCGCGGGTACTCTGCCCCGCCGAGAAATGGGGCGACCACAAGGACACCTGGACCCCCTGGAAGCTCTATCCCCGCCGCATTCCCATGCCCGAACTGCGCGCCGCCGAGTCCTGCGCGCCAATCCAGTCCGGCACGGTGAAAGGCCCCCAGAAGGAGCCGCTCTTCAACTTTGACGTGGTCCCCGACGCGGCCGTTCCCGCGCTGCCGGCCGCCCTTTCCGGCGACGGGAAAACGCATTATGTGGTCCTTGACGCGGGCCGCCTGGTCAACGGGTATGTGACGCTGGACGTGGAGGGTCCGGAGGGCGCGGCGGTGGAGCTGGTCTACGCCGAAGCCCCGCAGCTCGACGATGAGAAGGGCCGCCGCGACGCCCTTGAAAACCGGCGTGTCGAGGGCTGCACCGACGTCTATGTGCTGCGCGGCGGACGGCAGCAATGGTCGCCCTTCCTGCACCGCACCTTCCGCTTCGTGCGTGTCGCCGTGCGCGCCGAAAAGCCCGTCACCCTGCACGGCCTTTCCTTCCGCTGGACCGGCTACCCCTTCGCGGAGAAGGGGCGCTTCGCCTGCTCCGACGAGAAACTCAACCGCATCTGGCAGACGGGCTGGCACACCCAGCGCATGTGCGCCTTCGACACCTTCCAGGACTGCCCCTACTACGAGCGGCTCCAGTACGGCGGCGACACGCGCATCCAGGGCCTGATCTCGCTCTACGCCTCCGGCGACACGCTGCTCCTGGCCAACGCCGTGCGCCAGTTGCAGGCCTCCGCCATCCCCGAGGGGCTGGTGCAGTCCCGTTATCCCAACCACGTCTTCCAGGTCATCCCCGGCTACTCCCTCTGCTGGATTCAGATGCTCGACGACTATTACCGCCACACCGGCGACCTTTCGCTGGTGCGCGAGTCCGTCCACACCGTGGACGCCATCCTGCGCTTCTACCAGCGCCACACCACGGATAAGGGTTTTGTGGCGAACCTGCCCTACTGGAATTTCTACGACTGGACCTACGAGCACAGCGGCGTGCCCGACGCGCACTGGGAAAACTGCACCCTCAGCACGATGCACTACAAGGGCTGCCTCGACATTGCCGCGTCGCTCTTTGACGCGCTGGGAGACGCGCCCACGGCGGGCAAGTGGCGGGACGAGTCGGCGAAGGTCGCGCAGACCGTCAACGCCGCCGCCTGGGACGAGAAGGAGGGGCTCTACCGCGACGGCATCGCCACGGCCACCCTCAGCCAGCACGTGAACGTCTTCGCCTTGCTCTTCGGCCTCGCTGACGAGGGCAGGCGCGCCCGCATCGCGGAGCGGCTCTTCACCGATCCCGCCCTGCGCGGCACCACCTTCTACTTCGCCCATTACCTCCACGAGGCGGCTGCGTGCCTGGGCAGGCAGGACTACATCCTCAAGGAACTGGACCGCTGGCAGAAGATGCTTGACCTCGGCGCCACCACCTGGTGGGAAACGCCCGACGCGCCCCGCAGCGAATGCCACGCATGGAGCGCCACGCCCACCTACCGGCTCATGGAGACGGTGCTTGGCGTGCGGCCCGCCGCGCCCGGCTTTGAAAAGGGCGAAGTGCGCCCCTGGGTGCCCGAAAGCCTGGATTGGGCGGAGGGTGTCGTGCCCACGCCCAAAGGCGGCATCTCCGTGCGTTGGGAAAAGGCGGACGGCGGCGTCACCGCCTCCATCGAAATCCCCGAGGGCGTCAGCGGCGACTTCACCGCCCCCGGCGGCGCAACCACCGTACTCAAGCCCGGAAAGAACAGCGTGAAGTTTTAGGGACGGTTACCGCCCGTCCAGTGCGCGGAGGAGTTTGGCGCGGGAGAGGGGCTTTACGTCGCGGACGATGCGCGCGCGCATGGCGCGGCCGGGTTCGGTGTCCTGGGGCGCGGAGAGGAAGTCCAGGCTGACGCCGAGGCGTTCCGCGGCCCGCGCGGCGATGAGGGGCCACACGGCGCCGATGTCGCCGATGAGGGGGATGCTGCCCTCGTGGCGGGCGAAGCCGGACATCTCCATGCGGAAGGGCACCTTGAAGAGCTTGGTCTTGGGCAGGCCGTCGGCGATGGCGCGCTGCACCGCGCCGCCCGCCTTTTCCGCCTCGCACACGGCGTTAAGCGCGGGATCGAGGTCCACGCGCACGAGGGTTTTCCCCTCCAGCGAGTAGGAGAAATGGCCGGACCACGCGGACCAAAGGCCGTGGCCGGTGTAGCGCTCAAAGGGGCCGTCATGGATTTCCTGGGTGAGCGCGACGGCGGACTCGATGATCACGTCCGCGCCGTCGAGCATGCGCGCCAGGCGCGTGGCCCGTCCGCGCAGGCTGATGCTGTCGCCGATGTTGAGTCCCACCTCGCCGCCGCCCACAAGCTGGGGGATGGTCACCAGCACGGGCAGGCCCCGTTCCGCGCCCGCGCCGATCATGGTCATGGGGTCCGCGCCGAGCCCCGCCACCTCCTCGAAGGACATGCCGCGCGACCGCGCGAGGAGCATGATCTCACCCGAAAGGCGCTCCAGCCACAGGCCCACGGGATAGCCCAGGTTGCCCGCCGCCTTGATGATGGTTTTCCCCTCCGCCGCCTCCAGCCTGCGCAGCAGCTCCCCGTCCAGCGGCATGTGCGCCTGTATCTCGTCCAGCGTTTCCCGCGGGGCCAGGGTCAGCTCGAATTCGCCGCCGCGCGGAAGGAGGCGCGCCGGCACGCCGAGGGGCGCGCCGGGGCAGCGCTTCACCTCGTCGAGTGTGCCGCCCATCTCGTGGGAAATGACGGCGGAGCTGGTGGACACGCCGTCCACAATGCCCGCGCGCATGAGGGCCGCGATCAGGGTGGTCACGCCCTCGTGGATGTTCGGCCCGCTGCCGGTGACCACGGCCACCTTCCCGCCGCGCTCCTTGACGGCGACGATGCGGTCCACGGCCCGGTCAATGCGCCCCAACGTCTCCGGGTCCAGGCGGCCCGCGCACAGTTCAAGGATTTCCCGGTGTTCAGGCGTCATGGCCGCCGCTCCTTTCCGAAAGCATCCGCTCCGCGCGGGCGAGGTCCGCGGCGGTGTCCACGCTGAAGCCGCAGTAGTCCCGGTCCGGCACGGCGGATTCCGTGACAAGCACGCGCACGCCGTGCTCCAGCCAGCGCAGCTGCTCCAGCGACTCCACCCGCTCCAGGGTGGTGGGCGCGAGGGTCGTCAGGTGGAGCAGCGTGTCCTTCCGGTACGCGTAGAGCCCCACATGCTCGTACACCGAATGGGCCACCGCCTCGCGCGGGTAGGGGATGAGGGAGCGGGAGAAGTAGAGGGCGCGCCCCGACAGGTCCGCCACCACCTTCACCACCGCCGGGTCTGCGAGGTCCGCGTCGCGCACGATGGGGAACATGAGGGTGGACACGCCCGCCGCGGGATCCCCCAGCAGGGGGCGCACCGCCTCGGTCATCATGTCCGGATGGATGAAGGGCTGGTCGCCCTGGATGTTCACCACAATGTCCGCGTCCAGTGCCATCGCCGCCTCGGCGACGCGGTCCGTGCCGCTGGGATGGTCGGGCCGGGTCATCACGGCGTTTCCGCCGAAGGCGGCGACGGCGTCGCGCACCCTTTCGTCGTCCGTGGCCACGCACACCGAGGACAGGAGCGGGCACGCGGCGCTGCGCTCGTAGACCCGCCGGATCATGGGGAGGCCCGCGATGGGGGCGAGGGGTTTTCCCGGCAGGCGGCTGGAGCCGTAGCGGGCCGGGATGATGCCAATGACGCGGCTGTTTTCCTTCATTCTCCGGTGTCTCCCGTTGTTTGCGCTTCCTCCGGCCCATTCATTATATTCACCCTTGGGAGGGGGCGCAATCGCGCCGGGCGCGCCGAAAGGAGCAGGTCATGGGCAGTGCAATGGTGTTGATGGCCGCCGTGCTGGCCGCCGGGGCGGAGCCCTTTCTTCAGTCGGAGCTGATGTTTCCGCCGCAGTCCCAGCATGTCCACTCCGCCACCATCGCCCAGTGCCCCAACGGCGACCTCATCGCCGCATGGTTCCAGGGATCGGGCGAGCGGCAGAGCATGGATGTGGCGATACGGGGCGCGCGGCTCCGCGCGGGCACGGGCGCGTGGAGCGAGCCCTTCCCCATGGCGGACACGCCGAACCTGCCCGACTGCAACCCGGTGCTGTTCATGGACCCGAAGGGGGAGTTGTGGCTCTTTTGGATAGCGGTGCCCGCGGAACGGTGGGAGGACTCGCTGATCCGGTTCCGGCGCTCACGGGACTACACGGGTGACGGCCCGCCGGTGTGGCACTGGCAGGACCTCATGCTGCTGGAGCCGGGGGAGCGCCTTGTCCGGACGGCGGAGGCGGGCTTCGCGGAGGTGAACCGTCGGTATCCGGACGCAAAGGGGCGCATGGCGTGGTTTTTGAAGCGGGACGCGCCGCGCATTTTGAAGGAGGCGAAGAACCCCAGCCTGCGCCAGCGCGGCTGGATGACCCGGTGCCATCCGGTGGTGCTTCCTACGGGCCGGATTCTCCTGCCGCTCTACTCCGACGGCTACCTCTTCGGGCTGATGGCAATCTCCGACGACGGGGGCGAGTCGTGGCGCTCCGGCGCGCCGATGGTTGGCGCGGCGCTGAACCAGCCCAGCCTGGCGCGGAAACAGGACGGCACGCTCGTGGCCTACCTGCGCGAGGAGGACGACATCCTGCACCGCATGCTCAAAAGCGAGTCGAAGGACGACGGCGAGACCTGGTCCACGGCCGAGGCGACGGACATGCCCAACCCCAACGCGAGCGTGGAGGTGATCACCCTGCGCGACGGGCGCTGGGTGCTGGCCTGCAACGACTCGGAGACGGAGCGGGATACCCTGCTGCTGGCGCTTTCCGACGACGAGGGGGCAAGCTGGAAATGGTCGCGCCACCTGGAACGGGAAAAGGGGGGCAGCTTCCACTACCCCTTCCTGATCCAGTCGGCGGACGGGCTGGTGCATGCGGTCTACACCCACAACCCGCCGGACGGCGCGGGCAAGTCCATCAAACACGCGGCGCTGAACCCCGAATGGATCATGGCGGGGGACGGGCGCTGACGGGGCGCCGGGGAAAGGGTCGGAAACATGGGACACTTTGGCGCGGTTGACCTGGCGGTGGTGGCGGCGTACTTCGCCGCGATGATCCTGATGGGGGCGCGGTTCGCGCGGCGCGCGGGCACCACGGAGCGGTATTTTGTCGGCGGGCGCGCCTATCCCGGCTGGCTCATCGGCATCTCCCTCTTCGGGGCCGCCATCAGTTCCATCACCTTTGTGGCCTATCCGGCGGACGCCTTCAAGACGGGCTACCTGCGCTATGTCATCTGCGTCACCGTGCCCTTCGCCGTGCTCATCGTGTCGCGCTTCTTTGTGCCCTTCTTCCGGCGCGGCAAAATCACGTCCATCTTCGAGTACCTCGAAAAGCGCTTCGGGCCGCGCACGCGGGTGTACGGCGCGTGCGTGTTCATCATCGCGCAGTGCTTCCGCATCAGCCTGATCCAGTTCCTTGTGGCGCTGCTGGTGCACCGCATCACGGGGTGGGGCGTGCCGGTGTGCATTCTGGCGGGCGGCATTGTGACGGCTTACTACACCGTGGCCGGAGGCATCGAGGCGGTGATCTGGACGGACTTCATCCAGTCGATCATTCTCACCATGGGCGGCCTGCTGATTCTCGGGGTCATCCTCTGGCGGCTGCCGGGCGGGCTGGGGCAGATGATCACCGTGGCCGCCGAAAACGGGAAATTCCTCCTCAGCGAGCGCACGGCGGAGGGCGCGCTGGAGGCCGTGCCCTGGGGCTTCTCCCTCGGGCGCAAGACCGTGGCCATGCTGCTCCTGGTAGGGCTGTTCCAGTGGCTCGGCGAATACACCACGAACCAGGAGGTGGTGCAGAAGTACTGCGCCGCGAAGTCTGCGCGCGAGGCGCGCAGGGCCATGTGGCTGTGCTGCCTTTTCTGCGTGCCCACGTGGGGCTACTTCATGTTCGTCGGCACGGGGCTGTTCGTGTTCTACCATGTCTTCCCCGATCCGGCCGCCGCTGAGATGCTCTCCGGAGCGCGCAAGGCCGAGGAGATCCTGCCGTACTTCGTCACCACCCAGCTTCCCGCGGGCACCGCGGGCGTCGTGGTGGCGGCGGTGATGGCCGCCGCGATGTCCAGCATGTCCTCCGCCATGAATTCCATCTCCGCCGTGGCGGTGACGGACCTGTACGGGCGGCACCTGGCCCCGGGCCGCGACGACGCGCATTATGTGCGCGCGGCCAAACTGGTGACGCTGGCCTCCTCGGTGGTGATGGTGGGCGGCGCGTGGATGCTCTTCCGCGCGGACACCATGACCCTGCAGGACCTCTGGACGGAATTCCAGTCCATCATCGCCGGGGGGCTGCTCGGGCTGTTCATGCTGGGCTTCCTCACCACGCGGGGCGACGGGCGCGCCGTGGGCGCGGGCATCTTCTGCGCCGTGGCCTTTTCCGCCGTGGTGTCGGCGGCGGGGCTGGGCTGGCTGCCCGCACCGGCCTCAGAGGGGATAAGCGGCCTGTTCGACACGTACTACACGGGCATCATCGGCAACCTGATGATGTTCGCGCTGGGCTACGGCATGGCGGTGATCATTCCCGCGCGCGGAAAGGACCTCACCAACCTGACGGTCTGGACCCAGGACGGCACGCCCCTGGATTAGCCGCCGGGGCGGGGGGAGACGGTCCCGGGGCGGCTGATGCCGCTGGGGAGGCGAAGTCCTCCGGCAGCATCAAGGCGTTCGAAATCATGCCTGACCCAGTCGGGGTCGTGTTCGGCGTTTCTGGCGGCGTTGAGGGAGGACTCCATGAACTCAGACACGGTCATGCCCTTTTTTTGGGTGTTTTTTGGCGGGTTGGACGGGGAAGAACATCCCCCCAAGTCCCCCTTCAACGGGGGGCTTGCGAGGGGGGACGTGGTGGGCGTGGGAGCGGGAAGGGGGGATGTTATCGCCGGGACTTGCAGGGTGAGGCGTTTTCGGTCTTTGGGGGTGAGACGGGCGGGATCGGGGAGGCTGCCGTCCGCAAAGGCTTGTCCGGCGCGGACAAGGCGCTGGTGCACCCCGTTGCCGCAGTGTTCGCGCCAGTCATGAAGAAGCCAGCCGCCGGGGTCGGCGTCAAGCCAGCGGCATTCCACCAGGGCGTTGAACAGTTCCGCAGGATCGCCTGTGTGGCCGATGAGGGCGGTGATGACCTCGGCCGGGTATCTGCCGATGCGTCCGTCGGGGGTGTGCTGCGCGGCGAAGCACCAGAGGCATTCGAGGATGCCCGCCGCGAAAGGGACGGGGAGGTTCAGACGCCGGGCGAGCAGGGTCAGTTTCGGATGGTGCAGGGTTTCCAGTTTCATGG
>JBHEKP010000104.1:0-9761 GCA_041859375.1 Candidatus Hydrogenedentales bacterium | reverse complement strand
GGGGCCGACGGGCAGGTCGGGCCGGTAGCTGATGGTCAGCCCGGCGACGCAGAAGAGGGCGCAGAGCAGCGCGCCGATGACCATCATCTGCGCGAGGGACCGGGCAAAGCGCGCGGCCATGGCGGCCGGCAGGGTGAGCAGGGCGATGGCCAGCACCACGCCCACCACCATGGACAGGGCCACCACGGTGAGGGCGGTCATGACGAGCAGGAGGATGTAGTGCGCGTCCACCCGCAGGTTGCGCAGGCGCGCGAATTCCTCGTCGAAGCAGACCGCCTGGAACTCGCGGAAAAAGCGCCACGCCAGCGCGACCACCACGAGGTTCAGCCCGGCCAGGGTAAGCAGGCCGCTGTTGCCCACGAGGAGGATGTTTCCGAAGAGGTAGCCCATGAGGTCGCCGCCGTAGCCGGGCGTCGCGTGCAGGAAAAGGATGCCCGCCGCCATGCCCACGGACCACACGGCGCTGATGGCGGTGTCCTCGCGCTCGCGCCGCCGCAGCGACACCCAGCCGATGAGCGCGGCGGAGGCGGCGGCCGCGGCCACGGCCCCGTGCACCGGCCTGATCAGGGTCATGCCCCAGACCACGGCCAGGTACTGGGCCGCGCCGATGCCGCCGAGCACGCAGTGGGAGACGCCCGCCGCGATGTAGCTGATGCGCCGCACCACCACATAGGAGCCGACCACCCCGCAGGACAGGCTGACCAGCAGGGCGGCCAGCAGGGCGTTGCGGGCCAGGGCGCCTTCGGCGGCGGCGTGCCAGAAATCAAGCATGGCCGCCCCCCCCGCCGCCCGGATGAAAGCCGATGATGTGGCGCAGCAGGAACTCGTCCATCTTTTCCGTGGGCGGGTGGGCGTGCACCCCCCGGTTCACGCAGTAGATGTTGTCCAGAAAACGCGCCGCCACCGCCGCGTGGTGCGTGACGATGAGCATGGTCATGCGCCCGCGCAGCCCCTCCAGCATCCGCAGAATCATCTCCTCCGCGCCCGGGTCCACGTTCGAGGTGGGCTCGTCCAGCAGGAGCAGCTCCGGAGCGGCGGCCAGCCCCCGCGCAATCAGGGCGCGCTGGCGCTGGCCGCCCGAAAGGCTGTTGAACCAGTGCCTCCCCATCCCGTCCAGCCCCGCCGCGGCCAGGGCCTCCGCCGCGCGCGCGCGGGCCGCGCGGCGGCCGCATCCGCCGCCGCCCAGGCAGCCCATGCGCACCACCTCCTCCACCCGGACCGGAAAGAGCGGGTCGCAGGCGAAATGCTGCGGCACGTACCCGATGCGGGCGCGTGTTTCCGCGGGCGGGCCGCCCAGCACGCGCACCACCCCCCGGTCGGGCGCGAGCAGCCCGAGAATCAGGCGGAACAGCGTGGTCTTGCCGCCGCCGTTCGGGCCCACTATGGTCACAACGGAGCCGGACTCCACCCGCATGGAAACGCCGTCCAGCACGGGCGCGCGCCCGTCGTAGGAATAGCACACGTCCGTGATCTCGATGGCGGGAACCCGCGCGCCGCCCGTCATTGGAGCGCCTCCGCCAGCGCGCGGGCGATGGATTCAAGGTTCGCGGCGTAGTCCGCCGCCAGATCGTCCAGCGTCACCACGGCCGCCCCGGCCTGCGCCGCCAGCGCGCCCGCCTCCGCCGTGGAGAACTGCGGCTGGGTGAACAGCGCCCGCGCGCCCGACGCCCTTATCTCCGCGGCCATCTCGTTCATGTGGCGCGCGCCGGGCGCCTTGCCCCCCTGCTCCACCGCGCGCATGACCAGGCCGTACCGGTCCGCGAAGTATCCGAAGGCCGGGTGGAACACATAAAAGACGCGGCCCCGCACGGGGGCCAGCATTTCCGCGATTTTCGCGTGCAGCCGGTCCAGGTCCACCGCAAAGGCGGCCTGGTTGGCCGCGAAGGCCTCCCCGCCGCCGGGGCTGGCCTGGGCGAGCTCCCGCCGGATCACCGCCGACATGCTTTTCACCAGCAGCGGGTCGAGCCACACATGGGGGTCCGCGCCGCCGTGGCCGTGATCATGGCCATGATCATCCCCCCCGCCGTGATCACACGGCTCCGCCGCCCTCAGCGGCAGCCCCTCCCGCAGGTCCGCCACGCGCACCGACGGGGCCGTCTCCCGCAGCCGCGCCACCAGCGCCTCCTCAAAGGGCAGGCCAATCTGGAAATACACCGCCGCCCCGTCGAGCGCCTCCATCTGCCGGGGAAGCAGCTGCCACGTTTCCGCCGCCTGGCCCTGCGGCACCAGCACCGTCACGGCCACGCTTTCCCCGCCAACGCGCTCCACAAAAGCGCCCACCGGCGCGATGGCCGTGACCACCGCAATCCGGCCATCCGCCTTTTTAGCGGCCCCGCCGCCCGCGCCGCCGCATCCCGCGGGCAGCACGGCCAGCGCCGCAATCCATGTGACAATAAAAGCGAACCGCATTAATCGCACCCGTGTGGTTGAAACCGCCTGACCCGAAAATGATAATCGATTATCAGAACGGCGGGCAATTCTTTTTTATGCCCCGAAAGCGGGGTGCGGTGCGGGGAGCGGGCGGGTATAATGGGGCCGGACTGATTCAAGGAGCCAGCGGGAATGAGAAAAACCATGCGCCTCATGGTGCTGCCGGTGTTCTGGGCGGCCATGGCCGCCCACGCGCAAACCCTCACCGTCGGACTGCTGCAAATGACGCCCGACGGGAACAACGTCAAGGCCAACCTGGCCAAGGCGGAAACCTTTTGCCGGCGCGCCGCCGAGGCGGGCGCGGACGTGGCGCTGATGCCGGAAATGTGGAGCATCGGCTACACCCGGCCCGAGCCGGACAATCCGGAGTCCTGGGCCGCCTTTGAGCGCGCCGCCCTCGCCAGGGAGGACGCCCAGATTCAGTCCTTTTCCAGGATCGCGCGCGAACTGGACCTGGCCATCGGCGTCACCTACCTGGAAAAGCACCCGTCGGGGCTCCGCAACACGCTGACCCTCTTTGACCGCCACGGCGCGGAGGTGATCACCTACGCCAAGGTGCACACAAGCGACTTCAAGCACATGGAGGCGTCGATGACGCCCGGGGACGCCTTCCTTACCGGCGTGCTGGACACGCGCGGCGGGCCGGTGAGGGTGGGCGCGATGATATGCTTTGACCGGGAGCAGCCGGAAAGCGCGCGGATTCTGATGCTGCAGGGCGCGGAGATCATCCTCACGCCGAACGCCTGCCGCCTGGACAGGATGCGCCTGGACCAGTTCAAGGTGCGGGCCTATGAAAACATCGTGGGCGTGGCCATGGCCAATTATCCCGGCGACGCCATGGAGGGCCGCTCCGTGGCCTTTGCGCCCGACGGCGAACGCCTGGCGCTCGCGGGTAAAAAGGAGGGCCTTTATCTGGCCCGTTTCGACATGGCGGACATCCGCGCGCGCCGGGCGAAAAGCATCTGGGGGAACGCCTACCGGCGCCCCCACCGCTACGCCCCCCTGCTGTCCCCCGAAAAAGACCCCCTCTGGAACCGCACGGACGGGAGGGGACAGCCCTATGACGCGTCAAAACGCTGAAACCGCCCCGGCGCGGGCAAGGAACAGGACATGAACGACCGGCCCCATGAAGTGGTTCCGCCCCAGCTCGGGGTGGACGACAGGCGCGTCACCGTGGTGGCATGGAAATGCGCGGCGGGCGCAAAGGTTGCCCGGGGTGACGTCCTGGCGGAACTGGCCACGGGCAAGGCGTCCTACGAGCTGCACGCCGAGGAGGACGGCTGGTTTTACCCCCTGTGCGCGGAGGGCGCGGAAGCGCCCATCACCGAGCCGGTCGCGCTGATAGCAAAGACGCCGGACACGTCGGCGGCGGCCGCATGGCGCAAAGACCGCGCCGCCGCCCCGGCAACGCCAAAGGCCTCCGACGAAAAGCCAAAGCTCACCGGCAAGGCCTGGAAGCTGGCGGAGTCGCTGGGCATGGCCGCCGAAGACCTGCCGACGGACCGCATGCTCCAGGAAACGGACATCCTGGCCATGGCCTCGGCGCGCCCGGAACTGGTCCCCTGGCTGCCGGAGGCGCTGCGGCGCGTCGCCATTTTCGGCGCGTCCCAGGGGGGCATGGCGCTGGCGGAAATCGTGCGCGCCGCCGGATACACGCTCACCGCCTTCCTTGACGACGACCCCGCCCGCGCGGGCACCTTCTGCGAAGGCGTGCCCGTGCGGCCCGGCGCGGACATCGGCCTTCTCGCGGCGGAGGGCACGGGAGCCCTGGCCACGCAAATCGCCCTCGGCGGGGTGCGCCTCGCCCTGCGCGACCGGGCGCAGGCCGCCGGGCTGGCCATGATCAACATCGTCCACCCCCGCGCCTCCCTCGCGTCCAATGTCCGCCTCGGCGTGGGCAACGTCATCAAGGCGGGCGCGGTCCTCGACGCCCATGTCCGCGTAGGCGACTGCTGCGTCATTGAGTGCGGCGTGATCCTGCCCCACAACAACCGCATCGGCGACGGGTGCCTGCTCGCGCCCGGCGCCTGCTTCGGCGGCGACTGCGAGGTGGGGCCGCTGTCCGTGGCGGGCACCGGCGCGGTGGTGTCGGCGCGCCTGCGCATCGGCGCGGGCGTCATCATCGGCACCGGCGCGGTGGTGGTGCGGGATCTGCCCGACGGGGCGGTGGCGGAGGGGGCCCCCGCGCGCGTCACCGGCGTCAAACGGGGCTGATGCCCCCCTTCCCCAAATGAAAAAAGAGCCGCCCCGCGCCCTGCGGGACGGCTCTTTTGGATACTGTTTCTACTCAGTCTATTTGCGGCGCAGCGAGCGCAGGCCGAAGAGGCCCGTGGCCGCGGCGGCCAGCAGCAGCAGGCCGGGCGCCGCCACCGGAACCGAATTGTTCACGGTGAGCGCAACCGTGTAGGTCTGGGGAACCTTGGCGCCGTCGTTGTAGCTGCACGAATAGACGCCGGAATCCTCCACCTGCACGTTCGGGATGTGCAGCCACTTGCAGTACGCACCGGTCACGCGGCCGTCAATAAGCGCCACATCGTTGAAGGACCACAGGAAGTCGCCGCCGCCAACCACCGGCACGGCCAGGCACACATCATCGCCCACTTCGGCCATGCCGCCGGTGGACTGGCACTCGATGCAACCCGGTTCTCCCTCACCCTCGCCTTCGCCTTCGCCTTCTCCCTCACCCTCGCCCTCACCTTCGCCTTCGCCCTCAACACCGCCGGTCATCACATCAATGAGGTACTGGGCGCGCTTTGCGGACGCAGGGCCGCCGGTTCCCGCGATGGCGTCATATTCCTGCCTGTTGGTGAGGCCGTCGCCGTCAAGATCGCCGTCCACGCTCAGCAGGGGGGCGTTGCTCACGTCATAATTGGCGGCGTTGAAGGTCGCGCCCACCTGTTGGAACAATTTTCCGGCGCGGGCCTGGGTGCCCGCATCGCCCAAAATGAGATAGCCCACAAGCACCGGGCGGTACACCGCCACAAAGGACGGGATGTCAACGGCAATGCGCGCGGTGTTGGTGTCATAGGCCGCATGAACCGCATTGTGCGCGGGATGGGAGGTGTCGGCCAAAATGGCCGCAATCACCGCCAGCTCGTCGCTGTCGAGAATCCAGTTCTCATCGCCGTCGGCATTGCCGTTGCCGTCGGTGGTGGCCGGATTCAGCCCCGCCTGGGGCATCAACGCGTCGTAGTCCACCGTGACCACGGAAGTGGCCCCGGCCATGGTGCCCAGCGTCATGCACAATGACAGAAAAATAGAGAAGAAAACCATCTGCTTCATCGTCACGTTCTCCTATGGGTAATCGATGTACGTTCAAGAATAGCATGCGCCCCTAATCCTGTCAAGAACAATTTTTAAGACCGGGTGTCATCCAATGGATGATTAATTGATTTGCGCGGTTTTTGGTGTTTGGAAAAGTAATTACCCGCGAATGTCCATTATTTGGAAGCGCATACGATTCCCGCGAAGTCCACCGATGACCAGAGCCGCCGTTTTGGGGAGTTTTACTTTCTTAACGGTCATGCTATGCTTGCGGGACCCGAAACAAGGCGGGCGGAACCAGCCACCGGGACCACAACCAAAAGGAATGAGGCATGGGCAAAATCAGCATCGGGATCAATCTGGAGTTTGTGCGCCACGAGGACAAGCCCTTTGAGTGGGGCGCGGACAAGGCCGCGGAGCTGGGCTATGAATATGTGGAGCCGATGGTGCACTGGGGCCGGGAACTGCTGAGCGAGGCGGGCTACTTCCACAGCGTCTCCATGCTGGACGATCCCATGCGCATCCTCTACGGCTGCGAGCGGGCCGGGGTGAAAATCTCCGGGCTGTCGGCGCACTGCCCCCTGTGCAAGCCCGAAATCAGCACCGAATACCTGAAACAGGCGGTGCGCTACGCGGCGGAAATCGGCGCGCCCGTGGTGAACACGGACGAGGGCCCCAAGCCCACGTGGACCACGGTTGAGGAGGATCACACGCTGATGCGCTACGTGCTGCGGGAGGCGCTGTCCGTCGCCGAGGCGCGGGGCGTGCTCATCGGCATCGAGCCGCACCAGCAGTACAGCAAGACCCCCGACGGGCTGGATCGCATCTGCGCGCTGGTGGACTCGCCCTGCATCGGCGTGAACTTCGACACGGGCAACAGCTTCCTCGCGGGTCAGGACCCCTATGTGTGGCTGGAGCGGATCAAGGACCGGCTGGTGCATCTCCACGCCAAGGACATCTCCGTGCAGCAGTCCGACGCGGAGCGGGGCAAGGTCACCGGCACCCCCGTGGGCTGCGCCTGCGGCGAGGGTGTCATCGACTGGGCGCGGGTGATCGGCATCTGCCGCACCGCGCCGCGCGACATCGTCTTTTCCGTGGAGTGCGGCACCGTGGCGCAGGCCGCGGCCAGCATCGAACACCTGCGCGCCCTCCTGTAGGCGCCGCACCACGCATCTTGCCCTTTCACGGCGCGCGGGGTATGCTGTGCGCCGTTTTTGGACGTGTTTAATCCGCCGACCGAAAAGGATGCCGCCATGCGCACACGAATCGCCCTCCTGCTGCCCGCACTACTCATCCTGGCCGCCGCCGCGCCGGCGGATGAACTGTGGAGTATCGGCAGCCGCAACGCCGACTACGGCGAATTCGCGGCGGCGGGCGCATACCAGGACTTTTCCAAGGCCTTCGCCGGGGGCGTGTCCCACACCATCGGCAAGGGCGACCCCGCAAAGGACTGGCCCTACATCCATCCCGGCCCGGCGGACGCCTGGGCGGGCGGCAAAAGCCACACCTTTCAGGTGCTGTTCACCCTGAAGAGGGTGCCCAAGACCGCCTGCCGACTCACACTGTCACTGGTTGCGGCGCAGAACATGGCCCCCCCGGCGGTGTCGGTTTCGGTGAACGGCCACGCCTGCGGCGCGGCGCAACTGCCCGGCGGGTCGGGCGACGAGGCGCTGACCAACCCGAAGGCGGGCAGACCCGCCAAACAGCAGTTTGCTTTCCCCTCCGACTGGCTGGCGCGCGGGCAAAACACGGTGGAGATCACCACCACCGCCGGTTCCTGGATGCTTTATGACGCGGTGAAACTGGAAAGCGGCGTGCCCGCCACGCCGGACATCGCCCGCATCGAGGTGCAGTGCACGCCCATGTTCAAGACCGTGGACGGCGCGCTGCGCCAGGCGGTGCGGGTGCGGGTGGAAAACGACGGGCTGGGCGGCCCCGGCACCCTGGCGCTGACGGGCGAGGACGGCGCGGAGCAGGCGGTGGAGGTGGCGCAGGGCACGGGCGCGCACATGCTGCTGGTCCCGCCCTTCACGAAGGAGGAAACGCGGCGCGTGACGCTGAAGACCGCGAACCGGGAGGTGGCGGTTGAATTTGAGGCGCGCCCGGAGCGGCGGTGGACCCTGTATGTGGCCGCGTCGGCCCACACGGACATCGGCTACACGGATTTGCAGGAGAAGTGCATGGCCCTGCACGTGGACAACACGGTGGCGGGCCTTGACGCGGGCGCGGCCAACCCGGACTTCAAGTGGAACCTGGAGGTCTTCGCCCACTACGACTGGTTCAGGGAGCTGAAACCGGAGCGGCTGGCGGATCTGGAGGCCCAGATCAAGGGCGGCCAGACCGGCCTGACGGCGCTGTACCTGAACATGCTCACGGGCCTGTGCACGGGCGGCGAGATGATGCGGGTGCTGCAGCCCGCGCAGCGCGCCGGGCGCGCGCTGGGGGTGCCGGTGGAGATGGCCTCGCTCAACGACGTGCCCAGCTCGGTGGGCACGCTGCCCATGTTCCTGCGCCACGCGGGCGTGCGCTACTTCGCCGAGGCGATCAACCAGGACCGGGGCCCGGTGTTCATGCACTGCGACCCCGAGATGAACCAGTCGCCCTTCTGGTGGGAGTCGCCCGACGGATCCCGCGTGCTCACGCTGCTCACGCGCACCTACTTCCAGGTGTGGCAGATCAGGCTGCACGAGAGCGTGGACGCCGTGGCGGACACGCTGCCGCGCTTCCTCTCCAGTTTCACCCGCCCGGACTACCCCGGCGACGCCATCTTCATCAACGGCGCGTTTCTGGACAACTGCGCCATGACCCCGAAATACGCGGACGTGGCCGCGGAGTGGAACAAGGCCTGGGACTACCCCAAGTTCGTGCTGTCCACCACCGCCGAATACTTCCGCCATGTGGAGGAGAACTACGGCAACGACCTGCCCGTGTACCGGGGCGACATGGGCACCTTCTGGGAGGACGGCGCGGCGTCGTCCGCCGCGGAGACGGCGATGGTGCGCTGGGCGAAGAATTCCCTGGCGTCGGCGGAGAAGTGGGAGGCGCTCAACGGCCTGCGCAGCCCCGGCGCGGCGACGCCCGGCGGGCATGAGTCCGTGTGGCGCGACATCCTCTACTACGACGAGCACACCTGGGGTTCGGCCATCAGCATCAGCGACCCGAACAACCCCCAGAGCACCGGCCAGTGGACGCGCAAGGCCGCCTTCGCCAAAAACGCGCTGGACAAGAGCCGTGCCGCCGAGCAGGACAAGGGCATGGCGGCAATCAGGGCACTGGCAGGGTTGTCGGGCGCGGCGGACGGCAACGTCATCACCGTGACCAACCCGCTCTCCTGGACCCGCGACGTGCCGGTGAGCCTGCCCGCGGACGTGAAGGGCGGTGCGGTGCGCGACAAGGCCAGCGGCCGGCGGGTGCCCGCGCAGCGCGACGCCTCCGGCGGGCTGTATTTCATCGCCAAGGACGTGCCCGCCATGGGCTGGCGCGCCTATGAGGTGGTCGCAGGCGGCGCGGAAAAGGCCGGACTGCTGCGCCGGGAGGGCGACGACTTCACTTGGACCACGGACCGATTCACCCTCCACATCAGCCCGCAGACCGGCGGTTTGGACCGCGTCATCGACCGGGAGTCGGGACGGGAATGGGTGGACGCCGCCTCCGGTTACCACATGAACCAGTACATCCACGTCTCCGGCGGCAACGGCACGGCGATGATCCACCCCGGCCACAAGCCCGCCACGGATCTCGCCGAATCCACCAACGACACCGCCGTGGTCGCGCTGGCGGAGAACGGCCCGGCCCGCGCGGTGCTGCGCATCACCCGCACCGGCGGCTTCGCGCCGGTGGACACGGACCGCGTCATCCACGCCGACGGCACCCTGGACTTCGTGAACGTCATCCACAAGCCCGAGACGCTGGAGAAGGAGGCGGGTTATTTCGCCTTCCCCTTCGGCATGAACGCGCCCGACCGGACCACGGCCCTCATGGAGCTGCCCTACGGCATCATCGCCGCCGACCAGGAGCAGATGCCCGGCGCGTGCCGCGAGTGGTACACGGTGAACACCTTCGCGGCG
>JBHEKP010000089.1:0-4712 GCA_041859375.1 Candidatus Hydrogenedentales bacterium | reverse complement strand
GGCCCCTCGGGTTTGCTGGTGAAATTTGTGGCCGATTTTCAAAATGGACAGCAGACAACCGTGGTCTCGGATGCGCGCTGGAAAACCTCCGACACGGAGGTTCAGAACTGGGAACAATCCGGCTTTGATGATCAAAAATGGGCCGGCGCGGAAGTCCTGGGCGACTACGGCATGGCCCCTTGGGGAGAGGTAAAAGCCCTGAAACCCGTCCCCCCCGGCAGTGTAGAAGCCGATAAAGTCCGCGCCGTTCTCAATGGCATCGAATCGTCCCTCACCAGAAGTGTTGTGGCCAGGAAAGAGCCTGCCGGTGATTTTTCATGGCCTGAAGCGGTTGTTTTCGTCGGAGATGATTGCAGTCTTTACCGCCCCCACACGACAACGGGCGATTCCCCCCTTGACAGTCTCAGTGTAACCATCTTTAACCCCCGCAAATCCCGCACCTTTCCCGAACACGATCTGCCCGCGCCGATGAAAATAGGACACAAACTGATGCTGCTTAGCCCCGCCCGTCCGGGTGTGGAACCCCGGGTGCTCCATGACGCGGGCAGGGGTGCGCTGGGTTCGCCCGCCGCGTCCTTCGACGGCAGGAGCCTCTATTTCTCCATGGCCCGCGAGAATGACCCCTTTTTCCATGTCTACCGGATTTCGGTTGAAGGCGGGCCGCCGCAACAGTTGACCGATGGCCCTTTCTTTGACATTGAACCGGCGGAGCTGCCCGACGGGCGTGTCGTTTTCACCTCCACGCGCATGGGCACGTTTGAGGAGTATCACAACCCGCCCTCACGCGCCCTGTACGTCATGAACAGCGATGGATCAGAAATCCATCCGATAACGAACACCATCATCTTTGACAATGAGCCGGAAGTCCTGGCCGACGGCCGCATTCTGTTTGTCCGCTCCGACAACTTCTTTGACCGGGGCAAGGTCGAAACCCTGCTGCATGCCATCTTCCCCGATGGAACCCGGGGCCAGACCGAGTTCGGACTGGACCTTGGCCCCGAGTACGGCAGCCGCCTGCGCGCGTTCAATTGTGGCAGTCCCGCGCCCATGCCGGACGGAAATGTGGCGTTTGTCTCAAGCGCCGGCATTACGGTGGGCCGCATGGGATTCGACCAGAGTCATCTCCGGAACTTCAGTCTGGAGGCGGGCGATGTCGCCGCAATGCCCGACGGGCGGCTGCTCTGCACCGTCGCGCGGCCTGTTGACGTTGAGGTTCTGGAGGGCGGCAGGAAGAAGACCATCCGGGACGTCAGCTACGAGGAAATCGACATTCTTGATCCTCAAGCGTCACCGGCCACCTTGACCGTGGTGCATGACTCCAGCGGATTGCCGCTGCATTCCCCCGTCTTTCTTGGCGCGCGGCCACGGCCGCCCCTGCGCCCCGTGCAGGCGGGCACGCAACCGGATGGCCAGGAGAAGACCACAGGCTTTCTCTTCTGCCAGAACGCCCGGTTTACAAAGAACACCACCGCTGGATGGGAGCATGTCCGCGCGATTCGGGTGCTGGCGGGCAAAGGGTTGACCACCCGCTCCTCCCACTCATACATTGTCCATGCCGGCAACGAGACCGTCGAATTGGGCACTGTGCCGTTGGCGTCCGATGGGTCGTTCTTTGTCGAAGTGCCTGCTGACACGCCCATCGCATTCCAGGCGGTGGACGCCGAGGGCCGTTCCGAACTAAACGAAATGTCATGGCTCTACGTGCGTCCCGGGGAGCGGCGCACCTGTGTGGGCTGTCACCAGCCGCGGCAGTCCGCGCCGATTGCCCGCGCGGGACAGGCGAAAGCGCTCATGGCGCCGCCGCTCAGGCTGCTTGGCGAAGGACAACCACACCGGTTTCGTGGAAACAATCCGGCGGTCACGGGACTGATGGAACTTCAATTCGACCGGTTCCGCGAGGTTGCCGGCATCAACCGGCATGGCAATTTATCCAACCCATTGGCGACGGGCCATGATGAAATCAACGCACTGATTGAGCAGTTGAGCAATGGCGGGGAGGCCCATAAAATATCCGCCGCCCAGAATCTCGCCATTTTTCGCGATCCCAGGGCGGCGTCGGCATTGGCCGGCGCCTTGCAGGACGCATCGTGCGAAGTTCGTGCCGCGGCAGTGGTCGCCCTGGCCGCCTGCGGAACACGGGAGTCCATGCAGCCGCTCATTCATGCCCTCACCGATGCGAATCCCGTGGTGGCGCAAGGTGCCGCCATGGCGCTGGAAAATCTGACGGGGCACAGCGAACCGTTCAATCCCTTCGCCACCGGGCCCGAAACCCAGTCCCAGGCGGAACCCTGGAAAAACTGGTTCGCAGGCAATTCTTGGGACAATATCGAGGCCGGATTGGTGAAGCAGCTCGGGCAGGGAAACTCTGATGAAGCGCGCCGCGCTGCCGTCGCCCTTGGACATACCGGCGGCGTGGCCGCCTGCGATGCGCTCCGGCGTTACGTGTCGGCCAAACAAGGCGAGAATCCATATCCCGCATGGAGGAAGGCGGGGAACGAGGGGGATGCGGCCAGGTTCAATGCCCTGTCAGAGGTGAACCCGAGAACCCTGCAGGCTGCGACGCGCGCCATCGGCCGCCTTGGCGACGCGTCGGCTGTGCCCATGCTGCGCGAACTGCTGGTCACCCACAGCGATCCAAGCACAGGAAATCTTTTCCTTGCCGAAGCCGTTGCGGAAGCATTGGGGTGCATCGGCACGCCAGAGGCGGAGACTGCCTTGATCGAAGCCTTTGCCGGTCTGAAGCCTTATCCCGACTTCACCTATTGGTATGGTGATCATCCGGCCCTCATGTCATGCCATGCCTCGCCCGTCCACTACTTCATCATCGAGGCTCTGGATAAAATGGCCTCCGCGCGCGCCGGCAAAATCGTGCCGCATCTCATCCGTTCCGTGCCGATTGATCCCGACCGCGCCTTGTTTTTTCCCAATGATGACTATGAAACCCTCGTTGGCCGTGTCCTGCGCCGCCAGGAGGCGGGCTCGGCTGTCACGGCGGCCTGTCTGGCAATGTTGGGGGATCCCGAAGCGCAGTCTTCCCCTGAAATAAACGAGGCTGTTTCCACCACGATCCGATGCTGGGGCGGCCATCCCGGTCCGGAAATACGGGCCGCCCAGATACTTTCCCTTGTCTGTCGTGATCAGGCCGCGGCCCCCCGTGTGGAGGCGGCCCTGCTTCGGTATTGTGCCGGGGACAGCGGCATCGATCGTGTTTTCAACACGGGCATTCCCGTCGTTGACGCATTGCCGGTGGAGAACTGGGTTTCCTTTTACCTTGCCCGAACCCTGGGAAATCTGGCCGACCCGAAATCGGCCGATCCGCTCATCGCCCTGTTAAAAGAATCGCCGCCCGAGGCCGCCTCGGGCCGTCCCGATCCGCTCGGGCCGGGCGTTCTGTTTCTGCACAACGGTCTCACGCCCTGCTGGCGCGCCGCTGTGGCGTGGGCTTTGGGCAGAATCGGAGATCCATGCTGCGCGCCCGTGCTCCTGGATATCGTGCGCGATATGGACAACGCCCCCGATACCCGCCATGCCGCCGCTGTGGCCCTTGGGACAGCCGCCGATGCCGGGACGATTGACGCCATCAGGGGCATTGCCGTCAGTTATCCCGAGCGGTCCACGGCGCTCGCACTAATGAAGGCAGCCTCAGCACTACCCCCCCGCAATTAATTGTGCCGCAAGTGACAATGGGGCGCGCAGTCATTCCGCCCACAAAAAGCGCCTGATCATATAGTTAAACAGGCGATTTGCCCTGCCCTTCACTAAATGACAGATGATCCAGCCTCTCATTCCCCCCCCTAATGCGATAACCTCATGTAATGCCGGGATATCATCCCCGAGGCAAGTTCCCGGACTTCAATTGTCCATATTCCCGGCGCATCATTGGCCGCCAGGACAAGCTCAAGATCAAGTATGCCGCTCCTCGCCCCGTAGTGGCCGCTGAATTCAGCGGGGCGTCCGTCCGGATCGAGGATGCGCACCTCAAGGGGGATGACCGCGTCAAGCGCCGCGCCCGTGCCGTCGGCCACCACCACCCGCACCGCAAAGGGTTCGTGGTGCTTCACCTCTTGGGGAGCCCGAATGGTGAGCTGTTCCAGTGGATTGGCCGTCACCATGAACAGCGCCCCCCCGCCCGGCTCCAAATCAACGGGAATCGTCATAAAGCCATCGCCAAGCCCGGCGTCCACCTTCCTGTGCCCCACCAAGTCATACACATGGCCCCCCTGCCGCCTGAGGGTGAATTCCGCGGCGGCGTTCAGCCCCTGCTCCATGACCAGCTTGTGCCGTCCCACATAATTCCCGTATTCCCTGCGGTCATTGATGGCGAAGACATAGTCGGTGGTGCCGAAGCGGCGGCAATAGGGCAGCACATCAGCCACGGAGGAGACCGCATGGGGGATGTGCCTGTTCCCCAACTGCCGTTTCAATTCCTCGGCGCGCGCAAGCAGGGCGGCCTTGTCGGCGTCCGCCTTGTCGGTGCGCGCACAGGACTGCATCTGAATGTCCGGGGTGACCGCCGGGCAGAGACGCTCGTCGCCGATGAGAATACCGCCCGCCTGCTGAAAGGCCTTTATCTTCGCCACCACGGGCTCCGTGAGAATGTCGCAGTCCGCCAATACCAGTACTTTGCGCCCTTCCAGCCCCCTCTTCATGATCGTTTCCTCATAAACGACTTCGGGCTGGAGACCGGCGTACATCAGGATGTGGTACGCATC
>JBHEKP010000002.1:0-32667 GCA_041859375.1 Candidatus Hydrogenedentales bacterium | reverse complement strand
CCTATTGCGCGGCGGCGGGCGCCTCTGCCAGCGCCTGCTCAAGTTCCGCGCGCAGTTCCGACTCCAAGTCCGGACTCAAGCCCCGGTGGACGTTCTTTATCAGCCCGTCCCTGCCGACGACATACATCAGCGGAATCGAGTTTGCGCCGTAGGTCTCGCCGACCTCGCCGGCGTCCAGCGCAACCTTGGCCTTGATTCCCGCGCCCTCCAGGAAGGTCTTGATTTGTTCCGGTTCCTCGTGCTGGTTCACCGCGTAGAGCACCACCCCTTTGGCGGCCAGTTCGTCCGTCACCTTCACCACAATGGGCATGGCCTTGCGGCAGGGACCGCACCAGGTGGCCCAAAAATCAAGCACCACGACGTCCTTGCCCTTGTGCGCGGAAAGTTTGGCCTCGCCGCCGCCCAGCAGGGGCAGGGTGAAATCCGGGGCGGCCGCGCCCTCCTTCAGCGTCCCCTCCTCCTCCGGATCCTTCGCCTCAACCGCGCCCTCCGGCGGTGTGAACTTGAAACGATCGTCCGGGGCGGGGGCGTTGCCCTTCCAGTTGGCAAAGTCCATGGTGATGCGCAGGCCGTCCATGCCTCCGTGGGCCTCGCCGGACTCCTTGACGCCCCTGGACAGGTCCATCTCCATCTGGCGCAGCACCGGCGGCTCCCCGGCGCTAATCCAAGCGACCACGTCAAAGGCGGGGTAGGCCACCTTAACACCATCGCATTTCGCGCCGCCGATTTCGCGTTCGGGAACGGTGGAGAAATCTGTGGCCCCCGTTATCATTTGCTCCCCGTTGTGCAGGTAATCCGAAAGCCAGGAGAGCGGATAACTGACAAAGCCCGCGCTCACCCCCGCAATCAGGCGGGAACGGGCCGGGGTGCCGTCCAGTTTCATGTATTCCTTGCTGTCGGGCTGGTAAAAATAGCTCTCCGTGCCGTTGCTGTAAATTTGAAGCTCCTGGCGCTCGTTTTTCAGCGAAAAATACAGGTCGGACGTGCCGCGCAGCACCATGGTCCCCGCAAGTTTCTGCTCTTTTTCCTCGGGACCCTTCACGATCACGGTGGTGATGTCCAAGTCAAAGGACAATGCCGTCAACTGGGTGGTTTTCTGCATGGCGCTTTGGAGCAAGTCCTTGGCGGCAACGGGTTCGGCAAAGGCGCCCCCCCACATGGTGCCCAAAAGAGCCGCAACAAGCGCCGCCGTGATTTTCCAATTCATTGGTCCCTCTTCTTTCCGTTCAAGTTGAACTATTTTTACCTTACAGCAAAGCAATTAGTTGTTGCCAGTTTGTTTCAAGTCAACACCCCTGTAATGGCACGGATTCCCATCATTGGGAAGGCCAAAGCTCCGTTCGGGACAAATTCCCGCCCATTTTACCCTCCCTTATCCATTCTCAGGGGTTGCAAAAATTGTCTGTTAGAGCCGAATTTTGTCTGAATATTTGGCTAAAGAATGATTGCATTATAAAAAAACCGCTAAAATAGGCTGGTTTTGCTAATAGTTTTCATTGATCCATCGTGGAATTCGTGATAATATTGTTCATATTTGGGGGTTCTGTTTCGGCATGCATTGGTTTGCCTGCTGGTCAGACCTGAGTGTTTCGCTTCAAAAACTAAGCGACGACCCATGATACAATCATCCGGAGAATTGGCGCGCGGCAAGGGGGCCAAGAAGTTGGGGGATCTGCTGCTGGAGGATAACATCATCACCCAGCAGCAGTTGCAGGACGCCATTGCCGAACAACGAAAAAACAATGGATTCCTTGGTCAAATCCTTGTGGAAAAAGGGTTTATAGACCAGGTTAAACTGACCCAATATCTGGTCAAGCAAAGCAAGGCCCCCCACCTCAGCCTCCAGGACTATGAGATAGCCGATCAGGTCGGCCGCATTATTCCTGAAGATGTGTGCCTGAGGTTGCAGATCCTGCCGATTGACAAACTGGGCCGCATCCTCACCGTGGCAATGGTTAACCCGCTGGACATAGACGCGCTCCAGGAAGTGCAGTCCCTTTGCCCCACCCTGCGCATCAAACCAATACTGTGCAGTTTTTCCGACTTTCAAAACATCGTGGATCGGTGTTTCGGCGCGGGCAAGAAGGATCTGCTTGACGCCGACCTGTACAAAGACTTCAACATAGACTCACCGTTCAAGCCCAAATCCGGCGGTGACGCCGTAAAAGAATCCGAAAAAGAGAGCCCCCCCGCCCCCGGCCAGTCAACGCAGGAATACACCGTCCTTCCCGCCACGGAACTTGCGGAAACACTGGCGGTGGTGATGCGCGAGGGGATGCGCGAAAGCATCGCCGAACTTGGTTCGGTGCTTGCCGCGAAAGGGCACGGCCCGGAGTCCGGCACGGCCGCGCAGGGTGTCAGCGCCGAAGCCCTTGACGCATTTGCGGCACGTCTGGAGCAGGCGTTCAGCGGCAGCATGACCGCCATGTCCGGCGAGTTGCGCGGCTTCGCGGAGGAACTCCGCGCCGAAATGTCCGCACGCCGGGACACGCCGGGGGGGGCGCAGGGCGCCACAACCTCGGCCCCCGATTTCACCGGCCTGGCCGAAAGTCTCCGTTCCACCCTTGCCGAAGCGGTTCGGGAGGCCGTGTCACCCCTTGCCGCACGGCTTTCCGCGGCTCCCGCGCAGCCGGGTGATTCCGCCGCCGCGCCCGCCACAGACCCCCGGGAAATAGCCCTCGCCGTGCAGGAGGGGGTTTCCCAGGTCATGTCGGGGTCGCTCTCCTCCCTGGCCGGAGAACTCCGCGCACTGGCCGAGGCCCAGCAGACGCGCGATGCCGCGCTGCCCGGGCCCGGCGACATTGCAAAGGTGATGCAGGAAACGCTCTCCGAGACACTGAACACCGCCATGGCCTCCCTGGCCGGGGAACTGAGAACCATGGCTGAGGCGCGCCGCGCCGAAACCGCCGCGCTGCCAACGCCCGACGACATAAAGGATGCCATGCGCGAAAGCGTGTCCTCCTCCATGCGGGAGGCGTTGGACCCCATCGGACGGGACATCCGCGAGGCGGTGGCCGCCTCCCGGCAGCCCGCGCCCGAACCGGAAAAGACCGACTGGAACCAGGTGGCCTTCACCATCCAGGAGGGGGTCGCCGGGGCAATCGAGCACTCCATCGCCGACATGGTGGTGCAGCTCAAGTCGAGTTTCGCGCAAAAAGACTCCCGCGAGGCCGCCGAACAGCAACAGGCCTCCGCCATGATTGCGGAGCAGATTCGCGGGGCAATCACCGAATCCTCCGCAGGCCAGCAGCAGGCGCTGGCGGTGCTGGCGGAGCAGCTCCGCCAGTCCCTGGGGGAAACCCAGGACAAGACAGCCGCCCTGCTGGCCGGACAAATCCACGAGGCGCTCACCGCCTCCGCCGGCGGACAGCGGGAGGCTGCGGCCGAAATCGCGGAAAAACTGAGCCAGGCACTGAATGAGACCCAAAACAAAACCGCCGCCCTGCTTGCCGGGCAAATCCGCGAGATCCTCACCGCCTCCGCGGGCGGACAGCAGCAGGCCATGGCCGAAATCGCCGGACAAATACGCGACTCCCTCGGAGAGACGCAGCAACAGACCGCCGCCCTGCTGGCCGAGCGGCTCCGGGAGGCGATTGCCGAGTCCATGGCGGGGGTGAGGGACGCGCAGCATTCGGGACAGACGGAACTGGCCAAGGCCGCGCAGGCGGCGCTCCAAACCATTGCGGAGGAGAACCGCGCATCGCGGGAGGCCCAGCTGGCCGAACTTTCCCGGATGGCCGCCCTCACCCTGGAATCAATTTCCGGCGCAAAACAATCCCAGGAAAGCCAGCAGGCGCAACTTGCGCAGATAGCCGAGTCGGCCATGCTGTCTGTGCGCCAGACAACCCAGTTGATTGAATCCCATCTTGTTGCGGAAAACAACCGCCGCGACCTGATGCGCCGGCGCCGCAACCGCTATGCCTCGGTCGCGCCCTTTGGCGGCGCGCCGGGCGAGCCCCCCCAGCCGGAGGAACTTACCGAGGAGGACGGTAGGTTGCTCGACGCGCTGGACTCCGAAACCCCGCTCGAGTCGCTCACCTTCGACAATTTCTTCCCCGGCACGGTGAACGAGTTCACCTTCAAGGTCAGCAAGGCCGTGGCCGCCGCGCCCGGCGGGGAATACAACCCCTTTTTCCTCTACGGCAACGTGGGCATAGGCAAAACCCATCTCATAAGCGCCATTGGAAACGCCATTTTGGCCGGCTCCGGAAAGAAAAAGGGCGCGGCCCCCGCGCGCATCGGTTATGTGTCCGCAAGCCACTTTGCACGGCGCATGGCCGACGCCATGGCGGAGGGCGCGCTGGACGCGTTCCGCACGAATTACTGCCACTGGGACGTGCTGATACTGGACGACATCCAGTTTCTCGGGGGCAGGGTCGAGGCGCAGGAGGAGTTTTTCCACATTTTCAACGCGCTTCACCAGCAGAACCGGCAGGTGATTATCGCCGCCGACAAGGCCCCGGACAGGCTGGGCCTGCTTGAGCAGCGCCTGGTTTCCCGTTTCGCCAGCGGCATTGTGGCGGAGCTCAAGGCCCCGGAATGGGAAACGCGCATGCAGATACTGCGCCACCGCGCCAAGGAGTCCGGTGTGGAGGTCAGGGAGGAGATTCTGGGCCTCATCGCCATGAAAGTCACGGGGGACGTGAGAAAAATGGCCGGGGCCTTGCGAAAAGTGCTGGCATTTGCCAAACTAGTGGGGAAAGACATATCGGTCGAGATGGCCCAGGAAATCCTGAACCACCTCGGCGCGGACGAGGCGGCATAACGGCCCGTAATCCCGTCACTGCCAAGCCGCGGGAGAGGACCAGATGAAACTGCAGAAAAAAAAGCTGGAAGACATGCTGCTCGCGGAGAACCTGGTTTCTCCCGAGCAGATACGTGAATGCATGAAAATCCACCGGGACACCGGGCAGGGACTGCCCCAGCTCCTGGTGGAACTCGGCTACCTGAGCGAGGAGGACCTTGTCATCACGCTCAGCGAGCACCTGAGCATCCCCCACATCCGCGTGGCAAACTACAACATCCCCAAGGAGGTGCTCGAGCACGTCTCCGAGGGCCTCGCGCGCCAGTACCAGATTCTGCCCGTGTCACTGACCGGCGACGTGCTCACCCTGGCCATGGCCGATCCGCTGAACATCATGGCGATTGACGACCTGCGCCTCATCACCAACCACGAGATCGAGCCCGTTGTGGCGATGATTTCCGAGCTGCGCCAGGCCATCGAACGCCACTACGGCGGCGGCACGAAGGCCGAGCAGATGATGAACACCCTCACGGACCGGCAAATCAGCATGGCCGAGGAGCTGGAGGAGATACAGCGCGGCGGCGAGGAAATCGAGGATGTCTCCGCCCTTGAGGCCGGCAGCGAGGACGAGCCCATCAAGAAGCTCACCCGCCTCATCATGTTCAACGGCCTGGAGCGCGGCGCCAGCGACGTGCACATCGAGCCCTTTGAGAAGGAGCTGCGCATCCGCTACCGCATTGACGGCTCCCTGGAGGAGGCCAAGCCGCTGCCCAAATCCATGCAGCCGAACATCGTGGCGCGCCTAAAAATCCTGTCGGGCTGCCGCATTGACGAGCACCGGCTTCCCCAGGACGGCCGCTGCCGGATGCGCTACAACGGCCGGGACATTGACTTCCGCGTGGCCTTTCTTCCCGTGAAATACGGCGAAAAGGTGGTGCTCCGCGTCCTCGACCAGGGCAACCTCACGCTGGACCTTGAAAAGCTCGACTTCGAGCCGCAGCCCATGGAGGCCTTCCGCACCGCGCTCAACCTGCCCCACGGCATGATCCTGCTCACGGGGCCCACCGGAAGCGGCAAGACCACCACCCTCTACAGCGCCCTGCACAAGCTCAACCAGCTCGACACCAATCTTGTCACCGTTGAGGATCCCATCGAGTACGAGCTTTACGGCGTGAACCAGGTCCAGGTGAAGCCGCAAATCGGATTCACCTTCGCGGAGGCGCTCCGCCAAATCCTGCGCCAGGACCCCGACGTGGTCATGGTCGGCGAGATCCGGGACGGCGAAACCGCCGACATCGCGGTCAAGGCGGCCCTCACGGGGCACCTCGTGCTCAGCACCCTCCACACAAATGACGCCGCCGGCGTGTTCCCCCGCCTCATTGACATGGGCGTGGAACCGTTCCTCGTCCAGTCCTCCGTGGCCCTGGCGGCGGCGCAGCGCCTGCTGAAGCGGACCTGCACCGAGTGCTCCGAAACCATCCACGTGCCGCAGGACGCGCTTGAACGGATGCAGTACCGCGGCTTTGACTACATCCCGAAACCCCGCTTCGTGCAGGGCCGCGGATGCTCGAAATGCAAGGATTCGGGCTACAAGGGCCGCACCGCCGTCATCGAGGTCATGCTCAACTGGCCCGACCTGCAGCCGCTCGTGCTGAAGCGCGCCTCCGGGCAGGACATCAAGATGACGGCCATCCGGTGCGGCATGAGGTCGCTCCGGCAGAACGCGCTCGCCAAGGCCGCGCGCGGAACAACCACGCTGGCGCAGGTGCTCGAGCACACCATAGCGGATTGAGGCGTCTTTTCATGCGGGACCGAAAACGCCCGCGCAAGGAAACAACATGAACGAAACCCCGGGCATCAAGGAACTCCTCTCACGCATGATCCAGGAGGGCGCGAGCGACCTTCACATTGTCGTGGGCGCGCCGCCCATGATTCGCGTGCACGGCTCGCTGGAGCCCATTGAGGGGGTGCCCCGCCTCTCCCCGGAGGAGTCCCAGGATCTCATCTACAGCGTGATGAACGAGGATCAGATAGCCGAGTTCGAGGCGGAAAAAGAATGCGACATGTCCTTCGGCATCGAGGGGCTGAGCCGGTTCCGCCTGAACGTGTACCGCGACCGCGGCTCGGTGGTCGCCGCCTTCCGTTCCATCCCCTATGAAATCCTCTCCTTCGAGCAGCTCGGCCTGCCCCGGGTCGTGGCCGACTTCGCCTACCGGCCCCTCGGCCTGGTGCTGGTCTGCGGTCCGACCGGAAGCGGCAAGTCCACCACACTCGCCTCCATCCTGGACAAGATCAACCGCGAGCGGAAATGCCACATCATCACCATTGAGGACCCCATCGAATACCTCCACCAGCACAAGCTGTCCGTGGTGAACCAGCGCGAGGTGCATTCCGACACCAAGGGCTTCTCCGCCGCCCTCAAGCGGGTGCTGCGCCAGGACCCGGACGTTATTCTCATCGGCGAAATGCGGGATCCCGAAACCATCCAGGCGGCCCTGACCGTGGCCGAAACCGGCCACCTGGCCTTTGCCACGCTGCACACAAACGACGCGCTCCAGACCATCAACCGCATCGTGGACGTGTTTCCGGCCAGCCAGCAGTCACAGATACGCACCCAGCTCTCCTTCGTTCTGGAGGGGGTCATCGTGCAGCAGCTCATTCCCCGCGCCGACGGGCTCGGCCGCGTGCTGGGGATGGAAATCATGATACCAAACGCCGCCATCCGCTCCCTCATCCGCGCCGAAAAGCTGGAGCAGATTCCCTCCATGATCGAAATCGGCAAGGGCGAGGGCATGATGACCATGAACCAGTCCCTCTACCGGCTGCTCCGCCGCGGCGTCATCACCGCGGAAATGGCCTTCAAGCGCAGCAGCGACCCCGAGGGTCTCCAGAGTCTGGTCGAAAAAGGCCTCAAGGACTAAACCCGTGGTCGGCGGCGGGCCCGACGGCGGCCAAAAGCCGGACACCCTGAAACGGAGGCTCCCTGGAATCGGCGACCCCCTGCTGGCGCAGTCCGGCAAGCCCTCCAAATGGCTCTGGCTCACGGGAATCGCGCGCATCTGCGTGCTGATGGTTGTCGTCTCCGGCGCGCAGATGATGGTGCGCCAGCGCATCCCCTGGTCGGTGCTGACCGGCGTCTACATCGCCGCGCTCGTGTGCAGCAGCCTTTACCTCATCACTGTGCGCAAATCCTCGCGCATCCCCCCGGTGCTCGTCTGGACCCAGATTTTTCTGGACTTCGGCGCCGTCGCGCTCACCATCAGCTTCACCGGCGGCCCGGACAGCCTCTTCACCTTTCTCATGGTCATGGTCATCCTCGAGGCGGGCGTGCTGCTTGGCATTGTGCAGGGCCTGTATTTCGCGGCCATGGCCTGCGTCTTCATGTTCACCATGTTCTTCAACACGCCGGGCATGCGCGCGCCCCACGGACTACTGCCCTGGTATCAGTTCCTCGTGCAGTGCATGGCCTTCTTCTTCACCGCCCTGGTGAGCGGCTACTGGAACCAGCGCCTCAGCCGCATGAACTATTTCCAGCGCGAAATTCTCAACAACCTCAGCAGCGGCTTCCTCATGGCCGACGCGCACGGCCGAATTTTCGGCGCCAACAATTCCGCCCGGCGCATTCTCGGCGTGGAGGGCATGGAAATTGCGGGAATGCACGCCGAGGCGGTGCTTGTGCCCGAGTCCGGCGCGGAATGCCCCATCGTCACCGCCATCCGGGAGGGGCGCGACTTCAGCAGCTATGAATTCCCGGCGCGGACGCGCTCGGGCGGCGTCAAGCTGCTCGGACTCACCACCAACCGCCTGCACGACAGGCACGGACGCCTTGAGACGGTCTTCGCCGTGTTTGCGGACCTCACCGAAATCGCGCGGATGCGGCAGGAACTGCAACGGCAGGACCGCATGGCGGCCATCGGGGAACTCGCCGCCGAACTGGCCCATGAAATCAGAAACCCCGTCACCTCCATCCGGGGCGCGGTTGAGGAAATCGGCCGCATGGACAACCCCAGGGAGCTGAACGAACGCCTCGCGGGCATCGCCCTGCGAGAATCAGACCACCTCAACAACATTGTCATCGGGTTTTTGGATTTTGCCCGCGCCCCCGATCTCAACAGGGCGGGAGTCAACCTTGCCGAACTTGCCGCCGAAATCAAGGCGACCTACGAGGGAAGGCACGGGGAACTTTCCGTGACGCTCGACCTGCCCCCGGAGGGGGATGTGGAGGTCGTGGGCGACAGGACAAAACTGCGCCAGCTTTTCACCAACCTCGCCCAGAACGCCGTCGAGGCGATGAACGGGCGCGGCGCGCTGGCCGTCTCCATCCGGCGCGTTGCCGGAACCATGGAAATCCGTTTTGACGACAACGGCCCCGGAATTCCCCCCGACAAAGTTGCGCGCATATTCGAGCCCTTTTATACTGAGAAGGAGCGCGGGGTGGGCATGGGCCTCCCCACCTGCCTGCGCATTGTGACCGCCCACGACGGCACCCTTCAGGCGGCGGCGCGCCCCGGCGGCGGAGCCTCCCTGATTGTGCGGCTGCCCGCCGTGCGGCATGAGAACGCATAACGGGAGCATTCCCGCCGACGGCCCGGAGGAGAACAACCTTGCCCGCAAGACACCATGTCCTGGTGGTGGACGACGAACTCAGCATGCGGGAACTGCTCGAAATCGTGCTGCAAAGCGCCGGATATGAGGTGGCCTCCGCCGCGTCGGCCGACGAGGCCGTCGCCCACCTTGAAAAGAACTACACGGATCTTGTGCTTACGGATTTGTACATGGGCAGCGACCGCGAGGCGGGCATGCGCGTCCTCGCCTGGCTACGGGAAAACATGCCCGGCACCCCCGCCATCATGATCACCGCCCACGGCTCGGTCGAAACCGCCGTGGAGGCCATGCGCCTGGGCGCGGCGGACTACATTCAGAAGCCCTTCAAGACAAACAATGAAATTCGGCTGCGCGTTGAAAAGGCCATCACCCAGCGCAACCTCCGCCGGGAAAACGAGGCGCTGCGGAAGGACCAGCTCAGCCGGGGGCGCGTTGAGAACATGATCGGCAAGAGCGCCGCCTTCCAGGAGGTGCTCTCCATGATCAAGCGGGTGGCGGGGCTGCCGAGCACCGTCGCCATACACGGTGAAAGCGGTTCGGGAAAGGAACTGGTGGCGCGGGCCCTCCACCAGCTCAGCAACCGCTCGGAAAAGCCCTTTGTGGCCGTCAACTGCGGCGGCATCCCGGAAACCCTGCTTGAAAGCGAGCTTTTCGGATACAAAAAGGGGGCCTTCACCGGCGCCACCGAGGACAAGGAGGGCCTGTTTGTCGTGGCCGACGGCGGCACGCTGTTTCTGGATGAAATCGGCGAAATGCCCCAAATGCTGCAGGTGAAGCTTCTGCGCGTGCTGGACAACAGCACCGTCACCCCGGTGGGCGGCACCGCGTCCGTGCGGGTTGACGTCAGGGTCATCTCCGCGACAAACCGCGATCTGGCGGACATGGTGGAGCGCGGAGAATTTCGCAAGGACCTCTTTTACCGGCTCAATGTCATCCCAATTTTCGTGCCCCCACTGCGCGCGCGCGCGGACGACATTCCCCTGCTTGCCCGGCACATGGTTCAAAAGCACGCCGCAAACATGTCCTGCCAGCCCAGGGAATTTTCTCCCGAGGCCGAGGCGGCCATGCACCGCTATTCCTGGCCGGGAAACGTCCGGGAATTGAGCAATGTCGTCGAGAGGGCCCTCGCCCTGTGCGCGGGCGACTGCATTGACATTAATGATCTCCCCCCGGCGGTGCGCAATTTCACCCCGCCCACGGCGCACCACAACGAGCTGCTCACCTCTGACAGCATCAATTTGGAGGGGATTATCGCCGACATTGAAATGGATTACATCCGGCAGGCCCTGGAAAAAAGCCATTATTCCCAGCTCAAGGCGGCATCAATGCTCGGTCTCTCCTCCCGTTCACTTCGCTACAGGCTGCAAAAGTATGGCCTGAATGCGGACTGATTTCCGCATCAGTTTTCTGGAATTTATTGTTTTGTTTCAGGGGCGACATATGGTATCCTGTAATATGCGTGAGGAGGGTTCTTTCTTGCGCGCCCGTACTTTAATTGTCATTTTTCAGGTCACAATGAGAAGGGAGTCATGGTCATGCTGAATTCTTGCCGCAAAATATTGTTACCGGCGCTTCTGGCGCTTCTGCTGTTTGCGGGTGCCGCCCAAGCGGAGCGCATCCCCCGCGTTCTTTATGTGGGTGACAGCTGGACGGGCTTCCTGATGGCCTACCGCACCCTGCGGGACGTCCTCCCCGAATACGAGGGACTGGGCCGCTGGATCGAGGTGGGTAACCGGACCGCCGTAATGGGATCAAAGGCCTTTGAATGGGTGACCGGCTCAAGCCCCCTCAAAGATGTGGCGGCGGAGGAACTGCAGAAGTATCCCAATGTGGACGTGGTGGTCGTGACCCTCGGCGGCAACGACTTCTCGGGCGGCACCAAGAACGTGCTTCCCTGGGACATGGGCCGCGAGGTGGACTACTACAACTGGTACGAGGCCAACCACGCTGAAATCTCCCGTAATTTCAATGACAACTGGGCCAACTGGACCACATGGTACGACACCGACTCCAACGCCACCGAGGACTTCGCCGCCGAGGAAAACTGGGGCCCCGCGCCGGACTACGGCGAGAGCCTGCTCATGAACAAGGTCAAGGGCGAGATTAAGCAACTGGTGCAGTTCATCCTTGATCAGCGCCCCGACATCCGTGTGGTCATCGCGGGCTACGACTACCCCGCCCGCTGGCCCAAGTCCATGCTGCCCCAGAATGCGAACGGCGTGCGGCTGCAAAACAACGGTTTGTTCAAAATGGAACGGACCAAGTTTGACATCGCGCAGGAACTGGACGCCCTGCCGCAGTACCAGGGCCGTGTGCGCTTCGTCCAGAACCTCGGCATGATGCAATACACCTACGGTTACTACAAGGGCAATGAGCGGGCCAACAAGCCTTGGGCGGGCGTGACCGACCCGGACATCCCGCCCCATTCCGTGCCCCTTCCCGGCTCCGGAAGCACCTGGCAGGTCGGTGGCGACCCCGACGCCCTTGCGCCGCTGGACTCTTACATTGACAAGGACATCCACCTCACCGCCGAGGGTTACGCTGTTTGCGCGCGCCGCTTCATCGAGGACTGCGTGGAGACCTGGCTGAACTACCCCAAAGCCCTGCAAATCACCCCGAACACCGGGAAAGCGGACGTTTTCGAGTTTGACGTCACCTTCAGCCACGAGGTCACCGGCGTCGATGTCTCCGACTTTGAGGTGTTCATGGACAGCGGCAAGGGGCTCAAGGCCATGTCCGTCACTGCGGTGACCCCCGGCCCCGCCGACACCTACACCGTCACCGTGAACAGCGACGAGTCCGGCGCGGTGCTCATCCGCGTGCTGGACGACGACTCCATCAGCCGCACCGACAACGGGATGCTGCTGGGCGGTCCCGGCACGGGCAACGGCCTTTTCCAGTACAATGGACTGTATGAATTCGCCGATGTGGGCAAGCCCGCCGACACCGACTTTGCGGGCGCGATCGGCTACCTGTACTTTGCCTCACAGGCCTATGAGCATCTCCTTTTCGGATTCAGTTTCAACCCGGAAAAGTTTGACGCCAACGGCCGTTTTGCCGACCTTCAAATCAACGATGAACCCTACATCATCCCCGGCAACGCCTCGCTTGACGTGTACGAGCTGGAGCTCATCCGTCACTGCCTGAACAACCCCACCCTGGACCTTTCCGCCCGGGGCGGCGTGAAGGCGGCCGATGTAATCGCGGCATGGAACAACAACATCACCAAGATGCAGGCCGCCCTGGGCGGTGCCGGCGGCCTGGCCGACACGATTCTGCCGGGCCTTGACACGGTGATGGCGGGATACTTGACACTGGGCGACCTGAATTCGCAGATTATCGCCACCACCCTGGTGACGATGCTCGGCGAGGTTGAGGAGTTCCCCACCAACATCACCCCGGTCAATCCCAGCGAATACATCGGCATGCCCACCCTGCTGGGCGGTTTGGCCATGGGTGACGTGCGCGTCAACGATGGCGACGCCGACAAGGACGGCTGGGCCAACGACTCCGAGTACGCCTACTTCATGCCGGACGGCAAGGAGGCCTACGCCGCCGCCGCCCTGAACCCCGCGATTGTGCCGAAGACGGGCGAGGGCCTCTACGAGGCGGGCGACAGCGTGCGCCTTGCGGTGCTCCCCGCGGTCTCTTGGGATTCCACCTACCAGTGGTACCGCAACGGCCAGCCGGTGGCGAACAATGCGCGGATTTCCGGCGCGACCTCGCGCTGTCTGAACATCCTGCCCCTTGCCGCGGGTGACGACGGCGACTACACCTGCACCTACAAGAACAGCATGAAGCAGAATGTCACCTACGGGCCGATTTCCGTGCGGGTTGGGGCCGAGCTGCCCGTGGCCGGCATCGGCGGACTGCTCGCCCTGGCCTCCCTCGCGGGGTTGGGTGGTGTGGTGGCGCTGCGCCGCAGGCGCTGAGACAGGCCAAACAGCATCCCTGTGCCGCCGGTCCCGCCGGGGACCGGCGGCGCTTTTTTCTCTGGTGCCCCAAGAGACGCCGGTGTGGTAAATTCAACCGCACCAACCATGGGAAATCCGCCGCATTGGCAACACCGGGCACATCATCAAAAGAATCCGCCGGCGTGGGGCTTGAGGAACAGGCCGAACGCCCGGAACGTTACATGGTATTATTGTTGAACGACAACTTCACAACCATGGAATTTGTCATTGAAATACTTGAAACGGTGTTTCACAAGCCCCACGGCGAGGCCGTGAAAATCATGCTTGAAGTCCACAGGAACGGCCGGGGCGTGGCGGGTGTTTACGTGAGGCAGATAGCCGAGACCAAGGCCGCGACCGTGCACCGGATCGCCCGCGCGGAGGGGTTTCCCCTCCGTTGCGAGGTGCTGCCCGAATAGGACCGGAACGGCCGCTGGAAACATGACATGTTGAGCCGCGAACTTGAAATGACCCTGGGTTTGGCCCTTCACGAGGCCAAAAGCCGCAGGCATGAATACCTGTGCGTGGAGCATGTGCTTTACGCGCTCACCCTTGACCGTCTTGGCGCTGAAATCATTGGTGCCTGCGGCGGCGATCCCACCGCGCTCCGGGCGTCGCTGGAGTCGTTTTTCTCCAAGGAGCTCGAGACCATCCCGGAGGGGAAGCGCCTCACCCTTCAGCAAACCGACGCGCTGGAACGGCTTATGCAGCGCGCCTTCCTGCATGTGCAGCATTCGGGAAAGGAAACGGTGGACGCGGGGGACATTCTCGCCTCCATGCTGGAGGAGGAGGGCCTGCACGCGGCCTATTTCCTCAAACGGCAGGGCATCACGCGCCTGGACATCCTTGACTATGTTTCCCACGGCATCGTGAAGGGCAAAAACCACTGGCTCGTGCCCGAGGACGCGGAAGAGGGCGATTTTGACGAGGACGACGACATCCCCTTCGGCGACGAGGAGGCCGGTGAACACCAGGAGTCCCGGGAACGGGCCAGGAGCGCCCTGGAAACCTTCGCGGTCTCGCTGACACAGCGGGCCGCCGAGGGCCGGCTCGACCCCCTTGTGGGGCGTGAGAGGGAAATCCGCCGGGCATTGCGGGTCCTGTGCCGCCGCCGCAAAAACAACCCTGTTTTTGTGGGCGAACCGGGCACCGGCAAAACGGCCATGGCCGAGGGAATCGCGCTGGTGCTGCACCAGGCCGCGCTTGGAAACCCCACGCCGGTGCATGTTCCCGCGGAACTCGCCCAAATGGAAATCCTCGCGCTGGACATGCCCGGCATGCTCGCGGGCACCAAATTCCGCGGGGATTTTGAGCAGCGCGTCAAGGCCGTGGTGGGCGAGGCGGCCCAGCGCCCCAACCTCATCCTGTTCATTGACGAAATCCACACCATCGTCGGCGCGGGCTCCACCACGGAATCCTCCATGGACGCCTCCACCATCCTGAAGCCCGCCCTCGCCTCCGGGGAGCTTCGCGTCATCGGCGCCACCACCTTTGGCGAGTACAAAAACCATTTTGAGAAGGATCACGGCCTGTCGCGCCGCTTCCAGAAGATAGAGCTGGCCGAGCCCTCGGTTGACGAAACCTTCGCCATTCTCAAGGGGCTCCGCTCCCGCTATGAGGAGCATCATGGCATACGCTACACGGACAGCGCGCTGCGCAGCGCGGCGGACCTCTCGGCGCGCCACATCAACGACCGTTTTCTCCCGGACAAGGCCATTGACCTCATTGACGAGGCCGGTGCCGGGGTGCGCACCGACGGGCCGCTCCGCCGCAAGACCATCCGACCGGCCGACATTGAGCAGGTGGTGGCGGAAATCGCGCAAATCCCGGCGCGCAGCCTCTCCGGGTCCGACCGCGACCGGCTTGCGGGCCTTGCAGACGCGCTGAAGGGTGTGGTCTTCGGGCAGGACGAGGCGCTGGACCAGGTGGTCCGCTCCATCAAGCGCGCCCGCGCGGGACTGGGCCGCCCGGACAAGCCCATCGGCTGCTATCTCTTCGCCGGGCCCACGGGCGTGGGCAAGACCGAGGTGGCGCGCCAACTTGCCTCTGTGCTTGGCAACCACTTTTCCCGCTACGACATGAGCGAGTACATGGAGAAGCACGCCGTCTCCCGGCTCATCGGCGCGCCCCCGTGTTATGTCGGCTTCGATCAGGGCGGCCTGCTTGTGGATGACATCCGGCGCCACCCCTACACCGTCCTGCTGCTGGATGAAATCGAGAAAGCCCACGCCGATCTTTTCAGCATCCTGCTCCAGGTCATGGACAACGCCGTGCTCACGGACAACACGGGCCGCAAGGCGGACTTCCGGAACGTCATCCTCATCATGACCTCCAACGCGGGCGCGCGGGAGCTCGCCGCGGCGGGCATCGGTTTCAACGCCGCCTCCGAGGACCTCTCCCGCAAGAGCATGAAGGCGGTGGAAAAGATGCTCACGCCCGAGTTCAGGAACCGGCTCGACGGCATCATGCACTTCAACCCCCTGCCCCTTTCCGTGGTGGCGCGGGTGGTGGACAAATTCATCGGCCAGCTAAACCGGCAGCTTGCGGAGCGCGGGGTGACCCTCCGCCTCGACGAAACCGCGCGCGCATGGCTCGCGGAAAAGGGCTATGATCCAAAATTCGGCGCGCGCCCCCTGGCGCGGCTCATCGCCCAGGAGATTGAGACCCCCCTGGCCGACGAGATTCTCTTTGGCCGGTTGGAAAAGGGCGGCACGGTCACCCTCCGCGTCGGCGGCGGCGGGGAAATCCTTTTTGACTACGGTGGCAGGTCCGCCGCCGCATCGGAACCCGAAGAGTGAGCGCAAAACGCCACAGCACCGCGGGCGGGGTCGTCCTGGATGATCAAAACCGCATGCTCGTGATCGTCCGTGATGTTGCCCGCGATGGAAAAACCGTCCACGAAGTGCGCCTGCCCAAAGGGCACATCGACCCCGGCGAAACCCCTGAACAGGCCGCCCTGCGCGAAGTGAGGGAGGAAACCGGCTACCAGGGGCTGGAAATCACCGCAGACCTGGGCACGGCGGTGAGCAGGTACGAATTCCAGGGAAAGCGCCACGAAAGGACGGAGCGTTACTTCCTCATGCGGCTCACCGCGCCCGGGCGGGGCATGGCGCAACCCATGAGCCCGGAAGAGGCGCTCTTCGTTCCCCAATGGATGACACCGCGGGATGCGGCCGAAACGCTTACCTACGAAAGCGAGCGTGAATTCGCGCGGCGGACGCTGGCAATCCTGCAAGGGTAAAAACTGTCACACCTCTGAACTCTCCTGCTCCTCCCCCAGGTAATAGTTGTAGTTCCGCGCGTCGTGGCTTTCAATGACCTCCCATGCGTCGTAGGGGTTCACGGCGGCCGCAAGGCGGTCGCGCACCGTCTCGTCGTGGATCATGCGGGCGAGGCTCCCCATCACCTCCAGGTGCTCCTTCTCCGTGCCGTCCGGTGTGACCACGAGCATGAGAATGCGCACCGGGATCTGATCGTAGGCGCCGAAATCGGCCCCCTCCCTGCAAATGCCCAGAACACCGCTGATCTTTTTGCCGATATTGACCCGGCCGTGGGGGATGGCCGCGCCGTGGCCGATGGCGGTGGTGAATTCGTTCTCCCGGCGCGCCACAGCGTCCATCAGTTCGGCGTGCTGCCGCTCCTTCAGGTGGTGGGTCTTCGCGTAAAACTCCACCAGTTGGCGGAGCACCTCCCCCTTGTCGCCGCCCCGCAGGTCCACGGTGATATTTTCCTCGTGCAGAAAGTCAATGAGCCGCCGCCGGTCGCGGTTGATTTCGTCCATGTTGTGCAGCGCCCTCCAGGTGAAAAACGGACCGATGACTTCATTGAGCGTGACCGAGGCCAGCACAAGCGTGCCGATGACCTCCGCCGTGTGCTGGGGCACCAGGGGATCACCCTCAAGGAGCAGCACAAGCCCCACCGCAATCCCCGCCTGCGGTGCCAGGCCCAGACCCAGGTTGTGCGAGGTTCGCGCGCCCAAACCCGCCAGCCAGCCCCCGGCAAAGGCGCCCGCGTATTTGCCGGCAATCCGCGCAAGCAGGTAGGGCAGGCACAGCAATCCCGCGTCGCGCACCGCGTCAAAATGCAGCGAGGCGCCCGCCGCCACAAAGAAAAACACGCCCAGCAGCGGCGAAAGCGGCTCCAGCGCGCCCACCTGCCGCATCGTGTCCCCCGGCGCGTTCGCCAGGTAAACGCCAAGGAAAAGGCAGGTCAGCAGAAAACTGACCCCGAAATAATGGGAAAGGCCCACCGCCAGCAGCAGCGCAAGGAACACCGCGCTGAAATCAGGCACCTCGAGCGCCGCCGTCATCTTCCGCGACATCAACCCAAGGAACACCCCCAACAGCAGCGAAACCACAAGCTGTTTCGCCCCACCCGCAAGCGCCGCCCACGCCCCCATCCCGGCGTGCGTCATCAATTCGCGCGCAAGCGCGAACAGGGCCAGACTGACTGCCAAATCCAGCGCCACCACGGAAAGAAGCGTCTTCACGTAGGGCCCGCGCGCGCGCAGCTCCTTCACCAGCATGATTGTCGTGGCGGGGGAGGTGGACGCGGCAACCGCGCCCAGCGCGCAGGACACGGCCCAATCCAGCCCGAACAACCGGGACGCCAGCGTGACCAGCAGCGCGGAGCACAGGGACTCGCACAGGGCGACCAGCCCCACCCTGCGCAGGGCGTTGCGCATCCGGCGCAGCGCCAGCTGGCCGCCCGCCGCCACGGTGAGCAGGCCTATGGCCATCTCGGAAATGGGCTGCACCGCCGCGGTGAGGTCAAACAGCCCAAAGGCGTCAAAGGCCATCGGCCCGAGCAGCAGTCCGGCCGCCGTGTACCCCGTCTCCTGGGGCAGGCGCACCACCCTGGCCAGCCAGCCCCCGGCCAGCCCCGCAAGGAGGATGACGCACAGCGCCAGCAGCGGACTCGTTGTTGCCACAGTCAAAATCGGTTCTCCGTCACTTCCCGTGAAACCGTCTCAAAGATAGCCCAGCGCCTCCAGCTGCTCCCGCGAGACGCCGTCCACGGCGGGTCCGCCGTCCGGCGGGGCAAGGCCCGGGGTTCCGGGCGCGGCCCCGTGAATGCGGAGCAGCTCTTCCAGCGCGCGCAGCGCCTCGGCCTGGCCGGGCTCTGCGGCGGCGTTTTTCTGCTGGTAAGGATCCGCCGTCATGTCATACAGTTCCCTCGGGGCCAGTCCGCGCGGGTTGCCGGGTTCCGCAACAATCAACGCGCGGTTCAGCGTGCGCACCGAATGCAGAACGTTTCCCTCGAAGTCATTATGCCCGAAGGCATGGGTGATTGTGCCGTTGGCAAACGCGCCCGAAGCGTCAAAAAGCGCCTGGCCGGGCATGGCCGCGGGCTGCGCCGCCCCGGCGAAGCGCAGCATGGTCGGCGCGAGATCAATGTGCCGCGCCATGCCGTCGTTCACCTCGCCGGCGTGGGCGCCGCCGGGCAGTTTCATGATCAGCGGAATACGCACCATTTCCTCATACAGCGTGTATCCGTGCCACCATCCGCCGTGGTCAAAGAACTCCTCGCCGTGATCGGACACAAAGACAATCAGCGTGTTGTCGTACAGACCGCGCTCCCTGAGCCCCGCAAACAGCGCGTCCAGATGTCCGTCCATGTACTCAATCTCGCTTTCATACGCCTTCCGCATCGGCTCCAGGAAGCGCTCCGGCTCGGGATTGGACATGCGCGCCCGGGCATAGCCCACGCCGGGGCGGCTGTGGTCCATGAAGGGGTCATGGGGGTCCATGTAATGCAGGTAAAGGTAGAAGGGTGCGTCCTTCGGGCGCGCGCCGCCGTCCAGCCAGTCCAGCGCCGCCCGCGTCACCGATTCCGCGGGCTGGTAAAAGTCGGTAATCCGCATTCTGCCGCCGCGCAGTTTTCCTTCGGCCACCATGGTGGCCTTGCGCAGCACCTGGTAAACCGCCAGCCGGGTGGCCGCCGCGCTTGCGCCGTAGAGCGCCGACGGCTTCATGTCCACATAGTCGGCAAACCCCCGGTCAAACCCGAACACGGACAGGGTGTTTGGGTTGTTGGAAAAGCCCTTGGTGTAATATCCCGCATTGGAAAGCTCCTCCGCCAGGAACGGGACATTTTTGGAGATCATGCTGTTCTTTGACACCGCCCCGTGGGTCTCCGGATAGGTGCCGGTGAACATGGTGGCGAAGGACGGCTTTGTCCAGGAGGCGTGCGCGAAGGACTGGCGGAAGAGCACGGCCTCCCCCGCGAATTTTTCAAGCGCCGGGATGGCGGCGGCGGCGGCGGGGTCGTACAGTTTCAGGTAGTCGGCGCGCAGGGCGTCAATGGCGCAGAGGATGATGTTCGGCCCCGACGCCCGCGTCTTCGGGGCAAAGGACGGCGCGTCTTTTTCCGGCACCAGGACACGCCCCGCACCCGCCGCGACGGCAACCATCAGCAGCGCCCCGGCCGCGCCCAGCGCAAGCAGTGGAAACACACGCCCCCGCATCAGCCGGTCCGCCGCCCATGCCTTGGCAAGGCAGGCGGTGAAACCCACCAGCGCCAAGCCCACCGCGGCGAGGCCCAGCATCGCCAGGTCACGCGGCTGCATGCCGTGGCCCGCCAGCACATCCCGCTGGTACCGGAACGCGCCAATCACCAGCGCCTGGGCCGCAAGAAGCCCGGCAAAAGACAGCGAGAAGGTGACCGTCCACCGGGGAAACCGGTCGAGCAGCAGGAAAACAAACACAAGGCCGCACGCGGCAGCCGCGCCCGCCCCGGCGAAAACGGCCCCGTAGGCGGCCGCGCCCCAGGTGAACAGCATCCCGTCCTCCAGCATGGGCAGCGCGTACGCCAGCCAGCAGGATTCAGCCAGCGCGCCGAACATCCCCGCGAACATGCCGCCAAACAACCCGGCGGCCAGCGCCGCCGCAATACGCCGCCGGTAGGCCGATGTCTGCTCCGGCGTGAGCCAGCCCTCCTCGGAAACGGGCGCGGGCGTCACGGACCGCAGCTCCTCGGCGTCGCGGCGCAGCTTTTCCCGCGAGGCCCCCCCGAAAACCAGCAGGGGAATGCTCAGCACAAAGGGAATGAGCTCGCCCGCCCACAGCTCCAGGTGCCCGCCCAAAATCGCCGTGGCATGGCCCGCCGTCGCGCCCAGCACCAGCCCGAAGGCCACCTCGCGCACCCCCATGCCGGAGATGGTGAAGGCGAGCACCGACGCGGTTATCATCAGCGGGCTCACGAACAGGATGTCCGCCACGGAGGCGTTTTCCGCGCGGATGGCCATAAAGGTGCACTGGAACACCATGCAGGTCCCCAGGTGCACGCCCAGGCCGCAGAGCAGCGCAAGCAGCAGCGACGCGCGCGACCCGGAATAGGCGGTCACCGCGCCGCCAAGCCTGTTCACCACGCGCCGCAGTTTTCCCGGCACGGGAAACACCGACACGGCCACCTGTATCACCCGCGGATTGAGCAAAAGCAGCAGGCTGCCCGCCACGCCGCCGCTCAGCAGCAGCATCACCGCGGCCAGCATGGCCCGGTTGATGTGCAGGTATTTGAAACCCAGCGGAAAGGTCACAAAAAGCAGGAACGCGAGGGCGATGATGCCGGTGAGTTTTTCCACGGCAATGACCGTGGCGCACTTGATGGGGTCGCGGGTGTGCCGCGACGACTCAATCAGGCGGAACCCGTCGAGGCCCATGGTGCCCGGAAGCACCAGCCCAATGGCGCGCCCCATGAACCACTGGTAGGCCATCATGCCCAGGGGCATGGACAGGCCCTGCCCGCGCAGCAGCAATTTCCAGCGCAGAATGCCGCAGCCGATGCCCGCCAGCTTCACCAGCACCGCGCAGCCGATCCAGAAGGCGAACCATCCCGGACCGGAACCGCTCACGGCGCGCATCTCGCGCCACACGTCGACAACGCGCACCCCGCCGAAAAGGCCCTTGTCGAAGCCCAGCCACTCGGGCCGGAATATCAGCAAAAACAAAAGGACAATGACCACCGATTTCATGGCGAAAAACAGGGACTTTTTCAGGGACATCACTCTTCCCCTCCGTTGGGGCCGCCGTTCACGGCGGCCGTCACCTTTCCCGTTTCCATCCTAAACCGCAGGTCAGGGCGGACCTCCCCCACCGGCTGGTGGCTCACCAGCAGCACCGTGGCCCCCCCGTCGCGGCATTCAGACAGCATGCCCAGCACAAGCCGGGCGCTCTCCTCGTCGAGATTCCCCGTGGGCTCGTCGGCAAGCAGCACTTCCGGTCCGGTCATGAGCGCCCGCGCGAGGGCGCAGCGCTGCCGTTCCCCGGCGGAAAGCTCCGAAGGCGAATGGCTTCGCCGCTCCTCCATGCCCAGCCGTTCAAGCAGCATCCCGGCACGGCGGGCCGCGTCCGGTATCGGCACCGTCATGGCGGGAAGCATCACGTTCTCGATGACGGACAGAAAGGGCACCAGATGGAACATCTGGAAAACAACCGACACTTTTTGGCTCCTGAACCGGGCGCACTGCGCGCTGGACATCCGGTCCACACGCTCCCCGGCCACGGTGACCGCGCCTGAATCAGGCGTCACCAGCCCGGCGCACAAATTAATCAGTGTGGTCTTGCCGCCGCCCGACGGGCCCGACAGCAGGGCCAGCGCGCCTTTTGGGATCTCCAGGCTCACATTGTCCACGGCGCGCACCACCGATGCGCCGCGCATGAACTGTTTTCCCACCGATTCAAGCCGGATCATGCCCTGCCCTCCCCAAGCGCGTCGTTGGCATCGCCCAGCAGGCGGCTGAGGATGGGCGGCAGTCCAAAAAGCACCGTCAGCAGCGGCGCACCACCCGCCACCACGCACAAGAGCAGGGGCCGGGTGATCACCTCGGCAAGCGGCGCGGGATGGGTCCAGAAGTAAAAAAACCGGCCCGCCGCCACTCCCGCCACGCCGCCAAGCACACCGCAAAGAAAGAGTTTGCCCAGAAAAAGCGCGAGGATGCGCCGGTCCGGCACACCCAGCGCGCGCAACACGCCAATTTCCCGGCGGCGTCCCGTCACATTCTGGTAGGCCAGCCCCCAGACCGCCGCCGCCGCCGCCGCAAGCGCCGCCGCAAGCACCGCATACTGCACGCGAAGCATCATCACCCGCTGCTCGTGCCGCGCCAGCAGGATGGAATAGTAGGGTTGCACTGTGGCGTCCGGAAGCACCCGCAGGATGCTTTCCCGCACCATGGAAACAATGTCCTTCACATTTGCCGGGCACTGGCAGGCCAGCGCGTCAATCGCGTTGATGCGCCCCGGTTTCCCCAGCAGCGCCTGCACCTCGCCCAGCGGCGCGAAAATCCGGATGTCCTCCGGCACCGCGCCGTACTCGTCCAGCACCCGTTCCACCTCAAAGGTTCCGCCCGCGATTGTTACGGTGTCGCCGGCCTTCTTCCCCAGCGCCCGCGCCGCCGCCGCGCCCAGCAAAATCTTTCCCTCTGCCATGGTATAGGCCGTGGGCATCGGCTTCTTTTTCGTTCCCGTGCGCACGGTCTCGGTCTGCACTCCTGTGAGCACCACGGTAACCCCGTCGATCTGCATGGTCTGCTGGAGTTTGCCCACAAAATGCTGCGCCATTATGCCCGCATTCCCCGCCAGCAACTTTACATGCCCTTCCGGCATGTCCGGCCCCGAGAAGTTCAGCGCCTGCCACCGCGCAGGGTCCGCGCCGGGGGGCATGATGAGCAGGTTGAAACCCATGTCCTTCATCAGCACGCGCGTGGCGTCCACCGACGCCGCGCCAAGGTCCAGCGTGGCGGTCAGCAGCGCGGACGCGGCCAGAATGGCCAGTGTCACCGCAACAGTGCTCCAGGGGGTGTGCGCCATCTCCCGCAGCATGTAACGGAGGGGGGTGATTTCAGTTCGGCTCATTGATCGCGCTCCTTTGCGGCGCGCCGCTTCCGGGCGAGGTGCCTGACGATGATGAATGCCGTCACCGCCGCCGCCGCGCCCGCCATGGCCAGCAGCGGCGCCAGCGGGGGCAGCGCCGCCGCCGTGGTCCGCGAGGCCCCCCCGCCGCCGATTTCGTCCAGCACCGGCGCGAGTTTCTCGTCAAGGGTCATTTCGGCATAGCCCTGGGGGCCCGCCAGCGAGGCCACCTGCGCGTCACGGGAAAGCTCCCAAAACAGCGGCAGGTCAACGGCAAAGTCAACCGTGTTCTGCAGGCAGGTGCAGGGCACCGCGAGCTTGTTCAGTTGTTCCGTAACCGCCCTGCGCGTGACGCCCATGCCGCGCGGCATCGGAATCATCGCCCGCCCCCGGCCAAACACCACCGCCACCCAGTCGGGCTCGTCGGGGCCGATGCCCGCCAGGGAGCACAACAGCGCCTCGCGGGGGTCGTCCCGTTCCACCTTCTGGACCGTCACCCCCGGGGGGTGGGATTCAGACCATTGCCGGGCCGCCGCATCCACCTCCGCAAAGCGGTCCTCGTCCACGCCCCGGCTGTACAGCACCACCGCCCATTTTTCGGTCAGCTCCCCCCGGGCCGCGTCCAGCGCGGGGGAACCGCGCAGCATGGCCAGCTCTGCTTCGGACGGCGCGCCGCGCCAGGCCTTCACAAACCTGCCGCCGCTCAGATAGGTCCGGGGGAAGGGGCCCCCGGAGGCGGCGTCAAACCCCTCCGCACCGGGACCGGAATAGTCTTCGGGGGTGTGCCGCTCCAGCACCACGTTGAGCCCCGCGCCGTTTTCGGCAAACCATTGTTCAAGGCGGCGGTATTCCCCCTCCGCCGCCGCGTCCCCCGGGGGGGCCACAAAGTCAAGCCTGTACACCTCGCGCCTGGCGCGGAACGCCGCGTCGCGCACGGTGCCGCTGTCGCAGGCATGGGAAACGGAAACAGAGAGCAGGCCCGGAAGAAAAAACACCGGCAGAAGCAGGAATTTTGCCTGTCTTGAAAACGGTTGAAACATGACGGGATGATAGCCCAGAACAGCCGTCCGGCGCGACTTGTCACCGGCGGTGCAATCATGCCAGACTGTTGGAAACACAAACGGTCCAACGGCACCGCGCACGGAAAAACACCATGTTCATCCGCTTCTTTTTCATGCTGGCCCTTGTGGCGGGGGCCGCCCCCGGAGCCTTGGGCGGAGACTGGCCCGCCGCCATGCATGACAACGCGCGCGGCGGGGTGGGCGGTGAATCCCTCGCGCCCCCGCTGAACGCCCAGTGGACGCACTTTCCCATGCACGGGCCGGACCCCGCCTGGCCGCCGCCCGCAAAACGTGACATCTGGCACGAAATCCGCGAACTCAGTCCGGTGGTGGTTTATGATCGGGTCTTCCATGTCGTGGCTGCGGGGGACGCCGTTTTTTTCGCCTCCTCCGCGGACGACCAAGTGTATGCGCTCGACGCGGCCACCGGCACGGTGCGCTGGTCATTCTTCGCCGGGGGGCCGGTGCGCCTCGCGCCCGCATGGTCGGAGGGGCGGCTGTACTTTGCCGCCGATGACGGATGGGCCTACTGCCTCAACGCCGCCGACGGAACGCTGGTGTGGAAGTACTGCCCGGCGGAGACCGACCGGCGCATCCCCGGCAACGGCCGCATCATCTCCGAGGAACCCGCCCGCACCGGTGTGGTGGTCGAGGGAGGTACGGTCTGGTTTTTCACGGGTCTGTTCCCCCCCGACCACACCCACGTTTGCGCGCTGGACGCCGCCACCGGCGCGGTAATCCGCCGCGAGCCCGTGCGTGACGTTTCCCCCCAGGGGTACCTGCTGGCGTCACCCTCGCGCCTGTTTGTGCCCACGGGCCGCACCGCGCCCGTGATGTTCGACAAAAACAGCCTGGCCCCGCTTGGACCGCTGCCCGGTCCCGGCGGGGCCTATGCCATCCTGGCCGGGGACGGACTGGCCAGCGGTCCGGGGCGGGGCGCGGGCGACAGCCTGGAATTCGCGGACACAGCCACGGGCGAGACAGTCGCCTCCTTCCCCGCGGTGCGCATGCTGGTGGACGGCGGCACCGCCTATCTCCAGTCAAAGGACTCCGTTTCAGCCCTTGACCGGGAACGCTACCTAAGCGCGTCCAAACAACTGATTCGCGACCGCGCAGCGCTGAAGGAACTGGAAAAAACGGTTCAGTCCGCCCCAACGCCCGACGCCATGCTCGCAGAACTGGACAAGGCCCGAAAGGTGACGGAGGAGGTGGCCGCGCTGGAAAAGACGCTGGAGGAGTGCTACCGATGGAAACAGCCCTCCGGCGCCCCCTATGCCATGATCCTTGCGGGGAACACCCTTTACTGCGGGGGGGAAAACACGGTAACCGCCCATGACGCCGCCACCGGCGTTGTCCTGTGGTCTGCGGAAACACCCGGAAGAATTTACGGGCTGGCCGCCGCAAACGGACGTCTCTTTGCCTCCAGCGACACCGGCGCGATTCACTGCTTCGCCGCCGGGGAGGCGGAACACCGGGAGGTGCGCGCCGCCGCGCCCGCCCTGCCCTGGCCGGACGACGACGCGCTGAAACAGCGCGTCCGCGCGGCGGAGGCGTTAATCGCCGCGGCGGGCACGGACAAGGGATACTGCCTCGTCCTCGGCGCGGACGGGGGGCGCCTGGCCTGGGCGCTGGCCCAAAGCAGCGGCATGCGCATCCTGTGTGTGGACAGGGACGCGGGGGCGGTGGAATCGTCGCGGCGCAGCCTGGCGGCTGCCGGGCTCTACGGTGTCCGCGTTGCGGTGCAGCAGGTGGAGGGGGACGCCCTTCCCTTCACGGGATGCCTGTTCAACCTCGTGGCGGCGGCCGAACCGTTGGAGGGAAAGGCGCCCTCGTGGCCCGCCGCCGAGGCGGCACGGGTGCTCCGTCCCCAGGGCGGCACGCTCTGCGCCGGATGCCCCGAACCCGCCCCGGAGGCGGAACAATCCCTGTCCGCATGGATGGGGGGCTGCGCACTGGTCGCACAGAAGATTGACGGGCAAGGCGGCCTCTGGATCGCGGCCGTGCGCGGACCCGTTGAGGGCGCGGGCGAATGGACCCAGCTCTATGCGGACTCCGGCCACACGGCGTGCAGCATGGACACCCTCGAGGATCCCACAGCCATCCAATGGTTTGGCAGGCCCGGCCCGCGCGACATGGTGGACCGCCACCACCGCCCCATGGCCTCGCTCTTCAAAAACGGACGGCTTCACATTCCCGCCGACGACAAGGTCATCACCATTGACGGGTACAACGGTTTTCCCCTTTGGGAGCTGGAAGTGCCGGGCTCACGCCGGGTGGGTGCGATGCGCAATGCGGGGCAGATGCTGCTGACGGATGAATTCCTCCACATTGCGCGGGACGGCGAATGCTGGTGCGTGGATCCCGTCACCGGTGAAAAGAAGTCCGTCATCAACGTGCCGGGCGGGGATGCGGCGGACTGGGGCTACCTCAACCGGTCCGACGCGCTGCTTGTGGGCACGCTTCAGCCCCGGGACGCATCCCTGTCGGAAATGAGCCTCGACACCATCAACAATTCCCTTGAGGGGGACTACCGGCCCGTGGTGGTCTCAAGCACCCTCTTCGCCGTCGACCGGTTTACGGGGGCACCCGCATGGACGCATGCCGCCGCCGGGGCGGTCATGAACAGCATGATCACCATCGCCGGCGGCAGGGTCTTTTTCGTTGAAAGCGGCAATGACCGCGCGGTGGCGGCCGCCTCCGGAAAAGGCCGCATCCGCATCGACCACTTCATGCAGGGCGGCGTCCGGCTGGCGGCGCTCGACGTGAAAACCGGCGCAACGGTTTGGGAGAAGGGCGTTGAACTGCCCTATGAGCACATTGCCTACCTCAACAGCCGGGACGGCGTGCTGCTGGCCACCGGATCACAGAACCGGGGAAGCAGCCTGTTTTACAGCCTTGCCGCCTTTTCAACAAACGACGGTTCCGAATTGTGGCGGCAGGAATTCCGGGGGCTGAACAACAGAAGCGACGACTTTTCGGAAACCGGCGGCAGCCACGGGGAGCAGTGGCAGCATCCCGTGCTGATGGGCGGCACGGTGTATCTGCGGCCTTTTGCCTTCGACCTGTGCACGGGGGAAAAGCGGGACTACATCAACCGGCGCGGCGGCCACGGGTGCGGCGGGCTCACAGGCTCGGCGCGCTACCTCTTCGGCAGGGGAAGCAACCCGCGCCTTTACCCCACGGACACCACGGAAACGGAGGGCATCCCCCTCACCCTGGTTTCCCGGCCCGGCTGTTTCCTGAACATCATTCCGGCGGGGGGCATTGTGATGATTCCCGAATCCAGTTCGGGGTGCACCTGCGCCTACCCCCTTCAGACGTCCCTCGCCCTCGCGCCCCGCGCGCTGGCCGGGGGCGTTCCACGGACCCGGTGATTTCGGTTTTCCCCTACTGCGCGGTGGTGGTGCACACAACGCGGAAGCCGATGTCATCCGCGGCATAGTCGGGCGCGAAGGAGGCGCGCGCCGCGGAACGGCACGATCCCGGATACCACAGCCAGGAGCCGCCCCGCACCACCTTCACCCGGCCGCCCTCCCCATTCACGGGGTCCGCTTCGGGGGACCGGCTGTAAAAGTCCGGCGAATACCAGTCCATGCACCACTCCCAAACATTGCCGTGCATGTCCTGCAGGCCCCAGGCGTTCTCCTGGAATGTGCCCACCGCCGCCGTGTACAGGTGGCCGTCGTCAAAGGGGAAAACCTGCCAGTTGGGGCGCTTGCGCTGCATGTTCAGATCCGCGCCGTTCAGCCATGTTTCACCGTCGGCGGGATCGTCCCCCCATTGGTAGGCCGTGACACTGCCCGCGCGGCAGGCATATTCCCATTCCGCCTCGCTGGGAAGCCGGAACGCCGCACCGGTTTTTTCGCCCAGCCATTTGCAGAAGGCCTCCGCATCCCCATGGTCCACGAGCACGACCGGATCATTGTCATCCTGGATGAACTTTGGGTTCATCCAGTTCATTTTCTTGATCCATTCGTTTTTGCCCGCCTTGTTCACCATCCAGGCGCCGCCGGTGACCTCGGCGGCCGTCCGGTATCCCGTCTCGCGGACAAACTGGCTGAACTGGCCCACCGTCACCTCGCATTTGCCCATCCAGAAACCCTTGGAAAGCACCACCCTATGGCGTGGGGCCTCGTTTATCTTGTGCTCGGCCTCACCGGGGTCGCTGCCCATCATGAACTCGCCTCCGGGAATCCAGGCCATCACAAGGGGAAGGCCCGCGCCAAGACTCAGTTCCCAGCGGCCGCCGCCGCCTCCAAGACCGGGCGGCACCGCCTGCACGGTGGATGGGGACAATACCCCCCCGGACTGCCCGGCTCCGGCGCGCTTGTTTGCCTGCGCCTCTTCCAGCGCCTCCTGGAAAAGAGTGGATGCGGTCTCATGGGCTTTGATGGCCGCATCCGTGTCGGCTTCACCCGCGGCTTGGGCAAGCATGTGCTCCCCCTCGTCGAATTTTGCCGGGGCCAGCCGCCGGGCTCCCGCCCTGAAGGCCGCCTTGCGCAAATCCCGGGACGCCGCCTCCGCCGCGGCCAGACGCTCCTTGGGAAGCATGCTCTGCACGTCGGAAACACCCTTCAGCGATTCAAATGCTTTTATGGAAAGGAGGTACTGCTCCCGCGCCTTGTCAAAGCTGCCCTCGGCGTAATAATCCCCGCCCTGCTCGTAAAGCGCGGCCGCTGCCTCCCAATCCGCCTGTTTTGACTCGTCCAGGGACTTTCTGTCCACCCCCTCCATCACCGCAGCGGCCTTGATGCCGGCCGCCTCGGCGGACGGCCTGTCACCACCGCCGCCCCTGGCCCACCGGGCGTTCATTGCCTCAAAAAACTGCCGCGTGGCGTTGTACAATTCGTTTGCCTGCTGCTCCGAAACCCTGGTTTCCTGCCTGCCGCCCTTCTTCGCGAGCATGGCGTCCACCGCCTGCCACAGGCCTATGCCCGCCGCGGAAATGGCAAGGGCCATGAAAACCACCATGGAAAGGCGGCGCAGTTTGCCAAAATTCACCCGTCCGCCGCTTTCCTTCTGCGCGAGATGGGTCGTCACAAGTATCTGGTTTATCTTGTTGGGGCGTTGAAGCGCGTCCTTGAACGCCGACGCGGACTGGATGCGCTCCTTCCTGTCCAGCGCAAGCCCCGCCATCACCGCGCGGTTCAGCCGCCCGTTGATGCGGACCTCCGCAAAGGAGTTGGGCGCCGGAAGCACCGTGCCGGAAAGCCGCGCCATCGCGCTGGGCGGCGTTTCCGCCGTCAGCGCCTTGTACAGTGTCGCGGCGGCGCCGTACACGTCCGACCAGGGGCCCTGGTCGCCGCTTTCCGTGTACTGTTCGGGCGGCGCGTACCCCGGCGTGAGCATCACCGTGAGCGTGTTCCGCTCGCGGCCGAAGGACTGCCGCGCCGCGCCAAAGTCGAGCAGGATGATCTCATTGTCCTTGGAAATGTACACATTGGCGGGCTTCACGTCCCGGTGCATGAAACCGCGCGTGTGCACCATGCCCAGCCCGTCAAGCAGCGGCATGATGATGGCCAGCGCCTCCCGCTCGTCAAGACGGCCGCTCGGCTGGCTTTTCAGAAACTCCTCCAGCGACACCCCCTCAACGTAGTCCATCACCAGGTAGGCCGTGCCGTTTTCCTCGAAATAGTCCGTCACCTGCACAAGGTTCGGGTGGGGGCGGGGTTGGTGGCACTGCACAATATTCCGCCCCTCCTCAAGAAACCGGTCAAGACCGTGGCGGTAAAACTCCTGGTTGTCCGTGGCATTGCCCAGGGAGCGGCGCACCTGAACCGTGTGGGTGCTTTCCTCCCGGTCGGCCAGTTCCGCCGGATAGTATTCCTTTATCGCCACGCGCCGGTTCAGCCCCTCCTGAAGCCCCAGATACGTGATGGCAAACCCGCCCTGACCCAGGGTGCGGCCGATGATGTAACGACCGTGCAGCAGGGTTCCCGGTTTGAGGTGGGGATATTCCCAGACCACCTTCTGGGGATGGGAGCCGCAATGAACGCATTTGAAGCTGTTGGGGGTCGAAAGAAGGCAGTTAAGGCATCGGAAAGAAGCCCCCGCCACTGTTTTTGACTCGCTCTGCTCCATCAGGCACCTTACCAGACGCTGTCACACGCCCGCACGCACACCAAAACCCGCCAACAGACACCGCCGCTTTCCCCGACAACCATCATGCCATTTAGCGGGCGGCATCCCAAACAAAAATTAGTTTCTGCCGAAAAAACGCCTTACTCCCACACGAAAGACATCCAAAAACACATCCCGGCACAAACATCTGCCGATGGAAAACCCATCGTCACCCCAAGATATAAATCAAATCAAACATGTGACCATGTCACAGGGTTATTATCCCTTGTCACAGCGTTTATTGCAAGATTATTTTTCCTCTTTTTACACTTGCGGACGGTTTATTCCTTCGGGAAGCGGGGACATGCGGTGCAACTTGTTTCCAGCCTGGCGGCCTGCTTCGCTTTTTGGGGCACGCCGCACAATCTGCCTCCACAACAATATCGCGTCATTTCGCCGGCCCGCCCCCTCCTCCAGCATGGTGGACAGTTCCCATGCGGCACGAAGCCACACACCGGCATCCGCCGAAAAGCGGTTCATGATTTGGCGGTAGAGCGTTTCCGCGTCCCCGTAAAAGCCCCGTCCGGAAAAAAGGGCCGCACCGCAAAAAAGGGCGTCGGGTTTTTTTGTGTCCCGTTGATAGGCTTCAAGGCATTCCCGCATCGCACCGGCGGTGTCCCCCTGCATCAGCAGGCTCCGCATTTTTCCATAGCGCGCCGGTCCGGCATTGCCGGTCTCGGGCATCCATAATCCGTCCGCGACCCGTTTGCCCGTCAGCCCGCCCACCACGGAGGCGTATCCGTAAAGGCTCGGAATCCAAACCACCACCACCACGCCAAAAGTGGCAATGGCACCCCCAATGCCCAATCCTCCAACGCCGCTCCCTTCGCCGCCCCATGCAAAATTCCACACGCTTCCGACCCCCAGCACGAACACAAAAATGGTATACCCCGCCATCACCCACAACGGCGGCGCATCACCCCATTTCCGGGAAACCCCCACCCCCGCCAGCGCGGCCAGCAGGCTCGCACCAACCAATAAAAGAAAAGCATGCCCCATTTGTACGCGACTCCTGTTCGAAACAGTTGATTTGAGTCGGCAACAGATGCCTGTTTCACTTTGCCGTGAATCTCGAAGGGAATCAAATTTTCATCCGGCACTCCATGCTGTATAATCGCCGCGAAATCCTGCCCATTGGGAATAGGTGGCCTTATGTTTGGGTTTTGGTCTTAAACTTTACATTAACGATAAGGAAACAAATGTATGAAAATGAGCGCGTATCTTAGCGTAATCGCACTTTTGGTGGTGTCTTTTGCGGCCCATGGGACCGATGGACACCAACTAATCGGTATCGGCGCCCTCCAGAAGGGCACCGGCGGCGCGGGTGTGGCAAGCCCCAAGGACAGCACATGGACCCTGCTTAACCCCGCATCGCTTGTGGACTTGGAAAAGCGCCTCGATTTCAGTTTCGAGGTGTTCATGCCCTACCGCTACATCCGCCCCGACGGCCCCCTGCTCATCCCCATGGCCAACCGTTTTGCGGGCAAAATGGATGATGACAGCATTTTCTACATCCCCGCCATGGGCGCGGTCTTTCCCAAGGACAATCATGCCTTTGGCGTCGGCCTTTTCGCGGTGAACGGCATGGGGGTGGATTACAGCCGCTCGCGCACCCTTATCCCCCGTATTTTTGGAAACAACTTTGACCGGCGCACGGAGTACGGCGTGGCCAAGGTGGCCCTGGCCTATGCCTACCAGTTTGAGAACGGCTGGGCCCTCGGCGCGGCCGCCAATCTGGACTATGCGCGTTTCAAGTCCGACATGCTCACCCTCAATTTCTGGGAAACCTCCGGGGGCAACCGCTGGGATGACGCCTTTGGCGGCGGCCTGACCCTGGGTGTGTACAAAAACTGGGAGCGTTGGAGCTTCGGCGCCGCCTACACCACCCCGAACTGGATGGAGACCATGGGCAAGTACGAGGACCTGCTGCCCGATCCCCTCAACCTGCCCCAGACCTTCCAAATCGGCCTGGCCTACGACATCACCCCCTCGCTGGAGGCGGTGCTGGACTATAAATTCATTGACTGGTCCGGGGTGAACCAGATAGGCCGAGCGCCTTTCAGGGGCGGCTTCGGCTGGGATGACCAGCACGTGGTGAAGGGCGGACTCACCTGGCAGGTGGACCCGAAATGGACGGTGCGGGCGGGCGTGTCCTACGCCAAGTCGCCCATTGACGAGGAGGTGGTCTTCGCCAACGCGCTCTTCCCCGCCATCGTCGAGCTTCACGCCACGGCGGGCCTGTCCTACGCGCTCACGGAAAACTCCGACATCCATGTCGCCTACAAGCACGCCTTTGGTAACGAACTCACCGACAGCGGAAAGGGCGACATCTTCTC
>JBHEKP010000313.1:0-15868 GCA_041859375.1 Candidatus Hydrogenedentales bacterium | reverse complement strand
TCCTCAAAGTCAATGGATAAATCCTGAATATCATAATCCTTTTGGAATTTTCTATAAGACTTCATAATCCACACATCTGGGTGTTCCAGTGACTGCTCATAATTTACATTTACAGTGATAACTATTTCTTTTAATAAAACGTTGTTTTCATAAGATCTGCGTGTGGCCTCGAGTTGAACTAAAGCATATTCTTGATCTATGCCAAACCAACATGTCAAATCGGATATATAACATATTTTGTCACCCGTAATATCAGGCGATGCGGTCACGCGTATACATGATATTCCGTTTAAATCTGCATACTCAAGATACAGGCTCTGCTTTTTCGCGCGTTCTCTTAAGCCCCCATATATTGTATTTCCATGCTCTAAATATGGAAAAATGGGATCGAAATATCTCAAATAACTTGTCAAGTCATGGCTTCTAACCGGGGGCTGATTGACATAGGCTTTTCGGTCCAGTGGCGCATAATACACACCAACCTTGCCGTTGGTGGAAACACGCAGCACTGCTTCGGGTGTCCAGGGAGAAATTCCTTCCATGGCACGAATATCCATGTCATATCGAAGTTGATCACCCTTGGTATACCAATGCACCGTCATGGAATTGCCAACTTTATCATATGGTGGCTTAGGCGGCTCAAAACCAAGCGTCCGGTACTGGTCAGCCAACCGGGTGGCCTCCTCCTCTCCCCCAGAGCGTGTCACCCTCACATGGGCGGTGCCTGTCGAATGCCGCAACAATTCCGCATGACGGTTGTATACCGCTTCGGCCTTATTAAGAAATTCCTCCAACGTGGGCACCGGAGGAGGCGGTTGTGCCTCCGAAAAACACAGCACCGGCCAGAGAAAAAAGGGCAACACCCAGCACAGCATATTTTTACGGGCAACGCTTGTCATGTCCAGAATATCCCCTGATGCAACCCATGTCCTGTCAATGACAATACTCAGGCCAGCCCGAACCATTCAAGCATGCGTCTGCCCCCGTCCTCCGAATCCGCCCCAAGGGTGCACATGATTCGGGCTCCGGGGAAATCCGCCAGCAGACGGGGCACCTGCCCCGCATCGTCCCAGCACTGGAGCACGAGCAGTTTATCCCGCTCCAGGATGCGCTCGTAGAGCGGATACCACTTGCGGGACTCGTTTTGCGGGTTCCCCGCGCCGGGCACCCATTGGATGCCGTCAAGGCCGGGAATGCCCAGCAATTGATCGAGATGGGGGATCTGGTTGGGTCCGTCCAGATGGTAAATGGCGTAATCAAGGCGGCGGCACTGTTCGGCCAGATCGGGCACCACATATTCCCCGAAGAGTTCCGGGGAGATCATGGCGGAGAAGTCACACTGGAGCGGATACCACGTTCCGGGCGCCCACATGCCCATCCAGGCGGTGGCGCCGGACTGGCCTCGCTGGATGATTCCGTACAAATCGTAATAGGCCCTGAACCAGGCGTCGCTGACGCGGGCGCGCAACGCGTCCACCCGTTCCGGTTCCAACAGCAGGTCGTAGACCAGGTTTTCCCCGCCGCGCAGGGACGCCAGGATGTCCAGGCCTCCCCCGAGATCGGTCATGCCGAGCAGAAAGCGGCCCGACCCGCGCTCCTGAAAATGGCCCATGGCGTCCCGTATGTGGCGCATCCAGCGCCCCTGCGGCTGGTAGGCGAGTTTTTCCACCGCGACCCAGGGCTGCGGATGCTCGAACCAGACGGTTTCACTTTCCTCCCGGTATTCGAGGTAGCCGTTGAAGCACGCCGCCAGCACGCCCGGACCCATGTTGAAAAACATGGAGGGCATGGCCGCGCCGCCAAACCAGGTGCCGTCCACCCACCGCTCAAAGGCCGCCAGCACCTCCGCAAAGTCCGCCTCCGGCCGGGCGAGCCACCACCAGTCAAAACCGCCCGCCGCCGAACCGCTTTTGGGCGCCGTGACCCAGCACACCGGCCCCCGGCGTTCACGGTTCCACCATTGTGAGAGCAGGGGGGAGGCGACTTCCCAGTTAACCACCTTGTCCAAAGCGCTTCCTCCTGCGTGAATGGAGTGGGAGGGCTAAAGCTCGATCACCTCACCCGGCCCCGGCAGCATCGCCTCCAGGCCGTGGCGTTCGCGGATTTTCCGCGCCAGCGCGGTGCGGGCCTCGTCCTCGCCGTGGACAACGGCCACCCGGGGCCTTGCGGGCGCGAGGGCGGAAAACCACTCCAGCAGATCACGCTGGCCCGCATGGGCGCTGAAGCCGCCCAGGGTGTGCACCTTGGCGTTCACCGCGATTTTCTCGCCGTGGATGGTCACCTGGGAGGCCCCGCCGACCAACTGGCGGCCCAGCGTGCCGCCCGCCTGATAGCCGACAATGAGCACGTGCGTGCCCTGCCGCCACAGGTTGTGCTTGAGGTGGTGGAGGATGCGCCCCGCGTTGCACATGCCCGCGCCCGCCATGATCAGGCAGGGGCCCTCGCAGTTGTTAATCTCCTTGGACTCCTGCACCGAGGGGGTCGCCTTGAAGGTCTTCAAATCCAGCGCCACCGAGCCCTGGCGCATGTAGGCGGTCATGTCGTCGTCAAAAAGCTCCGGGTGGCGCATGGTGATTCTGGAGGCGTCAATGGCCATGGGGCTGTCCAGAAACACGGGGAAGGGCCGGACGCGCTTGTTCCGGAACATCCACCCCAGCAGCATGGTCAGCACCTGGGCGCGCCCCACCGCGAAGGTGGGCATGAGCATCTTGCCGCCATGGTCCACCGTGTCCTTCACGATGGCGATGAATTCCTCCACCGTTTCGTTGAAGGGCCGGTGGTCGCGGTCGCCGTAGGTGGACTCCAGAAAGACCAGATCCGACTGGCGGAAGGGCTCGAAATCGTCCAGAATCGGCGCGCCCTTCGGCCCGAGATCACCGGAAAAGACCACCTTCTTTTCGCGGCCGCCCTCCTCCGCGACGAGCTGGATGCTCGCCGAGCCCAGCAGGTGCCCCGCCTCGGCGAAGCAGGCCTTGATCCCCGGCGCCACGGGCACCGGCTGCTGGTAGGGCACATGGGTCAGGCGGCTGATAATCTCCTCCGCGTCATCCGGCGTGTAGAGCGGCGTGAAGGGCGGCGCGCCCGCGCGCTGCCGTTTCCGGTTGTGGCGCTCCGCGTCCTGCATCTGAATCTTCGCGGCGTCCCGCAAAATCAGCGCCGTCAGATCCGCCGTGGCCGGCGTGGCAAAGACCCGGCCCTTGTAGCCCGATTTTGCAAGGAGGGGAAGCCGCCCCGTGTGGTCCAGGTGGGCGTGGGTCACCAGCACGGCGTCCAGCCGGGCGGTGCGGGGCACCACGGGCGGGCGGTTTTTCGAATCCGCCTTCTTGCCCCCCTGAAACATGCCGCACTCCACCAGCACCCGGGCGGAGGCTGTCTCCACCAGGTACGCGGACCCCGTCACTTCGCCGCCGGCTGATCCCAGAACCGTAATCTTCATGCCAGTTCCCCTGTCGGTTAAATCCCTTTTCCAATCCGGACACCGGTTGATGATACCATCCCGCACCGGCTGAATTCGCCCCTTTTGGGCGGCCTTTCCAAAGTCTCCAAAAAGCCATAAATGAAACCAATTGCCAAATTGTGGCATCATATTCGTGTACTTGCACTTGGGAGACCAGAAATGCGCATTTTCAGTGCCGTCCTTTTGGCGGTTTTTATTGGGCTGTCCGCGGCGGCCCAGGATGCGGCCACGCCCGCCGCCGCGCCGGAGACCACACCCGTCCCCACGGCGGCACCCGCACCAGAAGCGCCCCAGGCACCAGAACCCACGCCCGCCCCGGAACCCGCGCCACAGCCAGCACCCGCCGCAGAGCCCCCGGCGGCGGAGCCTTCGGCGGTGGAGCCCCCCACAGCACCGGCTCCGGAAGTTATGCCCGCGCCCGAAACCGCCCCGGCACCGGAACCCGCGCCCGTCCCCGCGCCCGAAACCACCCCGGCACCGGAACCTGCGCCCGTTCCCGCGCCGGAGGCGCAACCAACCCCCGAGACACCCGCGCCGGTGGAGGAAACACCGGAAACCGCCTATCTCGGTCATCCGCTCGGCCTGCTGGTGCAGCCGCAGGAACTGGTGAAAACCACCGACGCGGTGATTGTTGACGTGCGCGACCCCGACACTTTCGCCAAAGGACACATTGCGGGCGCCGTGAACCTGTATCATAAAATTCTTTCCGAGGAGCGGGACGGCGTGCCCAGCATGCTGCGGCCCATTGACCAGTTGCTGCCGTTGCTGGCGGAGCGGGGAATCATCCCCGAAAAGGCGGTGGTCGTGTACACGGGCAACGCGGAACCCGCCGAGCTCACCCATGCCGCCCGGGTGTTCTGGGTGCTGGAGTATCTTTCCTATCCCCGGGTGCACCTGCTCGACGGCGGGATGGCCAAATGGACGGCGGAATCACTGCCCGTGGAAACGGGCGAGGCCAAGCCCGTTCCCGTGGCCCCCGAAAACCTTGGCGTGAAACTGCGCCCGGAAATCATCGCCACCCGCAGCAAGGTGCTGGACGCGCTGGGAAAAGGCAATGTGGTGCTGGTGGACGCAAGAAACGCCGCCTATTTCAGCGGCGTGGACAAAGCCGACTTTGTCATCCGGGCGGGCCACATCCCCACCGCCCTGAACCGCTCCTCCGTGGACATGCTGGAGGGAAGCACCCTCTCCTTCAAGCCCCTGGACCAAATCCAGACGATTCTGGACACCGGCGCGGATCCCGCGAAACCGGTCATTGTGTACTGCAATTCCGGCAACAGCGCCTCGCTGGGCTATTTTGGGTACCGGCTGCTCGGATATGAGAATGTGTCCATGTACGACGGTTCCATGGCTGAATGGAGCCGCAATCCGGGCCTCAATGTGGTGACGGAAACCCCGCCCCCCGCCGCCCCGGAAACCCCGCCCGCAGCCCCGGCCCCGGCGGAAGCGGCCCCCCAGCCGCCGGTTCAGGAACCGGCCCCATCCGAGGCGCCCGTCCCGGCGGCACCGCAACCCTCGGAGGTTCCGGCGGCAACGCCCGCCCCCGAACCCCAGGCTGCGCCCCCGGCGGAACCCGCGCCCGCACCGGAACCGGCCCCCGCGCCGGAACCCGCGCCGCAGGCAGCGCCCGCACCGGAGCCGCCGGCGGCGGAAGCCCCCGCCGCGCCCGCGCCTGCCGCGCCCTGATTCACGGGCGTCACCCCGGCTGCTGATCCTTGTACTGGAGTTCGTAGAGCGTCCGGTAGATCCCGTCCATGGCAAGCAGTTCCTGGTGGGTGCCCACCTCCCGAATCCTGCCGTGGTGCATCACCACAATCCTGTCGGCGTGCTGCACGGTGGAAAGGCGGTGCGCGATGACCACGCAGGTGCGCCCCGCCAGCAGTTTTCCGATGGCGTCCTGGATGAGCGCCTCCGTTTCCGTGTCAATGCTCGCGGTGGCCTCGTCCAGCACCAGGATGCGCGGATCATGGGCGAGCGTCCGCGCAAAGGCCACCAGTTGCCGCTGGCCCGTGGAGAGGTTGCAGCCCCGCTCCCCGGCATGGTAGCCGTAGCCGCCCGGCAGCCGCCCGATGAACCCCGCCGCGTTCACATGGGCGGCACAGTCGCGCACCCGCCCGTCCGTGATCTCCGGGTTGCCCAGACGGATGTTGTCAGCAATGCTGCCCGAAAAAAGGAACACGTCCTGCAGGACCACGCCGATGCGGCGGCGCATGCCGACCAGGTCATAGTCCCGAACGTCCACACCGTCAATGCGGACGGCCCCCTTTTGCACATCATAAAAACGGCTTAACAGATGAATGAGCGTGCTTTTGCCCGCGCCCGTGTGCCCGACCACCGCCACGGTTTCGCCGGGCGCGATGTCCAGGCAGACATCCTTGAGCACCCATTCCGGCTCGGCGTCCGGATTCTTCGGGTCGGCGTAGCCGAACCAGACATGATCGAAGGAGACCGCACCCTTGATTTCACCGGCGGGGAGGGGATTGGGCCCGTTTTTAATCTCCGGTTCCGTGTCCTGCAGTTGAAACACGCGCTCGGAGGATGCCATGGCCTCAAGAATCAGGTTGTAGCGGTCCGCCAGGGCGCGTATGGGGGAGAAGAACCGCTCCGCGAGAAAGACAAAGGCGAAGATGGTGCCCACCGAGGCGTGGCCGGAATGGGCCGCGCCGGTGCGCATCATCACAAGCCCGCAGTACAGGATGATCAGCGCGGTGGACAGGGAGCCGAGAAACTCCACGGCCGGGAAATACAGGGCAAAGTTGCGCACCTGCCGGAGCCACTCGTCCCGGTGGTCCGCGTTGCGCCGCTCATACTCCGCGAAATTGGCCTCCTCGCGGCGGAACAGCCTGACCACGCGGCTGCCGCCCACGTTCTCCTGCATCCACGCGTTCAGCCGGGCGATCTTCCGCCGCACCTCCAGAAAGGAGCGCTGGGCGTGCCTCCTGAAAAGAACGCTGGTGAAAAACACCAGCGGCAGCGGACTCAGCGCTATCAGCGCAAGCACCCAGTTCACATAGAGCATCACCACGAGCACCACCGCCACCGTCACAAAATCGCTGACCACCGCCACCACCCCCTCGACGATGGTCTGCTGCACCTTCTCGATGTCGTTGGTCACCCGCGACAGCAGGCGTCCCGCAGGGTTCCGGTCCAGAAAGCCCAGGGAGAGGCGCTGCAAATGGCGGAAGATGCCCGTGCGCATCTCAAACATGGCCCGCTGCCCCACGACGGACACGATAAGCACCTGGCCGTAGTGGAGCGCCGCCTGCGCCGCAATCAGCGCCGCGATGGCCAGCACGACGTGGAACAGACCCCGCATGTTACGTGCCGCGCGCAGGGCCTCCTCCGCGGCGGAAATGCCCGGAACGGGCCCGTGGATGTAGCCGTCCACGGCGCGCATGATGAGCAGGGGGGTGAGGTTTCCCAGCACCGACAGGAGCAGCAAAAGCACGGTCGCCGCCGCGAGACGGCCCCGGTGGGGGCGCACATAGTGAAGCAGGCGGCGCATCAGGCGCGCGTCGTAGGAGCGCGTCTGCAGTTCGTCCTCCAGGTGGTAACCCTCGCTCACGGCGCCTCCTCCAGCCGCGACTCCAGCAGCTGACGCCGGTGCATCCGGGCGTAGAGGCCGTCCATGGCGGTGAGTTCGTCATGGGTTCCCCGCTCCACCACGCGCCCCCCGTCCAGGACGACGATTTGGCTGGCGTGGCGCACCGTGGAAATCCGGTGGGAGACCATGATGGTGGTGCGCGCCGCCATGACCCCGCGCAGGCCCCGCAAAATGCCGTCCTCCGTGCGGGTGTCCACGCTGGAAAGGGCGTCGTCGAGGATGAGCAGCGCGGGATCGCAGATGAGCGCGCGGGCAATGGCAAGGCGCTGCTTCTGGCCGCCCGAGAGGTTCACGCCGCGCTCCCCAAGCAGCGTGTCCAGGCCCGCGGGCATGGCCCCGATCTCCCCGGCCAGTCCGGCCAGCCGGCACGCGCCCATCACGGCTTCGTCGCCCGCCTCCGGCCTGCCAAGGCGCACATTCTCCCGGATGGTGTCGGAAAAAATGAAGGTGTCCTGGGGGACGCAGGCCGCGGCGCGCCGCAGCTCGCCCAGGGGGATTTCCGGCAGCGGCCTCCCGTCAAGCGCCACCACGCCGCCAAGGGGCTCGTATTCGCGCGCGATGAGCGACAGCAGGGTGGATTTTCCCGAGCCGGTGGGCCCCACCACCGCCAGAGAGGAGCCCGCGGGGACATCCAGTGACACGCCGTCCAGCACGGGCGCGCCGCCGGGCTGGTATGAAAACACCACGTCCCGCAGGGAAACGGCTCCGCCGGTGATTTTCGCGGACGGGTCGGTGCGGGGCCCGTCCGCAATCTCCGGCACCGCCGCCAGTATCTCGCTGATGCGGTTCATGCTCACGGCGCCGCGCTGGTACAGCGTCAGCACCCAGCCGAACTGAATCAGGGGCCACGCCAGCATCATCATGCTGATCAGAAAGGCCGTGAGATCGCCGAGGGAAAGGAGTCCTTCAATCACCAGCCGCCCGCCCTGCCAGATCACCAGCAGGATCGCCCCGCCCACCAGCAGGTCAATCATCGGCCAGGCAAAGGCGGTCACCACGGCCAGTTTCACGTTCTCGCGCATGTATGCGGCGCACTCCCCGGCGAAGCGGTCCGACTCGCCGTCCTCCACACCGAAGGCGCGCACCACCCGCGCCCCGGCCAGGTTCTCCTGCGCGCGCGTGGAAACCCCCGAATAGATCTCCTGCACGATTTTGGACTGGCGGTTCATGAAGCGCACGAAAAGGTACACAAGCCCGGTGAGAAGGGGGAGGGGAAGCAGCGCCATGAGGGTCAGGCGGGGGCTCAGGTAGACCATCATCCCCAGGGTGAAGGGGACGCGAACCATGTCCACGGTGCCCATGACGCCGGGGCCGGCGAAGTCCCGCACATGGTTCATGTCGCTGGTGGCCCGCGCCATCAGGTCGCCCGTGGGCACCCGGTGGAAGAAGGGGGCGGACAGGCCCTGTATCCGGCGGAAGTAGGCGTTGCGCAAATCATACTCAACCTGGCGCGACGCGCCAATCATGAGCACCCTTTGGAAATAACGGACCACCCCCGCGGCAAGCGACACGGCCAGCAGCAGCACAAAAAGCCGCGCCATGCCGGCTCCGCCGATGGAGCCGCCGGAGATGCCCCGCACCATCTCCCGGATGATCAACGGGGTGGCAAGCCCGGCCGCGGTGAACACCACCGCCAGCGCGGCGCCGGCGGCAAGACGGCGCGCATGGGGGCGGCTGAGGCGGAGCATCGTCCTGAAGGGTTTTCCCGGGATGGCGGCGGCCGCCGCCGCCGCGTCCCGGCCGCCGGACGCCCCGCTCATCCCCTGCGCCGGTTTGCGTCAAAGGTGCGCACCACCGCGAGCAGATCCTCGCTCTTGAACGGCTTGAGCAGGTAGCCGTCCGCGCCGCAGTCGCGCAGTTCGGGCATCTGCGCGTCCACGGGCTTGGCGGTGACAATGTGCACCTTGATGCCCGCGAGGCGGCTGTTGGACTTGAGGGCGCGGCAGGCCGCCCATCCGTCGATTCCGGGCATGGCGATGTCCAGCAGCACCATCCAGTACTCGCCCGACTCGGCGAGTTCCAGCGCCTCCTCGCCGCTCGCGCAGTAGTCGCCCGTGTAGCCCTCGTTCTCCAGGCAGCACAGGATGAATTTCCCAATCTCCGCGTCGTCGTCCACGCACAGAATTTTCGGCCCGAGTTCGGCGGTCACGGGGGTTCCGCTGCTCAGCGCGGAGTGGATGCCGCCGAGAAGCGTGCTTTTCCTGAAATTTCTGCGCACCCTGCCCGCGACCAGGTTCTGGTACCGGTCCATGAGGGCGTCGTCGTTGGTGAGCAGCACCACGGGAATTCCCGCCATGCCCTGTTCGTTGATGATTTCCTCCACCACCAGGCTGCCCAGGGGCCCCGCCTCCGTGTCCACCAGGACGCAGTCCGGGTTGTGCCTGCCGGCGAGGGTCGCCGCCACCGCCGGATAGGGGGCGTGGAGGACGTCCATGCCCTCCTCCAGCAGCAGGTTGCGCACATGGGTGGCCAGCGCCCGGTCCTGTGTGACCAGTTCCACGAGCTGGTGCGTCTCGATGGGAAGAGGCATGTCGCGCATCATCTCGCGGCTTTCCGCCGCGCCGGACCAGCACGGCAGGCTGAACCGGAAGGTGGCGCCCTCGCCCGGGCGGCTGCTCACGGTGATGCGGCTCCCGTGAAGGCGCACGATGTCCTGGGCGATTGCCAGGCCGATGCCCGTGCCCCCGTATTTCCGGGTGGAGGAGGAGTCCACCTGGTAAAAACGGGTGAACACCTTGTCCAGCGCCTCCTCCGGGATGCCGATGCCCGTGTCGGCGACGGCGATGTACAGCGTGTCCTTCCGCTTCTCCACGGAAACCGTGATGGAGCCGCCGGGCTCGTTGAACTTGACCGCGTTGGAGAGCAGGTTTGTGAAAACCTGGCCGAGCTTGCCCTTGTCGCCCTCGACATAGACCGGCGGCGGCAGTTCCGCGCCCGACTCGTCGCGCGAGACAAGGGACAGGGTGAGGCTCTTGCTCTCCGCCACAAGGCGCACGCTGTCCAGGCAGGCGTTGACGCACTCGAGCAGGTCAAACCGGGTGAAGACCACCTCCTCCGCGCCGCGGTGGAGCCGCGAAAAGTCGAGAAGGTTCTCGATCAGGGTCACCAGTTTTTCCACATTGCGGAGGGAAATGCCCAGGTACTCCCGCTGCGCGTCGGTGACAGGCCCCGCCTTTCCGTTGAGCACCATGTCGGTGTAGCCCATCACCGCCACCAGGGGCGTGCGCAGCTCGTGGGACACGTTTGACAGGAGGTTGGTCTTCATTTCGTCGAGCGATTTCAGCTCCTCGTTGACCTCGTGGAGCTTTTCACGCGCCCGCGTCACCTCCTCCAGGGACTGCTTCAGGTTTTCCAGCAGTTGCGCGTTGCGCAGCGCCGCCGCGAGGTGCGGGCCGAGCTGGTGCAGCACCTGCGTGTCGTGGTTGTCAAACTCGCCCGCCTCCCACGCGCCCAGGTTCAGCGTGCCGATGATCTTGCCGTCGGCATGGAGCGGCGCGCACAAAATGCTGTGGACCCGCTCCGGAAACTGGTAGGCGAACACGGAGTTGGAGGCGCGCACGTCGTCTATCATGAGGGTGCGCCCCTCGGAGGCCACCCAGGCCGCGCAGCTGCTGGTGCTGTCCAGCCTCGGGAACTGCTCGCGCCCCTCGCGGGGCTCCGGCCAGAGCTGGCGCGTCTCGAAAAGATCGCTCTTCTCAAGGCGCAGCGACACGGCGGCATAGTCGAAGTCAATCAGCTTTCGCAGTTCGACGGTGATGCACCCGTAGACGCGGCCCGCCTCAAGGCTTGAGTTGACCGCGTTGGCGATTTGGTTGATCACCGCGATGCGCCCCGCGCGCTCCGTCGCCGCCTCCTCCAGCCGCACCGCCGCCGTGACATCCCTGAAGGTGCCCTCGACGCCCTCAAGCACCCCGTAGGTGTTGGTCAGGCGCTGCCCGCGCAAATCAACGCAGATGGGCGCGCGCTCCGGGGGGCGCAGCCAGACCCGGGTGTTGTCAACCACGCCGGGGCCGGAGGAGAGGGAAAAGATGCGCGCGCTGATCTCCCTGTCCTCAAAGAGTTCGGCAAAATTCCCGCCCAGCGCCTCCTCCGTGTCGTGAAACCCCAGTATGGCCACCCCCGCCGGGTTGATAAAGGTGAAACGCCCCTCCCGGTCGGTTCTGAAAAGCCCGTCGCGCATCGAATTGACAAGGGTCCGGTGCTGCTCCTCGGAGTCGCGCAACTGCCTCAGGTTGTGGCGCAGCGCCTGGGCCATCTGGTTGAAGGACGCGGCCAGCTCCTCAATCTCGTTTCCCGAATTGATGCGGAGCTTGAGGTCCAGATCGCCCTGGCGGATGATCTGCGCCCCCTCGTTGAGCAGGGAGACCGGCTGGATGATGGTCTTGTTCACAATGCGGTAGGCAATCAGGCAGAAAACGGCGATGATGAGCCCGCTCGTCACCAGGGTCACCGCCGCGGCCAGGTTGATGACCGAGAAAATCTGCGGCGTCGGGCGGTGCACCGAAATGAACACCTGCGCCGACGGCATAAGCCGGTGGTAGGCCAGCAGCACGGGCATCCTGCGGCCGCGCGAGGGGTAATTCCAGAAAAACATGGCATCCGAGTCGGGCTGGGGATGCCGGTCAAGCCGCGCCGCCAGGCGGGAATCCATCTCCTCGAACTTGGGCGGGGGAAGCTCCTGCGACGATTTCACATCGGGATACACGACCCTTTTTTCGTCCCCGATGCTGAGGAGGATCTCATAACGGTCGCCCTTGGTGAAAAAACCCGCGCGACGCCGGTCCGGCTCGTCAAGGATGAACTGGAGAAGCTCGCGCACGCCCTGGCTTTCCACAAGATAGCCGAGCAGTTCACCCTCCACATCGGGGATGGGAACGGCGAGCACCGCCAAATAACGGTTGGTTGCGATGGAATAGCCAAGGTCCATGTAGGTGGGCGCAGTGGGTGCCGCGCCCTTGGCCGGCATCACGGGCGGCAGCATTTCCCCGTGTCCGGATTCGAGCAGTTTTTCACCGTTTCTGCCATAAAGGGCGAAGGAGGAGTCCCGCTCCCCGCTGAGCATCGCCTCCTCCCGGAGCAGCGCCCCCACAGTGCCGGACTGGGAGTGGGGGGCCTCCTCGTGCATGCGCAGATATCCCCGAATCTCAGGGGTGTTCGCGATGCGGACCGCGGTTTTCAACCGCTCGTCAAGGGCGAGGCGGATGCCGTCGGCGGTCTTGCGAGCCGAGGTGGACAGATTTTCAAGCACGACTATTTGCTGGGTTTCCCGGGCCGCCAGATACCCGATGATGAGGGCAATCCCCATCGGTATGACGCCCACCCAGAGGATGGAAACCACAAACCGTCGTTCAATGCTGCCGCGGGCGCTGCGATTAGCCATGCCTTGTCCCACATGCGGCCCCGCCCACCCCCTCGGTGCCGGGGGCGGCCCAGGCCGGATCAGCCGTCATGGTGGTCCCCAGGAGAACCAGGCCTATTCAATCACCCTGCCGCGGCCAATCAGTTCCCGCACTTTTTCCAGGAGATGGTCCACTTTGAAGGGCTTGGGAAGATAGTCGTCCGCGCCGCTTTCAAATATGCGCTCGATGTCCCGCTCCTTGGCCAGGCAGGTCACCGCCATGATGGGAATGCTGCGGGTCAGTTCGTTTTCGCGGAGGACTCCGCACACCTCAAAACCGTTGATCTCTGGCATGAGGAAGTCGAGGAGAATCAAATCCGGCGTCATCTGCACCGCCTTCAGGCCCACCTCGGTGGCGTTGCTCACCTTGATCAGCTCAAACCCCTCGTCCGTCAGGATGCGTTCCATCATCGCAAGGGCGTCCGGATCATCATCCACAACCATGATCCGCTTGGTCATCGGGCCCTTTTCGCGGGGGAACATGTCAAACTTTTCCCGGAACTTGTCCAAATCCTTTTCAAGGATCCGGTAATGGCCGCCCGGAGTGCGGGACGCCTTGATCAAACCCTGCTTGATCCAGTTTTTGATGCTGTGATGGGTCACATGGCAGATCTTGGCGGCCTCAAAGGTGGTGAAAGCCTTTTGTTCTCTGTCTGTCACGGCATTTTCCTCCAATGTTAAAAAAACCTAAAACCGGAAAAACTGGATGGCCCCTGTCCTTCTGACACAAACCGCTTTCCGGTTTTCACATTTTAATCATTCACTGGTTCTATTCTACCAATTTTAGCAGTTGCCTGTCAACTCAAGAACGAAAAAAGGGTGAATAATGTCATCGTCAGTGGTGTTAAAACCCATGCCAGTTGACAGTTTTTGAAAGTAAGGATACAATTGGACAGAGGGTTGTTATTCGTATTCACGTTTTTTTCAAGTTTTAAAAGGCTTTATTTTTGATGGCTTGTTTTTTGTCTCCAGAAACCGTTTCACCCGCCACGCGCTTCCTGGCCCCAAAAGGGGTTTCTTCCCTTGTCTCATGTCTTCCAATTTTCAGGCTCCAACAGCCTGTCTTTAATTTCATCCAAAACGCAAGACCCAACGGGAGAGTAACGGCATGAAAAAAATCGCACTTTTAATGGCAATGTGCCTGACGGCGGCGGTGTCACCGTCCGTTTTTGCCGCAGGGGAGGCTCCCGCAGATGTGCCGGCCGAATGGCTGGCCCAGGTGCAGCAGGACCTGCAAAAGGCGGAATACAGCCTGGCATGGGTGGAAAATTGCGCCCTGCCGGGAGTGGATTCCGCATGGCACGCCCCCAACCGTGCCCATGATTTCCGGACCTGGTTCACCGGCGAGGGCCCCATGGTTGTAAGCAGGACCGCCCCGGCCTCCGGTTGGGTTTGGGGGCTGGAACTCACCGGCCTGCTCCAGGGTGCCGAAAAAACCGACGCCCCCGAAGTGACAGGCGTGACCGTCGAAGGCAACCGCATTTCATACCGGCGCGACGGGCTGGTTGAATGGTATGTGAACAGCGAGGCGGGCCTTGAGCAGGGTTTCACACTGGAACGGGAAATTTCCGGAAACGGGCAAATCACCCTTGAGGTTGGGCTGCGCGGCAATCTTGAGGCGGGCATGGCGGCGGACGGCGGCTCCATTGAATTCCTCACCGGGAACGGGGTGGGGGTGATCAATTTTGGCAAATTGAGCGTTTTTGACGCCACCGGCAAAACCCTGCCGGCCACAATGACCCTCTCCGCCGACGGTGACGCCATCGAGCTGTGGACCGACACCACCGGCGCGGTTTTTCCCGTCACCATTGATCCCGTCGCCACCAACCATTCCTGGTCCCTTGAGGGCAACCAGGTCAACGCGTTCCTTGGTTTCTCCGTGGCCACCGCGGGCGACGTGAACGGCGACGGCTATTCCGACATTCTCGTCGGCGCGCCCAATTTCGACAGCGGGCAGATGGACGAAGGCAAGGTTTTCGCCTATTACGGTTCGGCGGCGGGCCTCACGGCGGTGGTGGGATGGACGGGGGAAAGCAACCTCGCCAGCGCCAACTACGGTTTCTCCGCCGCCACGGCGGGTGATGTGAACGGCGACGGCTATTCCGACGTGATTGTGGGCGCGCCCTACTACGAAAACGGCCAGTACGAGGAAGGCCGGGTGTATGTCTATCTCGGTTCAGCCTCCGGCCTGGCGGCTGTCCCGGTCTGGACCGCCGAAAGCGACCAAACCTCCGCCGCCATGGGCTGGTCCGTGGCCGGTGCGGGCGATGTCAACGGTGACGGGTACTCCGATGTGATCATCGGCTCCCCGGATTACGACAACGGCCAGGCGGATGAGGGACGCGTATTTGTGTTCCTCGGTTCGGGATCAGGCCCCGCCGCCGCCCCGGCCTGGACAGCGGAAAGCAACCAAGCCAACTCCCGTTTTGGCTATTCCGTGGCCTCCGCGGGCGATGTGAACAGCGACACCTACAGTGATGTCATCATCGGCGCACCGTTGTATGACAACGGCCAGCAGGACGAGGGCAAGGTCTTCGTGTGGCATGGATCCGCCGCCGGACTGGGCGCAAACGGCACCCCCCTGAATCCCTCCTGGACGGTTGAAAGTGATGTGCTCGACACGAATTTTGGCAACTCGGTCGCCACAGCGGGGGACATCACGGGTGACGGGTACGCTGATGTCGTCATCGGTGCGTATCTCTGGGACAATGTCGAGGCCAATGAGGGAAGGGTCTACGTGTACTACGGTTCCGCGACCGGACTTTCCACAACCGCCGCATGGACGGTGGAAAGCAACAAAACCGAGGCACAGATGGGCTTCTCCGTGGCCGGTGCGGGCGACGTGAACGGCGACGGGTATGCGGACATCATGGTCGGCGCGCCGAAACAGGACGCCGGCCAGGCCAACGAAGGCCGTGCTTACATCTATTTTGGCTCCTCCACCGGTCTTCCCACCGCCGGTGCTCCCACCGCCATTCCGAGCTATACTCCGTCCTGGAGCACCGAAGGCAACGTGATCAACGTCCAGTACGGCTACAGCGTGGCCCCCGCCGGTGACGTGAACGGTGACGGCTTTGCCGATGTCATCCTTGGCGCAAACCAGTTCGTCAACGGCCAGACCAACGAGGGCCGCGCGTATGTGTTCAACGGGTCGGCCTCCGGCCTGCGCAATGCCTTTACATGGTTTGGGGAAAACAATCTGGCAGACGCCCAATTTGGATATTCCGTGGCAAATGCGGGGGATGTAAACGGTGACGGATATGCCGATGTTGTGCGTAAGAATAAAACAAAAGCTGCGTATACCTTTCCGCAGAATCAGTGGCTTCAACAAAAGGATGTTTCAATGCTTCAGCAGAAAATGATCGAACGCTTCAAGGAAGCTTGCCATGAGGATGCACGAATAATCGCG
>JBHEKP010000275.1:0-6776 GCA_041859375.1 Candidatus Hydrogenedentales bacterium | reverse complement strand
ACTGGTGGTCAATGAGGGTATCGAACCCTCAATTCTTTGCGGAAGCCTAATTTTAAGTCCGTCGAGTATGCCAGTTCCACCACTCGCCCGTGGGGCGTTCGACGCGGCTGGGTCCAAGCAGTTAGAGTATAGCATGGGTTATGCGGAAACAACGAGACGGCATCGAATGGAGAACGCACAGATGAGAGGGTGCATTGCCGGCCGCAGTATCGTTGTGTTGGTGCTGTTGTTTTTGCTGTCCCTCCCGACCGCCGCGGACCCCGCGCCGCGGCGGGTGCAGACGGGGGCGGGCCACCGTTTCGCGTGCGTGGACATCACGGACGGGAGGGTGTTCATCGTTTCGCCGGAGGGCCGTGTGGAGTGGGAGTATGAGACCGGCGGCTGCAACGAGCTGTGGGCGCTGCCAAACGGGAACCTGCTGTTCAACATCACCCACGGCGTGGTTGAGGTGACCCCCGGCAAGGAGACGGTGTTTAAGTACGCGTCGGCCAGCGAGATCCACGGCCTCCAGCGGCTGGCAGACGGCAACACGCTGGTGGGCGAGTGCAACGCGGGCCGCCTGGCGGAGATAGACCCGTCCGGCAAGTGCGTGTTTGAGCTGCGCCTGCTGCCGGAGGGGACCGACGGCGGCCATAATTACATGCGCAACGTCCGCAAGACGGCGAAGGGCAATTACCTGGTCTGCCTGTACGCGGAGGAGATGGTGCGCGAGTATGATGCCAGGGGTGCCGTGGTGTGGGAGGCGGCCGCGCCGGGCGGTGCGCGCAGCGCGGCGCGCCTGCCGAACGGGAACACGGTGGTGACCTGCGGGGACCTGAGGAAGGAGAGCATGATTTTCGAGGCGGACGGGGACGGCAGGGTTGTCTGGAAAATCGCACACGACGAGCTGCCGGGCGTTTCGCTGAAACTGGCGGCGGGGTTTCAGCGACTGCCGAACGGCAACACGGTGCTGGCGAATTTTCTGGGCCACAGCGAATTGGGCAGCGCCCCGCACCTGATCGAGGTCACCCCGGACAAGAAGGTGGTCTGGACCTTCCACGATCATGAAAGGATGAAGACCATCTCCAGCGTGCAGCTTCTCGACGTGCCCGGCGACGCGACGCGGGGCGAAATCATCCATTAGAATGGCTTGAAAAGAAACCGCCCATGCCCTAGACTTGCCGGGGATTTGGGATACGACACGCAATGGAACAACTGGGCCCAACATTCATATGCCTGCTGATCATCGCGGCGGTCATTGTCATCATCACAATCGGGCTGGTGATGCAGCGCCGCCGCACCGAGGCGTTCCGCGAACTGGCGAAGCGCCTGCAATTGGACTACCACTGGAAGAGCCGCCGCATCCCAAAGACATATAAATTTCTCAACGCGCTTAATTGCGGGCACTCCCGGTACGCCGCAAACATTCTGGCGGGACGGTACCGGGACCACCAGGTGCTGGCCTTTGACTACCACTACACCATCGGGTCGGGAGAGGAGGCCAAGCGCGTGCACTTCAGCTTCTTCATGCTGCAACTCCCGAAGTCCTTTCCCGAAACGCGCATCTATCCGGAAAACGCCCTGTCGAAAATCGGCCAGGCCCTCGGCTACGCGGACATAGACTTTGAGTCCGTCGAATTCTCGCGGGCCTTCACGGTCCGCGCGGACGACAAAAAGTTCGCCTATGACATCTGCCACGGGCGCATGATGGAATACCTGCTCGACCACCGGGACATTTCGATCGAGATTGAACGGGACTGGCTCGCGGTGTGGGTGAACATGAAGCGCATGAACCCCGAAGAGGTTCCCCGGTGGCTGGACACGCTGGTTGAGGTCCGGGAGCAGTTCCCGAAATACCTGTTGGCATGATGGTGTTGGGGCCGCCCGGCAGGGGCATGGAGAAGAGAAGGTGGATTCCGCCGCATACATTCTGACGGGGCTTGCCGCCGCGGGCCTTTTGTGGGTTCTGATCGTGTTCAACCGCCTTGTCCGGCTGCGCAACCACTGCCGCGAGGCGTGGTCCAACATCGACACCGAACTAAAGCGCCGGTACGACCTGATCCCCAACCTTGTGGCCGCGGTGAGGGGGTACGCCGCCCACGAAAAGGGCGTGTTCGAGGAGGTGGCCCGGCTCCGGGCGGAATGCGTCCGCGCGACGGGATCCCCGCTTGAGCAGGCCCGGCCGGAAAACGAACTGGTCCGCGCGCTCAACCGGCTGATCGCCGTGGCCGAGTCCTATCCGGAACTCAGGGCGGCGGACGGGTTTTTGCGTCTGCAGGAGGAGCTGGCAAACACGGAGGACCGGCTCCAGGCCGCCCGCCGTTTCTACAACGGAAACGTGCGGGAGATCAACAACCTTGTGCAGACCGTCCCCAGCAACCTGATCGCCAACCTTTTCGGCTTCAGGGGGGAGGAGTTCTTTGAGGTTGAGGGCGCGGCGGTGCGCCATGCGCCCGCGGTGGACATGGGTCGGCAGGGGGGCCCGCCTCAGTCCGCGTTGAACTTGAAGGAATAGAGGTCCGCGTCGCTCAGGGTGATTTCCATCACGACCGGTTTTCCGGACAGCGCGGCGGCCTCCCCGTTCTGGAAGGGGACGATGCGGTCCAGCGTGTCGCCGAAAAGCTCCACGGACTCCAGTGTCTGGTCCCCGCCGACGAGCCGAATCCTGACGTAGCCCATGGCCGAGGTGGCGAAGTTGAGCGACAGCGACCTGCCCGCGAAAACAAAGGGTTTGGTGACCACGGTGGCGGGCTTGTGGGGCGCGTTGTACGAGACGAACCCGTCCACGCGCAGGGTGTGGCGGCGCAGGCTGTGGTATTTCATGGACCAGTGCCCCTCGGCGGAATACATGGAGAGCTCGTTCGGCAGGCCGGGCCGGTCGTTCGCGGTTTCAATCATGCCGGTGGCGGGATAGCAGTCGCCGTAGACCCAGTTGTTGGGCTCCTCGGGGCCGGGCGTCATGAAGGCCTCGTCCCACCGTTTCCACTTCGCGCCGTCGCGGGACGACATGAACACGCAGTCGGTGACGGCGAGGCCGAAGCGCGGATGGCCCTGCATGCGCGCCCTGCGCCGCTCCGCGCCGGGCATCTGCTCGAAGTTTCCGGTCCATTCCCCGCGCTCCACATAGCGCGACGGGAATCCGACGAACATGTGGTCGGCGCGGTAATAGGGCTGCGCCGCGTTGGTGTAGAGCGGGTAGTCCTCCCCGCCGCCGAAATCGAGCATCACCGGGTCGGACCAGTTTTTGAAATCCTCCGAAACCATCCAGCGGATGTCGCGGACGCCCGCGTTCAGGTCGCCGCCGGGTATGTTGTGGAAGTCGCGGATGTAGCAGCGGTACTTTCCGGCGTGCCGGTCCCAGAAGGCGATGTTGAGCGTGTCGAACCTGCCCTTGTTCGTCATGGGCCACGCCTTGGTGAAGCGGAGTCCGTCGGCGCTGGTGAAGCACCACAGGTAATGATCGTTCTCGTCCACGCCCACACCCTTGTAGCGCTCCTCCGGCGGGCAGGCGGGGTTGGCGTCCTTGAACACGGAAAAGTTGTCGAACCTGGCCGTGGCGCTGTCGAGGATAATGTTGTTTTCGCGCATGCCGTTGAACGCGCATATCCCCAGCTTCGGCTTCACCCAGGCCTTGCCGTCCCGGCTTTCGGCGTAGCACACCGAAAAGGGCTGGCTGCTTAGCTTGGTGCCGTCTGCGTTGAGCTGTTTCCCGGCCAGATAGTACATCCGGTACAGGCCGTCATCGTTGAGCAGGTTGTAATAGCCCCCGCCGTCCCCCTCCCAGGGCTCGTCGCTGTTCATGACGATTTCCCTCGGCTGGGGCCGGTGCAGCGTCAGCACCGCCGTTGTTTTTCCGGTGTCGATGAGGTGCTCGTCCCAGAAAAGCTCCCGGCGCGATCCGATGTCCTCCGCATGGCCCCCCCCGGCGGGCGGAACCGCCTCCAGCGAAAGGCAAAACAGCGCAAGCAATGCAACCATCACACAACCCTCCCGGCGCGCCGGAACCCGCGGCCTGCGTTGTTCCGTTGCGCGCCCGCCGCCCTGGCGGCCCGGCCAGTATAGGCCCCCGGAACCGCGCCGGTAAAGGGGCACCCCGGCGGGTGTGAAAACGCCCCGCAAAACGGGCACGAAACGGGCGGGGAATCGAAAAAGGGGACGCCCTGCCTGCCGCGTCACCGGCAGCAGCAGCGGCGGTCTTTGCGCGCAGCCCCGCCGGGCGCGCGGGTATGACTTTTGCCCGCGTTTTCGTTAAAATGGCCGCTCACAACCGGAGCCAACCGCGGACAACGCAGGGAGACCCCACCATGACGAAGCATTTCAGCCGCCGCGCCTTCCTTTCCGGGGCCGCCGCCGCCACCGCCGCCGTTGCGGCGCCCGCCGCCACCGCGGCGCAGGCCGCCGCCCCCCGCTACCAGAAGGGCGTCAGCCCGTGGCCGCTGGCCATCAACTCCAGCACCATCCGCCCGGCAACGGTGCGCGGCAAGGTGGAGGCCGCCGCCGAGGCGGGCTGGGACGCCATTGAGCTGTGGATCAACGACCTGGAGAAATTCGAGGCGGAGGAGGGCTCCCTGAAGCTCCTCAACACGATGATCAAGGACAAGGGCATGTTCGTGCCCAACATCATCGGCCTGTGGGACTGCATGCCCTCCACGCAGGAGGAGTTTGACGCGTCGCTCCCGGCCACCCGCGAGCGCATGCGCCGCTCCGGCGAGGTGGGCTCGGAGTTCGTGGCGGCCATCCCCGCGCCGGACCGCGCCGACTTCGACCTGAAATGGGGCGCGGAAAAGTACCGCGAGCTGATGCGCATCGGCCGCGAGGACTACGGCGTCAAGGTGGCCATCGAGTTTGTGGGCTTCATGAAGGGCGTGCACCGGCTGGGCCAGGCCTGCGCCCTCGCCGTGGACGCCGATGATCCGGCGGCCTGCATCATCGCCGACACCTTCCACCTGTTCCGGGGCGGCTCGGGATTCAACGGCGTGCGCCACCTCCAGGGCAGCCTGCTCGCCAACTTCCACTGGAACGACGTGCTGGACGAGGTGCCCCGCGATCAGCAGGGCGACGAGCACCGGGTCTACCCCGGCGACGGCATCCTGCCGCTGGGCCAGTTGCTGAAGGACCTCAAGGCCATCGGCTACACGCGCACCCTCTCCCTGGAAATCTTCAAGCGCGAATACTGGGAGATGGATCCGAAGGTGGTCGCCAAAACGGGACTGCAGAAGATGGTGGACTGCATCGCCAAGGCGGGCGTGTGAAAAGCGCCTAGTCCACCGCGTAGAGGCGGCTGAGGGTCGGGATGTAAAGCACGCCGTTGGCGGCGGTGGGGGTGCCGTTGATCTCGTCCGGGAATTTGGTTTCCAAAAGAACCTTTTTCTCCCTTTCTGCGGCGAAGACACAGAAGGCTCCGTTGCGCGCGCCCGCATAGACTTTGCCGTCCGCCGCGAGGGCGGAGCCCCAGATGGAATTGCCCGCGTCGTGGGTCCAGCAGGCTTGGCCGGTTTCGGCGTCCACGCAGTGGACGGTGCCCCTGCCGTCGGTGACGAAGACCAGCCCGTTGACGATGGCGGGGGTCGCGCAGGAATTCCTCTGAAGCGGATAGGACCAGATTTCGCCGGTTGCCGTGATGTCGCCCGTCCCCGTGGCGTCAACGCACTTGAGCACCGCCCAGTACTTGCCCCACCAGATGTCGCCCCCCGCGGTCACATACACCCGGTTGTTGTGAAACACCGGCATGCCCATGATCTCGCTGGGGCCTTCCCTCGTGTTTTTTGACCATTCATGCACGTTTTCCTTGGGGGAGGACGGATCGCAGTCGAAGCGCCACACCCGCTCAAGGGTTTGCACCGCCTCCGGCGTCCCGGGGGGAAGCGCGTTGAAGGCGTAACAAACGCCGTCGGGCCCGCCGAAGAACACGAGCCGCCGCCCGTTCACCACGCCGAGGGAGGGCGGCGACCAGGTGCAATGGAAGATGCGCGGGCCGATGCCCTCCCCGTCCTTGGCGAGGAGCCGGCCCGTCCGCTTGTCGAGCACGATGAGGCTGGGCGCCTCCGGGGCGCGTATTTTCAGGTGCGTGTTGTCCACGCCGTTGCCCGTGTTGACGTAGAGGTGGTCGCCGTCCACGAGGATGGACGTGTGCTGCGAGTCGTGGGGGTACATGCCGACGCCCGCGCGCATGTCGAAGAGCCACAGGATGTCCGCGTCGGCGGGCCCCGGCTCCATGGGCGGCTGGCCGTCGGGAGTCATGTGGCGGGCCTCGTCCGTGTACGGCCCGTCGTTGCCGTCGGCGAGCCCGTCCAGGTCAAGGCAGACCACCTCGCTCCGGTTGGTCACCGTGTAGACACGCCCGTCCTCCACCGTCGGCTCGGAGCACAGGCCCACCCCCGGCCAGTCCAGGTAGTCGTCGCCGCCGGTGCGCGGCACCACGAGCTGCCAGCACAGGCTGCCGTCCTTCTCGTTCAGGCAGAGCATCACCCCCCGGTCGCCCTGGTGGCGCGGATCGGCGGGCTCGGAATTGTTGGCGCCGATGAAGACCTTCCCCCCGGCGATGACGGGGGAGCTGTAGGAACCGCCGCCCAGGGGGACCGACCACAGGATGCCCCGCCCCGCGGCGGGATCAAAACCGGCGGACAGGCCCGTTTCCGCGGAGACCATGTTCCGCGTGTGCCGCTCGCCCCACTGCGGCTGATCCGCCGCCCGCAGCGCGGCGGGCGCGGTGAAAAGCGCCGCGGCGCACAACAGCGTTCCAAACAGCCGGGCCTTCATTCGGGCTCTCCTTGCAGGGTGGTTCACGGCGCGTCCAG
>JBHEKP010000028.1:0-4266 GCA_041859375.1 Candidatus Hydrogenedentales bacterium | reverse complement strand
TCGTTCTGCGCCACGGCCAGCAGCACGGGGCAGTCGTCCAGTTCCCTGATGGCGCTCTCGCTGTCCAGCCCATGCTGGTTCATGCCGGGCGACAGCAGGATCACCGCCTGCATGGACGGCTCGCGGCGGGCGTACAGCAGCGCCAGCGCCGCGCCCAGTTCCTCGCCCGCCACGGCCAGGTTGTCCGGCGAGGCGCCCTTTTCCAGCAGCGCCTTCCGCGCCGCGTCCAAATCGGCCAGCGCCGCCGTCCATCCCCCCGGCCCCTTCGCCGCCGCCTCTGGCGAGCCGAATGGCGCTGTGGCGCTGCCGCAGTGGCCCCGCAGGTCCGGAACGATCACCATGTATCCGGCGCGCCGCATGAATTCGGGAAAGCCGCCCCAGACGCTCCGGTCACCGCCAAGGCGGTGGACGAGGATGAGGGCGGGCGGGGAGGACGCCTCCGGCAGGTACAGGTCGGCGGCCAGCGCCGCGCCGTCCGCGGCGCGTAGTGTGAGGGTTTCCCGCGTGGCGGGTTTGGAACCGCATCCCGCGAGAAAAAGTGCCAGCGCGCCGCAGAGGACCAGCGCGGCGGCTGATTTCAGAAAGTCACCCATGGGCGTAAACCAAAAAGAAGGGACGCAGGCCCGCGGGGCGGGGATGCGTCCCTTCGGCAAAGACACAAGGCTCAGCCAAGTTTGAAGATGCTCTGGAGTTTCATGGCAAGGGTCATGTCGCCCTTGATCTTCAGCTTGCCCTGCAGGAAGGCGTTCATGCCGTTCAGGCTGCCGTTCACCAGGCTGGTGAAGTCGGCGTCGGAGATGGTGAGCTCGATGTTGGCGGCCGCGTCGGCCCCCTCCGCCAGGCACACATCGCCGTCGGCAATCTTGACAGAATAGGTTTTGGGGGCGTCACCGGTGATGTTGAACTGGTAGATGGTGTTCATTCCGGCGATTTTGGACTTGTCCACCCGTTCCTTGAGGCCATCGAAAAAAGCATTGACTTCGGACATTGCGGGTCCTCCAGTGTTGTATTCACCCAATCTTGCCGCGTGCGCGCCCGCGCACACCACCCGGTACTTTATCAGAATTGCCGCATTGCGTCAAAGGTTTTTGGCCGGAGAAATGACCGCTGGGTGGGCCCCCCCAAAAAAAGCCGGGGCCGGCATCCGTTCAAACCAACCGGACACCGGCCCCTTTGGATGATGTGTGAAATCAGAGCGGCGTGGGGCCGCCGATGAGGCCGCCAAGCAGGCCCGTCAGGAATTCGGTCACGAAGGTCATAAGGGTCTGGAGGAGCGTGTCCAGCAGGCCGGAGAAAAAGTCGTTCATTGCACAGTTCCTTTGGTTTTGGGTTGTTTTCTTTCGTGTTCATCACAGCGCTGTCGTGCCATATATACCGGCCTTGTCGTGAAGCGTTACTGATAATGGCAGATGTAAAAAAAGACGCCCGGCGGGATGCCGGGCGTCCGGAAAGATGGAACCGCGCGCGGTGCGGGGCCTATTTCAGCACATACAGATCCTTCCACTGGATGCCGTCCACACCGCCGGTGTGAAGCTGGAGGGCGAAGCTGCCCTCGAAAAGCTGCTGGCCCTCGTCGGCCAGGTCGAGGACGCGCATGCCGTTGACCCAGGTGGTGACCTTGTTGCCGACGGTGCGGATTTCAATCTCGTTCCACTCGTTGCGGCGGAGCACCATGGCGGCGGCGGAATTGAAGTCGGGCTTCTGCAGCCAGCCGCGCTTGTAGCTCTCGTAGACCCAGCCGGAGGGGGAGGGATACTCGGGGGCCACCTCGCCCTGGAGTCCGGCGATGACGGGGTAGCCGTCGTCGCGCAGGGTGATGGTGGAATGGTAGAAGAGGCCGAAGTTGCCCTCGCCGAGCATCTTGAAGGAGCCGCGCACCCGGAAGTCCTTGAACTTTTCCTCGGTGGCCAGGTAGCCCTCGCTCTTCTTGGGGCCGCTGCGCCCGATAATCACGCCGTTCTCCACGGCCCACTCCTCGGAGCCCCACGCCTTCCAGCCGTCAAAGGAGGTGCCGTTGAACAGGGCGCGCCAGTCGCCGCCCCGTCCGTTGTCCTTCAGGCGGATGTTGCGGTACTGGACCTCGGCCGCGCCCTCCTTCTGGTCGAAGGCGAAGGCCTGGAGCGCGAGGAAACCCTTCAGGAAGGCCTCGTCGGTGAACTTCACCACGGACTGGTCCTGCAGGAAGATTTCGATGTCGGGGCCGTTCACGGCCACGCGCATCTTGTTCCAGTCCTTCTGCTTCAGCTTGCTCGCCTTCAGCACGGCCATGTCGGGCTGGGCCAGCGGGCCCCGGCCGTTCTCATCCACCAGCCGGCCGTTGGCCTCCAGTTGCCGGGTTTCAATGCCCGCCTGGTAGCCGTACATCTGCTTCGGCGCGGTGTCGGCCGTCTCGCCCTCCTTCAGCGGCACGCGCGGCAGCCACTGCGACCGGAACTGAAGCCCGCCGTTGGTGGGGACGGGCGTGCAAAATTCCAGCTCCACCTCGAAGTCCGCAAGCTCGCGCCCGTCCAGCATGAGCCAGCAGTTCTCGTCCTTCGCCGACTTGCCGGTGACCACGCCGTCCTTCACCGTCCACTGCCCGCCCAAAACCTTCCAGCCCGCCAGGTCCGCGCCGGGGGTGATGTCCTGCCAGTCCGCCGCCGCGGCGGAAAGGGCAAGCAGGGTGGAAACTGCCATAACAGCAAGCACGCGCATTTCGGGAATCCTCCAAAAGTTGGCCGGCACAACCGCCGGGGGCACCCATGGTACCGCCAAGGCGCGGGGCAACGCAATCGGCGGACGGATTCCCCGCACCGCATGCGGGGGTAAAGTCCCCATCCCGTCCATCCCGTTATCCCGTCCATCCTCCCTGCTCCGCAAGTGAACGCGGCATCCTGCCGCGTTTCTTGCCTGCGGATTTTTTGGGCCTAGAACTCGTTCACCCCCGCGCGGACGATCAGCCCGTCGCGGAGCTGGTCCATGAGGCGCGCCTCATCGTGCCCGCCCGCGCGGGTGTAGGCGCGGCCAAGACTGGAGAGGCATTCCATAATCAACTCGGCGGTGTTGGCCTCGAAGGCGAGCATGGCCCCGGCGGCCTCGCGCGAGGGGCCCTGCATGGTGAGGAAGGTTTCGGCGGACATGGGCCTGCCGCCGCTCATGCAGTCCACGATGAGCATGCCCCCGTCCTCGCCAAAGAAGCGGGCAAGGGTGCACCCGGGCCAGTTGCAGGCGCGGATGTCCAGGCCGAGCCGCGCCCCGGCCAGCACATACAGGCACACCAGCATGACGCCCAGGCCGCGGCCCTCCTCCAGCACGGCGGCGAGGCTGCCATGCTCCGGCAGGGCGCTGTCGTGGCGCACCCCCTGAAAACCCTTGTCCTGGAAAAGGAACAGGGCGAGCTCCTCCGCCGCGCGGGGCGCGCCCGAGGCCGCAAACTCCGCCGCCAGCGCATCCAGCGCGGCGCCCAGCGGCGCGCGCGTCCGGGGGCCGTCCACAAAGCGCGAGAGCAGCGCCAGTGCCGCCTCAAGCCGGGCGCAGTCGTCCGGCCCGTCGCGCCATTCCGCCCAGTGCCGACGCAGCGCCGCCCGGTAATGGGGCATCGACAGCGACCGCAGCAGCGCCCACTGCTCCCCGTCCGGCGGGAAGGACAGCAGGCGCAGCTCCTCCGCGAGGGCGTCGCCATAGGCCAGGATCTCCCGCGACACCGCCTCCCGCACCAAGGGCGACGCGTCGTCGAGCAGGCGCATCAGCGCCGCAAACCTGGCCCGCGCGCCGCCGCGCGGCTCCTGTGTCTTCTGCAAATCCGGCATCCGCCGCTCCTGTCCCGGCCGCAAAACCACCGCGCGCCGGACGTTGCCCGTCCCTTCCCCCCATTATACAGGACAGCGCCGCAACCGTTCCCGAAACGGTCCCCGCGGCATGGAGGAACCTTCCCCGTCCCCGCGCCGTTTTGACAGTCCGCCGCGCTTTTTGGTATGATTCGTCCGGTTAAGGGCGATTAGCTCAGCTTGGTTAGAGCGCCACGTTGACATCGTGGAGGTCGTTGGTTCGAGCCCAATATCGCCCACCATTTTTAAACCGCTGAATCGGCTGGACTTACAAAAGCCGTTACCTGCATGACAGTAGCGCAGCAAACCCTTGGACGATTGTACAGTACACATTTCAAGAGGATGCTGCCCATGAAAACGCCGAAACCTGAACGTCAAAAAGCCCCCGGACTTTGCTATCACAAAGGTCGGGGGCTTTACTATGTCCGCCTCAACCGGACAACCCATTATCTGGGAGCGG
>JBHEKP010000233.1:0-3125 GCA_041859375.1 Candidatus Hydrogenedentales bacterium | reverse complement strand
GAGCGTTTCCTCATCACCGACATCAACAACCCCGCCGCCAGCGCCCAGGCGCAGAGCCAGGTCTGGATCATGGGCGACATGATCGGCATTGACACCACCCTCTACAACCACATTCCCGGTGGTTCCAATGTGCTCTATTTGGATGGTCATGTGGAATTCCTCCGTTACCAGGAAGCCGGGCCGGGACCGGTCAACGCCGGCATCGGCTACTGCGTCATGGCCCTCCAAACCGTCAAAAATGTCATCCTGCAACAGTAATCACGACGAAAATACCGGAAATTCTGCCACTTTCGGTCAATAAAAATTATGCTTGCTAAATATGCCGGTTTTTCTTATAATAGGGTATGAGAATCGACGGTTGGGCTGTTCCTAAACGTTGGTTTTTGGGCCTTTTTTTGGGTATGGGCTGCAAAGCCCGATAACTGTCAGTCTCAACAAGGAGTCAAGGTATGCGTAAAAAAGGATTCACACTCATCGAACTGCTGGTCGTGATCGCGATCATCGGCATTCTTGCCGCGATCCTGCTCCCGGCCCTGGCCCGCGCCCGCGAGTCCGCGCGCCGTTCCAGCTGCCAGAACAACCTCAAGCAGTGGGGTCTGGTCTTCAAGATGTACAGCAACGAGTCGAAGGGCGGTTATCCCACGTTGCAGATTTACCGCAACCGCGCCGGCGTCATGGACAGCGACGTTGCAGCCGGCCCCAATGTGTACTCAATTTTCCCCGAGTACCTCACGGACCCCAACATCAGCCTCTGCCCGTCCGACGCGGAGCTGGGTGAGCACCAGAAGGATCTTTATTTCCAGCCTGGTGATTCTGAAGGCACCGCAGGCAGCCCGCGCCTTGCGTGGGATCCGGGTATCATCGACGCTTCTTATGCCTACTTCGGTTGGGTTTTCGACAGGCCCGACCTTTCTCTCCCGGCCAGTTCTTTCGCGATTGTCCCGCTTCTTGGCAGCTCCCTGAGCAACCCGAACATCCCCGTTCCGGCACAGGTTGGCGCCGCGCTTGACGGCCTTGCCAATAATGTGGGCGCTCTCGGCTTCCTTACCAGCGGTGGCGATCCCTCCGAGGCACTCAAGGCGGTTGACAGTGATGTTGAGGTCGGCTCTTCTTTCCAGAACATGGGCTACGGTAACGGCGGTGGCGACACCATTTATCGCTTCCGTGAAGGCATCGAGCGCTTCCTGATCACCGACATCAACAACCCCGCAGCGTCCAACATGGCGCAGAGCACCCTTTTCCTCATGCTTGACACCCTGTCCAGCGGCGGCGAGGGTTACTTCAACCACGTTCCCGGTGGCTGCAATGTGCTCTACATGGACGGGCACGTTGAATTCAAGAAATACATCGGCGTTCCTGGCATCGAGACCATGGACGGCCCGACGGCGACGGAAGCCATGAAGCGTTGCGAATCCCCGGTCCTTCCGACCATTGCCGCGCTTGTTGGCGCCTTCTCCAACTAATCTCACTGATTAGCCTTGGTCTTTACCGCCCCCCGGTTCGCGCCGGGGGGCGGTTCTTTTTTGTCTGCCGACCCCCTTCCCTAATGTGATTGTCCGCTTTGGTTATAGTATATTGCACAGCATGTCAGTGTAATATATGACAGTTGTCCTCATGTGCTACTGACAGCATACCAAGAATGTCATTTGTGTCAATAATTTATATTTTCCCCGCATTAGCGCTATTGTTTGATGTGATGCCATAGTAAACGTTTACCAAATCGGGCGGAAAAAGGGTGCGGATTTCCAGGAAAATCTGCTTTTGCCGGGGCGGATACGGTTTAATACAACGCGTTCAGCACACCACCGGTGGGGAGTTTGGGGAAGAAATAGGTGGATTTCTGGGGCATGGGCTCGCCCGCCTCGGCGCAGTCGCGGATTTGGCCGGACCGTGTGGGCTTCAGCACAAAGGCCATGGCGGCGGTGCCGCCTTCCACCGCATCCAGTGCGGACTCCACCCGTTTCTCGTAGACGTATTCCGCACCTTCGGGCATGCCGAGGATGCGCTCAAAGATGCCCCGGTGGAGCAGCGCCACGTCCAGTCCGCGCCACGGGGCGGCGCGGTCGTCACCCAGCAGTTCGGTGCGGTCACTGCGGTTGAAGCGCAGCAGCCAGTCGCCCCTCCCCCCCAGCCGCAGGCCGAACACGCCGTCGTCCGGCTGGCTTTTGACCAGATCGGCCAGCCCCGACGCCACCGGCTCCATGTCGAACCACGGTTCCAGCCCGCGCAGCACCGCCTCCGCGTCAAAGCCCGGATAGCCGGGCACGACACGGTGGGCGGCGTAGACCTGAAGGCCCGGATCCTCAAAGGCCACAAAGCCCATGAGCGCGTAGTCCTGGGGCGTGCCGCCCGCCGGTGCGCCCGCCGCGCGCAGCTCGTCGCGGTAGGCGCAGGCCGTCTGGAATCGGTGGTGCCCGTCGGCGATGTAGAGGGTGTGGCCCGGGAAAAATTCCGCCACCGCCGGGTCGGCGTCCACGCGCCAGAACTCGTTCTCCGCGCCGTCCATGGTGCGGGCGGTCCAGTCCGCGGGACGGGCGTCCATCTGCGCCAGAAACGCGCCCAAGCGCGCCTGGGGGTCGGAATAGAGCACAAAGACCGCGCCGAAGTTCAGGCGCGTGGCGCGGGTAAGCGCGAGCCGGTCCTCCACGGGCTTGCTGAAGGTGCGCTCATGGCCGAGGATGTACTTCTCCCCCGGTTCGGGCAGTTTCACCGTCGCATAAAAGGCCCGCCGCACATGGGCGCGCCCCTCCAGATCGGTGAAGCGCTGGCGCAGCAGGTAATATGCGGGGGCCTCGTCGCGCACCAGCGCGCCCTCCCCCGCCCAGCGCTCCAGCAGCGCCGCGGCATGGTCGTACTTCGACTGGCCGTCCGGCCCCGGCTCCGGCAAAATCACGTGGGTCATGTTCCACGGATTGCCCGCCGCCAGTTCAGCCCGCTCTGCGGGCGTAATCACGTCATAGGGCGGTGTAACCACCGCGTCGAGAGAACCGGTGACCGCCGGATTGAACCGCAGTCCCCGGAAAGGTTTGATTTCCAACATCAAAGGGGTCCTTGTGAAATGGGGTTTCAGCCGCTTCTGAGGCCCCTATTTTACCCCAGCGCGGGGGGAACATTAAAGGGGGGCG
>JBHEKP010000202.1:0-8593 GCA_041859375.1 Candidatus Hydrogenedentales bacterium | reverse complement strand
AGTACGCACGGCCCCTCGCCGGTTCCATGCCCATGATGGACCGCATCCAGGCCCCCCGCGTCGCCAAGATCAAAAACGTCTAAGGCGCCGCCCCCCGGCCCCCACGGCATCCCCCGCCCCCGCCACGGCATACACCGCGGCGGGGGCGTTTTTTTTTGTTTCGGCACAAGCCGTTCCACTTATAGCCTGTAGACTCATAGTGTTCATGCCCGCCTATCATTAGCGCATGAAAAACCCAATTCTTATCACCTTTGGGGACAACGTGCGTACCCTCCGTTTGGCCTTGGGAATTTCCCAGGAAGAACTGGCTGAAAGGGCGGATTTGCACCGCACTTACGTCGGCGATATTGAGCGGGGCGAGCGCAATGTCGCCGTCCTCAACATCGTTGCCCTCGCCAAGGCTTTGGAGTGTCCCCCTGAGCAGTTGTTTAAGGGGGTTGTGAAGAGATGAGAAAGAAAATCGATCACCCTTCGGTTAAAAGGAAAAGAGTATCCAAAGAAAGAAGCGTTTCCGAGAAGATTAAAGAAGAACACAGTCCATATGGAGTAGCCCTGACTCAGAAGTTTCGGTTTATTGACCTTTTTTGTGGAATCGGAGGGTTCAGACTGGCCTTTGAACAGGCTGGTTGCGAATGTGTCTGGTCTTGTGACTGGGACAAATACTCCCAGATAACCTATGAGGCAAATTTTGGCGAGAAGCCTCATGGTGACATACATTCCATTGGCGTTTCCGAGATACCGGCACACGACATTCTTTGCGCCGGATTTCCATGCCAACCATTTAGTATCGCAGGGGTTTCCAAAAAGCTCAGCCTTGGCAGGAAACACGGATTTGAAGATGAGAAGCAAGGCAACCTCTTTTTTTCACTGGCTGAAATCATAGACTACCACAAGCCATCAGCGTTCGTTCTAGAAAACGTAAAAAACCTTCGAAGCCATGACAGGGGCAGGACATTTGAAATTATCCATAGGACCCTCACGGAGGTGTTGGGATACCATGTTTATTGGAAGATAATCGACGCAAAAAGCGTTGTGCCACAGCATCGTGAACGGGTGTTTCTTGTGGGCTTTAAAGAAAACAGATGGTTTGAATTTCCGGACCTTCCCAAAGAAGGGCCGACACTTGAATCAATTCTTGAAAAGAAAGTTGCCGCAAAATACACGTTATCCGATCATTTATGGAATTATCTCCAGGGATATGCTGAAAAGCACAGGGCTGCGGGAAACGGGTTTGGCTTTGGCCTTTTTGGCCCTTATGATTCTGCACGCACCCTAAGCGCGCGATATTTTAAAGATGGTTCGGAAATCCTGATAACACAAGGAGTCGGCGTCAATCCCAGACGGCTTACACCCCGTGAGTGCGCCCGATTGATGGGCTATCCTGACACATTCAAAATACCTGTCTCAGACACACAAGCATACAGACAATTTGGGAATTCCGTGGTTGTGCCGGTTGTTGAAAGATTGGCCAAAAATGTTGTCGTTTCCCTTAATAATCCGGTTGAGTACCAGCCCGAATTTGCGTTGTCAATGTGCGAGGAAGCGGCCACATTGGGAGCGGTAGAATCGGAGCCTGCAGAAACCCCGATTGCGAAGGGTCGAAAAAAATCTAAAGCGGCACCCAACAGGAGGAAAAAATGAATTTAGCGGAGGTATTCAAGGCGGTTGCCCATAAAATACTGGTTAGGGTGGATTTACCAGGACTGGCCTCTAATGAGCATGAAATAAACGGCAACCGGGCACTCAAAGAACTTTTTCAAGTTGAAGAACGCCTTGATCGGGCAGATGGCTCCATAACATGGCACTATTTTGCCGACGACAACGATCCACAAAGCGCAGAATCGAATTTTACCTTTTACGATGTTAGGGCCAAAAGCGCCTCAAGGACCGGGCGGTCACCTGAATGGCGCTTATATTATAGTGGGGAATTCTTGGAATGTGCCGCAGCGGGTGATTTGCTAGTCGTCGTGCGCACCCATAACGATTTATATTTTGGGCTTGTTTTTCAGGCAAGTTCTTCGTGGTTTAGAGCCGCTGAGGCGCTTTTTAGCATTCATGACGCCCAAGAACAATTTGACGTTATTTCATTTGAAGCATTGAGTGCTCAAAACTTGGAGTTCCTTGGGCAGCAAATCCTTGAAGCGCTAGATTTAGAAGTCGCATTGCCAACGACGCTTGACGATGAAAGTCTGATGCTCGCAACTTTCGGCATGTCTTTCCCAACCACTTACACATTGTCAGATTTTGCGCGAAAACAGGTGGATGTGGACTGGAAAAACGGCGACCTTGCGCTGATACGTTGGCTGGAGCGGGAAGAGCAATTGTTCAGGGCGCTGGAAAAAGTGCTGATTAGCCAGCGAATCCAAGGCGGATTTAAAGAAGTGGACGAGTTCATAGCCTTTTCACTGTCAGTTCAAAATCGTCGCAAGTCAAGAATGGGTCATTCCCTGCAAAACCATCTCGCCACACTTTTTTCACTGCATGGCCTTCGTTTTACTGCCCAGGCAAGAACGGAGCGCAGGAATAAGCCGGACTTCATTTTTCCCGGGGAGAGCGAATACCAAGACATTAGCTACGATGCCTCGCTGCTTGTAATGCTTGGAGCAAAATCTTCCAGTAAAGACCGGTGGCGTCAAGTGCTTGTGGAGGCAGAGCGAATTCCTAAAAAGCATCTCTGCACACTTCAGCCGGGGATTTCTGAAGCGCAGATTGATGAAATGTACAACCAACAACTAACACTGGTCATACCCCAGGATCTCCACATTACTTACGCTCCATCTCAGCAGAACAAACTGCTGTCAATCGGCGGTTTTATAGAATTCGTCAAGACGAAACAGCCTGTCTGATTCCAATGCCTGACGTGTTCACCAAAGAGAAGCGTTCGGAGGTGATGTCGAAGATCCGTTCCAAGGGGAACAAGGGAACGGAGCTGCGGCTGATTGCGATTATGCGGGGGGCGGGGATAACGGGGTGGCGGCGGGGCCAGCCGGTGTTTGGGCGGCCGGATTTTGTGTTTCGGCGGGAGCGGGTGGCGGTGTTTGTGGACGGGTGCTTCTGGCACGGGTGTCCCAAGTGCTACCGGCGGCCGAAGTCGAACCGGAAGTTTTGGGACGGGAAGGTGGCGCGGAACCGGGCGCGTGACGGGGAGGTGACGCGGACGCTGCGCCGTGCGGGGTGGCGGGTGGTGCGGATATGGGAGCACCAGTTGCGGCATGCGGGGCGGGTGGCATGGCGGCTGGGATTGGTGCTTGGACGGGGGGAGTGAGGCAGGGGGGACGGAGGGCGAAGAAGGGGGAAATTTGGACAGTATTCACAGGATTTCCCGCGCCGCGCAGCCCTCTCTTTCATCCCCGTCCATTTTTGTCCACTCCCGTCCACTCCCGTCCATCCCTCCCCCGTGGCTGATCTATTCGGGGTCTTCCCATCCTTTTGCGCGGGCGAGTGCCTTGTTCCATGCGGCGCGGCGCGCGGCGCGCTCGCCGGGGGGAAAGGCGGGGGTGAAGCGGCGCTCCTCGGCCCATTGGTGGGCGATTTCATCGGGGGACTGCCAGAAGCCGACGGCGAGTCCGGCGAGGTAGGCGGCGCCGAGGGCGGTGGTTTCGATGACCCTGGGCCGGGCGACGGGGAGTCCGAGCAGGTCGGCCTGGAACTGCATGAGCAGGTTGTTTGCGGCGGCTCCGCCGTCCACGCGCAGCTCCGTGGCGTCGGCGCCGGCGTCGGCGGCCATGGCGTCGAGCACGTCGGCGACCTGGAATGCGATGCCCTCCAGGGCGGCGCGTGCGATGTGCGCGGCGGTGGTGCCGCGGGTGATGCCGGCGATGACGCCGCGGGCGTAGGGGTCCCAGTGGGGCGCGCCGAGTCCGGCGAAGGCGGGCACGAGGCAGACGCCGCCGGTGTCGGGCACGGAGGCGGCGAGGGCCTCGATTTCGGCGGCGCCGCGCACGATGCCGAGCCCGTCGCGGAGCCACTGGACGACGGCCCCGGCGATGAAGACGCTGCCCTCGAGGGCGTATTCGAGTTTTCCGCCGCGCCGCCAGGCGACGGTGGTGAGGAGGTTGTTCCGTGAGGGCACGGGGCGGCCGCCGGTGTGGAGGAGCATGAAGCATCCGGTGCCGTAGGTGTTTTTGACCATGCCGGGGCGGAGGCACATCTGGCCGAAGAGGGCGGCCTGCTGGTCGCCCGCCATGCCCGCCACGGGCACGGGCGAGGGGAAGACGCCGGGGGCGGTTTGGCCGCAGACGCCGCAGGAGTCCACGACCGCGGGCAGCATGGCGCGGGGCACGCCGAGGGCGTTGAGGAGTTCGTCGTCCCATTCGCCGGTGTGGATGTTGAACATGAGGGTGCGCGCGGCGTTTGACCCGTCGGTGACGTGGCATTTGCCGCCGGTGAGGTTCCATGCGAGCCAGGAGTCCACGGTGCCGAAGGCGAGTTCGCCGCGCGCGGCGCGGTCCCGCGCGCCGGGGATGTTGTCGAGGATCCAGCGGACCTTGGTGCCGGAGAAATAGGCGTCGAGGAGAAGGCCGGTCCGCTCGCGGAAAAGGGGCTCCATTCCTTCGGCGCGCATCCGGTCGCAGAGGGGTGCGGTGCGCCGGTCCTGCCAGACGATGGCGTTGCACAGGGGCGCGCCGGTGGCCCGGTCCCAGACGAGGGTGGTTTCGCGCTGGTTGGTGATGCCGAGGGCTGCGATGTCGGCGGGGGCCGCGCCCGCGCGGGAGAGTGCCTCGGCGGCAACGCCGGCCTGGGTGGCCCAGAGATCCCCGGGGCGGTGCTCCACCCAGCCGGGGCGGGGGAAGAGCTGTTCGAATTCCCGCTGGGCGGAGGCCACGGGGAGGCCCCGGCGGTCGAAAACGATGGCCCGGGAGCTTGTGGTTCCCTGGTCGAGCGCGAGCACGTACTTTGACATGGCCGGTCCTCCTTGGGGTTGCGCCGCCCATTGTACGGGAAGGGGGCGCGGAAGGGAAAGGGGGGCCGGGGGCGGTTTTGGCTTTGGCGGCGTTGGGGGGTAGAATGCCTTTTTGGCCGGGCGACGCCCGGAAAACACGGGAGATCCTTCAATGGGACGTTTCATGATGGTTGCCGCAGGGGCGGTGCTGTGCGCGGGTGCGGCGGTGGCCGCCGGGCTGACACCTGTGGAGCTGAAATGCGAATACAGGACCGATCCCATGGGGATTGACGTGACAGTGCCGCGCCTCACCTGGATACTCACGGGCGACGGGCGCGGCCTGGCGCAGACGGCCTACCAGATTGTGGCGTCATCGTCGCCGGAAGCGCTGGCGAAGGACCAGGGCGACCTGTGGGATTCGGGAAAGGTGGCCTCGGACGAGTCGGTGCTGATTCCCTGGGCGGGCGCGCCGCTCACATCGCGGACGGTCTGCCACTGGAAGGTGCGCGTGTGGGATCAGGACGGGAAGCCCTCGGCATGGAGCGCCCCGGCGCGCTTTTCCATGGGCCTGCTGACGCCGGCGGACTGGACGGCGGAGTGGATTGGCTATGACGGCGCGCTGCCCGGAGACGAGGAGCTGCTGCGGGAACCGATGAAGGGCGCGTCGTGGATTTGGTTCCCGGAGGGGGTGCCCGCGAAGGACATCCCGGCGTGCAAACGCTGGTTCCGGAAGGAGTTCACGCTGCCCAAGGACGACCCGATGGTGAAGGCGGTGCTCTACGCCTCGGCGGACAACGGCGCGAAGGTGAGCTTCAACGGCAAGCGCGCGGGCAAGGGCAAGGATCCCATCCAGGGGTACAAGCGCTGTTATGAGTACGATGTGACGGAACTGCTCGCGCCGGGCGCGAACGTGATGGGCGTGGAGGGCCAGAACAACGCGGGGAACGCGGGGTTCATCGCAACGCTGGAGGTCACGCTGAAGAGCGGCGCCCTGTTCGCGCTCAACACCGACGGCTCCTGGAAGTGCCTGAAGGACCGGCCCGAAAAGGGCTGGGACACGGCGAAGTTCAAGGGGAGGGGCTGGGTGGACGCGGAGGCGGTGGCCCCGTACGGGGCGAAGCCCTGGGGCAAGCCGCTGGGCGAGGCGCTCTACCTGCCGCCGCCGCCCCAGCTCCGCCGTGAATTCGCGGTGGACAAGCCGGTGCGCCGCGCCACGGTGCACGCGTCGGCATTCGGCATTTACGAGATGCGCATCAACGGCGCGCGGGTGGGCGACGCCCTGTTCACGCCCGGCTGGACCGACTACAGCAAGCGCGTCTACTACAACACATACGACGTGACCGCCCTGCTCAAGCCCGGCGCGGCCAACGCGGCGGCGGTGATCCTGGCCGACGGCTGGTACGCGGGGCATGTGGGCCTGAAGGGGCGCAACGTGTACGGCGAGAGCCCGCGCGTCCTGGCCCAGCTGGAGATCGAGTACGAGGATGGGACCACGGCGCGGGTGGTGACGGACGGCTCCTGGAAGGCGGCCTACGGTGAAATCCGCGAGGCGGACCTGCTCATGGGCGAGACCCGCGACTTCGCCAAGGCGACGCCCGGCTGGGAATTGGCCGGCTTTGACGACAGCACGTGGTTTCCCGCGGAGGTGACGCCGCGCGCGGAGGTGACGGTCCCCGTGCAGGCCCATCCGGGCAACCCCGTGCGCCGCATGGAAACCTTTGCCGCACAGAAGATGACAGAACCGAAACCGGGCGTGTTTGTGTACGACCTGGGCCAGAACATGGTGGGCTGGGCGAAGGTGGCCGTCGAGGGGAAGGCGGGGGACACGGTGGTGCTGCGTTTTGCGGAGATGCTCCAGCCCGAGGACGGCATGCTGTACACCATCGCCCTGCGGGCCGCCCGCGCCACCGACACCTTCCGTCTCGCGGCGGACGGGCGCGCGGTGCTGGAGCCGGGCTTCACCTTCCACGGCTTCCGCTACGTCGAGGTGTCGGGTGTGAAAACACCGCCCGCCCTTTCGGACGTGACGGGCGTCGTGATGAATTCGGAGATTCCGCAGACGGCGCGCTTCGAGGCGTCCAGCCCGCTGCTGACCCAGCTCGCGCACAACATCGTCTGGGGGCAGAAGGGCAACTATCTGGAGGCGCCCACGGACTGCCCGCAGCGCGACGAGCGCCTCGGCTGGACCGGCGACGCCCAGTTCTTCATGCCCACGGCGCTTTACACGGCGGACATCGGCGCGTTCCACACGAAGTGGCTGGTGGATCTCATCGAGGACGGCCAGCTCGCGGACGGCTCCTTCCCCCATGTCGCGCCCGACGTGCTCAACGAGGGCGGCGCGGTGGCCTGGGGCGACGCGGCGTTCATCTGCCCGTACCTGATGCACCGCTTCTACGGTGACACGCGGGTCATCGAGCGGCACTACGCGAACATGGCCAGGGGCATGGAGTACCTTGAAAAGACCAGCAGGGAGTTCATCCGCAGGGACCTGGGCTTCGGCGACTGGCTGAACCTCGGCGGCGGCGCGAAGGACGAGGTCATCTGCACGGCGTATTACGCGTATCTGGCGCGGCTCATGTCGGAAATGGCGGGGATCATCGGCAGAACAGACGACGCGGCGCGCTACACCGCCCTTCACGAAAACATCCGCAACGCCTTCATCAAGGCGTTTGTCGGGCCCGACGGCAAAATTCTTGAGAGCAGCCAGACCGGCTACGCCCTTGCCTTCGCCTTTGACCTGATTCCGGAGGAGCTGAGGGCGGCGGCGGCGGAACAGTTCGCGGCGGAGATTGCCCGCTTTGACAACCACCTTGCCACGGGCTTCATCGGCACGCCGCGCCTGCTGCCCTCGCTGGTGCGGGCGGGCCGGAGCGACCTGGCCTACACGCTGCTCATGAACGAGACCTTCCCCTCCTGGCTCTACCAGGTGAAACTCGGGTCCACCACCATGTGGGAGCGCTGGAACGGGTGGTCCCCGGAAAAGGGCTTCGCCGATCCCGGCATGAACTCCTTCAACCACTACGCCTTCGGCGCGGTGGGCGAGTTCATGTACACCGACGTGGCGGGCATCCAGCCCGGCGCGGACGGGTTCAAGAAGATCATTATCCGGCCTAGGCCGGGCGGCGGCCTCAGCTCCGCCAAACTCGCCTACCGCTCCATCCGGGGCGAGGTCGTGAGCGACTGGAAAATCGAGAACGGGAGGATTCGCGTGGCCGTGACCATTCCGGCGAACACCACCGCCGTGGTCTGCCTACCGGCGGCCTCCGCGGAGGGTGTGACCGAGGGTGGCGCGCCCGTGGCCGCCGCAAAGGGGCTCACCAACCCGCGCGTTGAGGAGGGCGAGTTCCGCTGCGACGCCGCGTCCGGCGGGTATGTCTTCGAGGCCCCGTATACCGCCGCAAAATAACCGTCCGCAAACCGGAACGCCGCCGGGGCCCCGCGCTCCGGCGGCTTTTTTATTCGTCCATGCGGAAGGCGTCGGGATGGTGGGTCACCTGCGCCTTGCCGCGCGGGGGAAGGATGACGCCGACGACGTCGAAACGGTAGGACATGCCGTCGGGCTGGGGGGTTGCGGCGAGCCATCGGCGGGCGGCGGCGCGGAGGTGCTGCCGCTTGGGGAAGGTGACCGTGTCCTCCGGGGGCACGGGGTCGGCGACGGCGCGGGTGCGCACCTCGACAAAGGCGGTGACGCCGCCCCTGCGGGCGATGATG
>JBHEKP010000134.1:0-3948 GCA_041859375.1 Candidatus Hydrogenedentales bacterium | reverse complement strand
GAACATTGACCGTCGGAGCCGGACGCATGACCAGATGGTGCAGGCGGCGCGCTCGGGGGTGCAGAACATCGCGGAGGGCAGCCAGGCGTCGGGCACCTCGAAGAAGACGGAACTGAAGCTGACAAATGTGGCGCGGGCGAGCCTTGAGGAGTTGCGGCTGGATTATGAGGATTTTCTGCGGCAGCGGGGGTTCCTGCTTTGGGAGCGGGATGATCCGCTGCGGCGGGAATTGGTGGCGCGGCGGCCGAAGACGGCCGATGAGGTGGCGGAGTGGGTGAGGGAGGTTTGTGGGAGGGAGGATGGACGATATGGACGGGATGGACAGTATGGACGGGATGGACGCAACGCCGCCGACCCGGCGCAAACTCCAAGCCCCACCGCCCCGGCGCAAACCCCAAGCCTAGGCAACAGTGCGGCCCCTGCGCATACCCCAAGCCTAGGCAACAGCGCGGCCCCTGCGCAGCCCCCAAGCCCCGGCGACAGCGTGCCCCCGGCGCAGTCCCCACGCCCCGGCGACAGCGCGCCCCCGGTGTATGCCGCAAGCCCCACCGCCAACCCCAACGGCGAAGCTCCTGCTCTGTCCATACCGTCCATCCCGTCCATACCGTCCATAAAACACCGCCACGCCGAAGCCGCCGCCAATGCGGTGCTGGTGCTCATCGGGGTGGCCTGCGCTTTGCTTGACCGCCAGCTCAGCGCCCAGGCGGACACCTTCGGGAAGGAGGGCGGCTTCACGGAGCGTCTTCACCGGACCCGCACACAGAGGAGGGGTGACGCATGAGCCAGTTCACCGAATCCATGGTCGAAGAGGCCGCGCTGGGCTGGTTTGGCGGGCTGGGCTATGCAGTGGGCCACGGCCCGCAGATGGTCCCCGGCGAGCTGTTTGCGGAGCGGGCGTCCTTTGGCGAGGTGGTGCTGGAGGGGCGGCTGCGGGATGCCATTTACCGGCTGAACCCGGCCATGCCGGAGGAGGCACGGGAGGAGGCGCTGCGGAGGGTGCTGCGGGTGGCGACGCCTTCGCTGACGCAGACGAACCGCATTTTCCACCGGATGCTGCGGGACGGGGTGGCGGTGGAGTATCCGCGGGCGGACGGGTCCATCGCGGGGGATCATGCGCGGCTGGTGGATTTTGACCATGCGCCCATGAACGACTGGCTGGCGGTGAACCAGTTCACGGTGGTGCGGGGGCAGCAGAACCGGCGGCCTGACATCGTGGTGTTTGTGAACGGGCTGCCGCTGGGGCTGATCGAGCTGAAGAACGCGGCGGACGAGAACGCGACGGTGTGGGGCGCCCACGCGCAGCTTCAGACGTACAAGGCGGAGATTCCGGCGCTGCTTCAGTACAACGCGGTGCTGGTGGTGAGCGACGGCTTGCAGGCGCGGATGGGGTCGCTGACAGCGAGCCAGGAGTGGTTCAAGGTGTGGCGGACGGTTGACGGGGAGGACGCGCCGGATTCGGCGCTGGAACTGGAGACGCTGGCGCGCGGGGTTTTCGAGCCGAAGCGCTTTCTGGACCTGCTCCAGCATTTCATCGTTTTTGAGGACGATCCGGACAGCGGGGAGCCGCACAAGATTATTGCGGGCTACCACCAGTTCCACGCGGTGAACGTGGCGGTGGAGGAGACGCTGCGGGCCAGCGGCATGGCCGGCGGCGGGGCGGCGAGGGAGGAGGAGGGCGGGTATTGGGCGGGCCGGATGCGCCACGGCAGGCCGGGCGACCGGCGGGCGGGCGTGGTTTGGCACACGCAGGGGAGCGGCAAGAGTTTTTCCATGCTGTTTTACGCGGCGCGGGTGATCCGCCACCCGCTGATGCAGAACCCGACGCTGGTGGTGCTGACGGACCGGAACGACCTGGACGACCAGCTTTTCGGCCAGTTCCAGCGGTGCCATGAGCTGCTGGGCCAGACGCCGGTGCAGGCGGCGGGCCGGGAGCATCTGCGGGAGCTGCTGGCGGTGGCGAGCGGCGGGGTGGTGTTCACGACGATCCAGAAGTTCCTGCCGGAGAAGGGGGAGCGCAACCCGTCGCTGAGCGGACGGCGGAACATCGTGGTCATCACGGACGAGGCGCACCGTAGCCAGTATGACCTGATTGACGGGCTGGCGCGGCACATGCGGGACGCGCTGCCGAACGCGTCGTTCATCGGGTTCACGGGCACGCCCATCGAGAAGACGGACGCGAACACGCGGGCGGTGTTCGGCGAGTACATCAGCATTTACGACATCCAGCGGGCGGTGGCCGACAAGGCCACGGTGCCGATCTACTATGAGAGCCGCATCGCCAGGCTGGGGCTGAACGCGGCGGCGCTGCCGGGGATTGACGCGGAATTCGACGAGATCACCGAGGGCGAGGAGCAGTCGCGGAAGGACAGCCTGAAGACCAAGTGGGCGGCGCTGGAGGCGCTGGTGGGCGACCCGAAGCGCGTCGCGCTGATCGCCGCCGACTTTGTGGCGCATTTTGAGCGGCGGTTGGGGGCGATGGACGGCAAGGCGATGGTGGTGTGCATGAGCCGCCGCATCTGCGTGGACTTTTACGAGGCGGTCGTCAAACTGCGGCCGGAGTGGGCGGGCGACAGGGACGACGACCCGGAGGCGGAGAGGGGGGGGGACTGCGTGGCGAAGGTGGTGATGACGGGCGGCGCGGACGACGGCCCGGAATGGCAGCGGCACATCCGCAACAAGGAGCGGCGGCGCAGGCTGGCGACCCGGTTCAAGGACAGCAGGGACCCCTTCCGCATCGTCATCGTGCGCGACATGTGGCTGACGGGCTTCGACGCGCCGTGCCTGCACACGATGTACGCCGACAAGCCGATGCGCGGCCACGGGCTGATGCAGGCCATCGCGCGGGTGAACCGGGTGTTCCGGGACAAGCCGGGCGGGCTGGTGGTGGACTATCTGGGGCTGGCGGACCAGCTCAAGCAGGCGCTGGCCGTGTACACCGAGAGCGGCGGCAAGGGCAGCCCGGCCCATGACACGGGGCAGGCCGTGGCCGTGATGCTGGAGAAGCACGGGGTGGCCCGCGACATGCTGCACGGGCTCGACTGGGGAAAATGGCGCGACGGCACGCCCGCCGAGCGGCTGGCGCTGCTCCCCGCCGGGCAGGAGCGCATCCTTGAGCAGGAGAACGGCATGGCGCGCTTCGCGCAGGTGGTGACCGACCTGTCCCGCGCCTTCGCCCTTTGCGCCGCGTCGGACGAGGCCGAGGAAATCCGGGACGACATCTCCTTCTTCCAGGCACTGCAGGCCACGCTGAACAAGAAGACCATCGGCGGGGCCAAAACGCCCGAGCAGCTGGACGCGGCCATCCGCCAGCTGGTGTCGAAGGCCATCACGACCGACGGACAGGTGATTGACGTGTTCACCGCCGCCGGGCTGCCCAGGCCGGACATCAGCATCCTGTCGGACCAGTTCCTCGCCGAGGTGCGCGGGCTGAGGCACAAGAATGTGGCCGCCGAACTGCTGGCGAAGCTGCTGAAGGACGAGCTGAAACTGCGCGCCAAACACAACCTGGTGCAGTCGCAGCTCTTCAGCGAGAAGCTCCAGAAGACGCTCAACGCCTACCACAACCGCGCCATCGCCACGCAGGAGGTCATCGAGGAACTGATCAAGCTGGCCAAACAACTGGACGCGGCCGGAAAGCGCGGGGAGAATCTGGGCCTGACGGACGACGAGGTGGCGTTTTACGACGCGCTGGCCTCAAACGGATCGGCCATCGAGGCGATGGGCGACGACAAGCTGAAGGTCATCGCGGCGGAACTGATCACGCAGGTGCGGAACAGTGTGACCATCGACTGGACCCTGCGGGAGAGTGCCCGCGCCAAGATCCGGGTGATGGTCAAGCGCATCCTGAACAAGTACGGCTATCCCCCGGACCTGCAGGAGGAGGCGGTCAAAACCGTCCTCATGCAGGCGGAACTCCTGTGCGCGGACTGGGTGGCGGCGTAGAAAAGG